>NZ_JBMJCT010000001.1:0-294556 GCF_049222185.1 Streptomyces sp. LaBMicrA B280 | reverse complement strand
CGGCGTGACCGGCGCCCGCCGCCGCTCACGCACCCCGGACCCGGCAGGGCGGCCCGCCGCGCCCGCCAAGTCCCCTTGAAATGCACACAGTTCGCGAAGCAGTCCATGAAGCAATCCACGAAGCAGTCCATGAAAGGTGATGACACTCCGCCATGCGCAATCTCATCTCGCTCGCCGACCTGACCTCCGAGGAACTCGACCGCATCGTCCGGCGCGCCGTCGTCTTCGGCCGCGGTGACAGCGGCGAACGCCCGCTCGCCGGGCGCCGGGTCGGTGTCTACTTCCGCAAGTCCTCGACCCGTACCCGTACCTCGTTCTGGAGCGGCGCGAGCCGGCTGGGCGCGGACGTCATCACGTTCGGGCCCGACGAACTGCAGATCAGCACGGGGGAAACCCTGGAGGACACGGCCCGGGTGCTGGGCGAGTACCTGGACGCGCTGGTCGTGCGCACCAACGGGGACATGGCGGAGATACGGCGGCTGGGCAGCAGCCCGAAGCTCGCCGTGGTCAACGCCCTGACCCTGGACGAGCATCCGACGCAGGCCATCGCCGACCTGGCCACGCTCACCGAGCTGTTCGGTGACCTGGCGGGCCGGCATGTGCTGTGCGTGGGCGAGGGGAACAGCTCGGGTGCCGCGCTCGCGCTGGCCGCGGCGCTCACCCCCGGGCTGCGGCTGACCCTGCTCTGCCCGAAGGGGTACGAGGTGCCGCGGGAGACCCTCGACCTGGTCGGCAAGCTCAGCGAAGGACAGGCGCTGGTCGAGCAGGTCACCTCGGCCGACGAGGTGACGGGTCCGGTGGACGCCGTGTACACGAGCCGCTGGCAGACGATGGGCGTCCCCAAGGCGAACCCCGACTGGCTGGCCGACTTCGAGGGATTCCGCATCGACCAGGGGTTCTTCGACCGGTTCGCCGGTCCGGACACCGTGTTCCTGCACGACCTGCCC
This sequence comes from Streptomyces sp. LaBMicrA B280, assembly GCF_049222185.1. NCBI lineage: Bacteria > Bacillati > Actinomycetota > Actinomycetes > Kitasatosporales > Streptomycetaceae > Streptomyces > Streptomyces sp. LaBMicrA B280. The sequence goes on along the minus strand of NZ_JBMJCT010000001.1, from coordinate 293,609 downwards.
GCCGTGCGCGGCCAGGAGGTCACCGACGAGGTCCTCGACGGGGAGCGGAGCCGCGCCTGGCGCCAGGCGCACCACAAGATGACGGCCGCGATGGCGGTGCTGGAGTGGTGCGTCGTCGGGGCGGACGACCGGATCTGACCGGAACGACCGGAAGAGAGCGGTGGGGGGGGGGGGGGGAAAGGGGGGGGGACCCCCCCCCCCCCCCCCCCCCCCCCCCCCCACCGCTCTGCGCGTGCCCCGCGCGGAGGGTGCGGGCTCAGCCGCCCATGGCCGCGACGGCCGACTTGGGGCGCAGATCGGTCCAGTTGGCCTCGATGTACTCGGCGCACTCCTGCTTCGTGCCCTCGTCCCGCACCAGGCTCCAGCCCGCCGGCCGCTCGATGCCGACCGGCCAGAGGGAGTGCTGGCCCTCGTCGTTGGCGAGTACGACGTAGCGGCCTTCCGGATCCTCAAAAGGGTTGGTTGCCACAATTCCCACCTTCGCTGAAGCGACGGCGCATTACCCGCGCCTGCGTTTTCCGGCCCCAAACTACGGGCCGTTCAGGCAAAGGGCGGGCAGAATGACAGGCAGATCGGCGGTGGTGTTCTCGCCCTCGTCGCGCGGCGCGACTGGTCCACACCACACTACCGTCCATTACACGGACGACATATGATCATACGGACAGCGAGATCCATGAACTCCGACCGGTGAGGGGATCCAAGGTGGCAGGTGGTGGGGGGCCACTGAGGTTCAACCTGCTGGGTGCGCTGGAGGTCTGGGAGGGCGGCAGCAAACTCCGTCTGGGCGGGGCGATCCAGGAACGCGTACTCCTCATGCTGTTGCTGGAGTCCGGCAGGATGCTCCCCGTCTCCCGGCTCGTCGAGGCCGTCTGGGACGAGGACCCGCCCGCGACCGCCCCCCACCAGGTTCGCAAAGCCGTCGCCGATCTGCGCCGACGCATACCCGGCGGCAGCGAGACCCTGGTGACCGAGGGACCCGGTTACCGCGTCGTGGTCACCGAGAGCCAGCTGGACCTGGCCGAGTTCGACGCCCGGCTGCGCACCGCCAAGGAGGCGCTGGCCGCCGAGAACCCCGCACGGGCCGTCGACGCGCTCCAGGCCACCCTGGCCCTGTGGCGCGGTCCCCTGCTCTCCGGCGAGGGCACCCCGGTCATCGAGCGCGCCTCGGTCATGCTGGAGGAGCGTCGGCTGGCCGCCGCCGAGCAGCTCTTCGATCTGCGGCTCGGCCTCGGCGAGTCCGCCGAACTCGTCGTGGACCTGCGCCAGCTCGTGCACCAGAACCCGTTGCGCGAGACCCTGCGCGGCCAGTTGATGCTCGCGCTGTACCGGTCGGGCCGCCAGGCCGCCGCCCTGGAGGAGTACGCCGAGGTCCGGCGGCTCCTCGGCGAGGAACTGGGCATCGACCCCGGCCCCGAACTGACCAGGCTGCACGAGGGAATTCTGCGGGAGAGCCCCGAACTCGCCGCCGCCCCGAAGTCCTGGGAAGCCCCCGCCCCCCTGCCGGCCGCCCCCGAGATCAAGGCGCCCGCCACCCTCCCGCACGACCTCGCCGACTTCACCGGCCGCGACCGCGAGCTCCAGGAATTACTGGGCTACGCGCGTCACGAGGACGGCCGGGCCACCCGGATCGTCGCCATCGACGGCATGGGCGGCAGCGGGAAGACCACTTTGGCGGTACGGGCCGCGCACCGGCTCGCCGGGGACTATCCGGACGGCCAGATCCATATCGATCTGCGCGGCTACACCCCGGGCGAGCAGCCCGTCACCACCGGCGCCGCCCTCGCCTCCCTGCTGCGCACCATGGGCGTACCGGGCCCCGGACAGCAGCTGCCCGAGGACGACGCCGGGCGCGCGGCCCTGTGGCGGGCCACCCTGAGAGGCAAGCGGGTCCTGCTCCTCGTCGACAACGCCACCGAAGCCGGAACGATCCTGCATCTGCTGCCCGCCTCGCCGGACTGCCTCCTCCTCGTCACCAGCCGGGCCCGGCTGGTGGACCTCGACGGAGCCGACTGGATCTCCATCGGGCTGATGTCCCCCGCGGAGAGCGCCACCCTGATCGAGGACATCCTCGGCCGACAGCGGGTGTCCGCGGAGCCCGAGGCCGCCGCCGAACTGGCCCGGCTGTGCGGGTATCTGCCGCTCGCGCTGCGCATCGCGACCGCGCGGCTGCGCAACCGCCCGCGCTGGACCCTGGCGTACCTGGTCGAGCGGCTGCGGGACGAGACCCGGCGGCTGGACGAACTCAGCCTGGGCGAGCGCAGCATCGCCGCGACCCTGCGACTGTCGTACCAGGCCCTGGACAAGGACTCCCGGACCGCCTTCCGCACCCTCGCCCTGCACCCCGGCGGGGACATCGATGTCTACTCGGCGGCCGCCCTGCTCGGCATGGACGTCCGGATCGCCGAGGACACCCTGGAGCGGCTCCTCGACGTCCATCTGGTGCTGCAACCGGAGATCGGCCTGTACACCATGCACGACCTGGTGCGCAGCTTCGTCCGGAGTCTGCGCGGCGAGCCGACCGCACAGGACGACGGGGCCGCGGTGGAGCGGCTGCTCGACTACTACCTGACGGCCACCGAGGCGGCCTGCGAGGTGCTGTTCCCCGGACGCCGGCGCCGGCCCACCGGAATACCGCCGTCGACGGCGGAGCTGCCCGACCTCACCCACGAGAAGCTGGCGCAGGTCTGGTTCTCCCGCGAGCACCCCGGGCTGCTGTCCCTGGTCACCCTGGCCGAGCGGTCCGGGCATGACCGGCACGCGGTGTGCCTGGCCCGCAATCTCGTCTTCCACCTCAACGCGCGCGGCCATCTCCAGGAGTTCGCGGAGCTGTGCCGCCTCGCGGTCACGGCGGCCCGGCGCCTGGGCGACCTGGACCTGCTCGGCGTCAGCCTGTCCAACCTGGGCGTCGCCTGCTGGAAGCTCGGCCGCTACGAGGAGGGCGTCAGGGTCGCCGAGGAGGGCCGGGACGTCGCCGCCCGGCTGGGCGACCGGCACACCCAGGCGCACACCGAGAGCACCCTCGGCCTGTACAAGAGCCTGCTGGGCCGCTTCCCCGAGGCGCTCGTCCACCTCCAGTGGGCGATCACCTGCGAGCGCGAACTCGAGTCGCCCCGCGCCGAGGCCGAGAGCCTCACCGCCCTGAGCGCCCTGTACGAGCAGTGGGGCAAGTATCAGGAGGCCGCCGAGGCGGCGCTGCGCGCGATGGAACTCGCCGAGCGACTGGGGCGCCAGGGCGGCAAGTTGGTGGCCCTCACCGATCTGGCCCTGGCGCAGACCGGCCTCGGTGACTACGCGGCGGCCGATGAAACCCTCGCCCTCGCCCGCCAGTTGTGCGACGAGTCCATGGACCAGGGCCATGTCGCGATGACGCTGGCGCTGTCGGCCGACATCGCCCAGCGCCTGGACCGGCCCAATGAGTCGTCCGGTTTCGCGGACCGCGCCCTGGCCCTCGCCCAGGCGGGTTCCTCGCCGCTGCGCCAGGCGAAGCTGGAGAATGTGATCGGCCGGGTGCTGCGGCGGAAGCAGGAGTACGCCTCCGCCCTCGCCCTGCACAGCAGCGCACATGAACTGGCGTCCTCCGTCGGCCACCGGGTCGAGGAGGCCTATGCCCTGGCCGGCCTGGCGGGCGCGGCGGCGGCACTGGGCGACGAACCATGGGCGGCCGAGCACGCGGCGCAGGCCGAGGAACTGTTCTCGGCGATGGGCATCCCCCCGAACGCCCGGCGCACCTGACCGCCCTTGCGGAGCCGACCGCCGGATCGCCGGCGGTCCGGGAACTACGCGCCCGCGACCGGGGTGGTGACGGTCGGTCCCTTGTCCTCGGCCGTCACGTGCCGGCCGTGCCGCTGCGCGTCCGTGTGGCCTGCTTCGACCGCCGCGGCGCCCAGCGCCAGCGCCACCACGGCCACGACGATCCGGATCGAGTCGGTGAGCTTGCGAGCCATGATTTCCGCCCCCTGAAGTGTCTTCGGTCTTTCCGACACCTCGAATATGGCGACGGCCATTCCCGCGAGGATCCCGCTCCGTTACCGCCCATGGGTAACGCGCGGAAACGGCCTCTGACCAGGGGCGGAAGCCGATTCGGGAGGTTGGGGCGGGAAGGGCCCCTGGGGTGGGAGAGGGGGGTGGGGCAGGACCGGGCGGGTGGTGCGGCTGAGCCGGTATCGGGTCAGTCCCTGCCCGCTCCGGTGACCGTCACGGTCGTGTCGCCGAGTCGGCACGACAGCACGCGCGGGCCCCGGCGGGTGAGGACGACCTCCGTGTGCGCCGGTCCGCTCTCGTGCTCCGCCATGTCGAGCAGGGCCCTGACCGACGAGTGCAGTACGACGCGGTCCGCCTCGGCGGGCTCACCGCGCGGGCCGGCTCCGGCCGGTGCGCTCCAGGTGATGCCGACGACCTCGTGCATGCCGTCGCAGGACTCCGTGGCGACCCCGAACCGGGGCCCCTCCCAGGTCTCCTCCGCGCCGGTCCCGGTGTGCGCGGCCCATCGCTCGACGGCCGACAGGTCCCGCAGGGCACGGCTGAGCCGTTCCGTCACCGGCGGCGGGTCCGGGAAATGGTTCACGAATCGCTCCTTCACAGATAACCGACGCGCTCCATGCCACTGCTTTGCCGGTCGAGTCGTCAAGAGGCAGCTTTCATCGGCAGTTACCGGGGTGCTTGGCCGGATTCATGGAAACTCCCCGGCCCGGCGAGTTAGCGTCCTCGTATTCCCACTGCTCGCCCGCTCGGCTTCCTGAAACCAATGGAGGAACGCAACGATGAGGCAGATGGTAAATTGGCTGACACCGTCTTTCGCCGCCCATGGCGGAAGTCCGGGGGTAGCCACGCTGGGACCCGCCGGGACCAGTAGCGAAGTCGCCGCAGGAATCGTCTGGCAGAGCCTTGAGGGCGATGTCCCGAACAGCCGGAACATAGCACTGCACCGGACGTACGAGGACGCCGCCGAGGCGGTGCTCAAGCAGGACGCGGACTACCTGGTGGTGGCCAACGCCTACAGCGGCATCAGCGAGTTCTACATGGACACCCGGCTGTCCCTCGCCGGTGTGTTCGTGATGGACACCCCCCACTACGGCATCGCGGCGCTGCCCGGGGAGGCGGTTCCTGACCGGCCGGTGGTCGCCACCCACCCGGCGCCCCGCCCGCTGGTGGACGAGCTGCTGCCGAGCCACTTCACCGACCGGGAGATCCTTCAGGTCACGTCGACCAGCACGGCCGCCCAGGCGGTCCGGGACGGTGTCACGGACCTGGCGCTCACGACCGCACCGGCGGCCGAGGCCCACGGCCTGGAATTCATCTCCCGGCAGCGGTTCATCAGGATGCTGTGGTCCGTATTCACGCTGAACGGCGAGATATTCGTCGTCCCCGACGACACCGCGGAAGCGGGGAGGATCACCCATGCTCATACTTGATGGAGAGGCGGTCCGCGCCTCCTACCCGATGACCGAGGCGATCTCGGTGATGGCACAGGCGCTGCGCGCGTTTTCCTCGGGAAAGGTGACGCAACCGCTCCGTTCGATTCTCGCGCCGCCTTCCGAAGACGGTGTCTTCGCGATGATGCCGTGCCATGCGGAGGGCCTCGGATACGGTTTCAAGGCCATCATGCACAATCCCGGGAACGAAGCCCGCGGACTGAGTACGCATATCGGCATGGTCACCGTTTTCGACCCGGAGACCGGTGAACTCTCGGCCGTCCTCGACGGCGGCGCGGTCACCGCGATCCGCACCGCCGCGGTCTCCGCCGTCGCCACCCGGGAACTGGCCCGTGCGGACGCGGGCGATCTGGCGATCCTCGGCTCGGGCACCCAGGCCCGCACCCATCTGGAGGCCGTCCGGCTGGTCCGGGACGTCCACCGGGTCCGGGTCTGGTCGCGCACCGCCGAGCGGGCCCGGGACTTCCGGGACTGGGCCGGTACCCGGGGCGTGGACGTCGAGGTCGCCGCCACCCCCGAGGCGGCCGTACGCGGCGCGGACCTGGTGTGCACCACGACCGCCTCGCGCGTCCCGCTGATCCCGGCGGGCCTGCTGAGCCCCGGCGCCCATGTGAACGCGGTCGGCGCGTCCGTGCGCGGTGCCCGGGAGCTGGCCCCCGCCGCCGTCGCCGACTGCGCGGTCTACGTGGACAGCCGGGAGTCCGCCCTGAACGAGTCCAGTGACATCTGCGACCCGATCGACGCGGGCCTGATGGACGAGAAGGACATCAGGGGCGAGATCGGAGAAGTGCTCCTCGGCACCGTCGAAGGACGCACCGAGCCAAAGGAGATCACCTTGTTCAAGTCCCTGGGCCTGGCCGTCGAGGACGTCGCCTCCGGATTCTCGATCGCGGCGCGGGCGCGGAAGGGCGGCATCGGTGTTGCTGTCTGAGACGCGGCCGTCCACGCTGCGGGCCACCAAGGTCTTCGTCGTCGACGCGTTCGCCAAGCGCCCGTTCACCGGCAACCCGGCCGCGGTGTGCCTGCTGGACGAGCCCCGGGACGAGGGCTGGATGCAGGCCCTCGCCCGGGAGATGAACCTCTCCGAGACGGCGTTCGTCACCGCCCGCGACGAGGGCTACGAACTGCGCTGGTTCACCCCGGCCAAGGAGGTCGACCTCTGCGGCCACGCGACCCTGGCCAGCGCCCATGTCCTGTGGCAACGCGGCTTCCGGGAGCGGGAGATCGACTTCCACACCCGCAGCGGACTGCTCACGGTCAGCCGCGAGCAGCGGGAGATCGTCATGCGCTTCCCGGCGGAACGCGCGGTGGCGACCGAGCCGCCGGCCGGGCTGTGCGAGGCGCTGGGCGTGGATCCGGTGTGGACCGGCCGCAACAGGTTCGACTACCTGGTGGAGGTCGCCGACGCGGAGGTGGTGGCCGACCTCAAGCCCGACTTCGCCGCCCTCGCCGGTGTCCCGACCCGCGGGGTGATGGTCACCGCGCCGGGCGGCTCGCACTCCGAGTTCGACTTCGTCTCCCGGTTCTTCGCACCGGCGTACGGCGTCGACGAGGACCCGGTCACCGGCTCCGCCCACTGCTGCCTGGGCCCGTACTGGGCCGAGCGGCTGGGGCGCGCGGAGCTGTGGGGCTACCAGATGTCCCGGCGCGGCGGCACGGTCCACGTCACCGTCCTGGACGACCACGTGCTGCTGGGCGGCACCGCGGTCACCATCACGGCCGGCGCCTCGATCCCGTAGACGAACAGGAAGGAAGCGGAGGACAGAGCATGCCCGCGTACGTCATAGGGAACGTCACCACGCTGGAGACCAGCGACGAACTGGCCGAGTACCGCCGCCTGGTGGGCGCCACGGTGGCCCAGTACGGCGGGCGCTTCCTGGTCAGAGGGGGGAAGGTGGACGTCCTGGAGGGCGGCTGGCTCCCGGTCCACCTCACCCTCATGGAGTTCCCGGACGGTGCCGCCGTCCACGCCTGGCTCGCATCCCCCGAGTACCAGGACATCGCCGCGCTCCGGACCGGCAGCGTGCGGACCGAGCTGGTCCTCCTGGAGAGCGGCGACTGACGACGAACACCTGCCGATCCGGCTTGTCCACGCAGGGATTCAGGAAGGTTTCACCTCACGTGTTCACCATCTTCGACGACGAGCTCGACGCCCTCGCCCGCCGCTCGGTCGCCCGACAGCGGGAATTCCACGCCGGGTTGTGGGACGGCGAGCGCCTGTCGGCCCACCAGTTCGAGAACCTCCGGGAGAGCCTGCGCTATGTGCGCAAACGCTCGCCCTTCTACGCCGAACGGCTGGCGGGCCTGACGGACGCGGCGATCGAGGGCCTGGACGCCGCCGAGTTCGCCCGCACCGTGCCCTTCACCACGAAGCAGGACCTCCGGGACCAGCGCTACGACATGCTCTCCAGGCCGGTGAGCGAGTCCTGGGTGTTCTACGAGACCACCGGCACCACGGGCCCCGCCACCCCGTGCCCCCGCGACAACACCGACTCCATCGTCAACAACACCGCCCTCACGGTGGCCTACCGGGACATCTTCGAGCAGCACGGCGACCAGCACGTCGTGGCCGTGCTGGGCCCGACCGAACTGCACTCCACGGGCGACACGTTCGGCGAGGTGTGCCGCAATCTCGGGCACGCGGTCGTCAAGATGTGGCCGCACTCCCCGGTCGTGGGATTCGAGCGCGCCCTGCACATGCTCCGCGAACTACGGGTCACGGCCGTCTTCTGCACGCCCGGCATGGCGATGTCGCTGGCCAAGGAGGCCCGGAAGGCGGGCCTCGACCCGGCGGCCGACTTCGATCTGCGGCTGCTGATGTTCGTGGGCGAGCTGGTCACCCCGAAGCTGCTGGAGAACCTCGGCACCATCTGGAACGCCCGCGCGTACAGCTGCATGTACGCCTCGCAGGAGTCGTCCATCGTCGCCGCCGCGCATCCCGACGGGCGGCTGCGGACCGTGCCGTTGAACGTCTACTACGAGGTGATCGACCCCGGCACCGGGGAACTCGTGGCGCCGGACGCGCAGCGGGTGCGGACGGGCGAGCTGGTCATCACCCATCTGTACCAGGGCGCCAAGCCGCTGGTGCGCTACCGCACCGGCGACCTGGTACGGCTGGAACCGGCCGCCGACGACGGCTCCCCCGCACAGGTCCTGACGCCGCTGGGCCGGGTGCGCGACCGCATCGACCTCAACGGGCACACGGTCACGGCCTACGAGCTGGAGGACCTCGTCCTGTCCCGGGCGCCGGGCTGCCGCGACTACCACATCACCATCGACCGGGCGGCGGACGTCGATGTGCTCGCCGTCGACCTCGACCTGCCCGACCCGGCCGCCGCGCGCGACGCCCACGCGTCGCTCGTCACGGCGGCCGCGGACGCCTGGGGCTGCCCGCTGACCGTCCGGCACACCCGGCTGGGCGCGATCACCACGACGGGCGCCATGGTCAGCTGGAAGGCGGCCCGGGTGCGGGACCTGCGCACGGCGTCGGACCCCGAGCACGAGGCGGCCCTGGCCATCGCCCGCCGCAGGGAGGCACGATGAGCGCCGGACGCACCGCCGCCCCGGGCGCGGGCCGATGGGTCTTCCACGACGGCGCCTTCGTGCCCGCCGCCGACGTACGGCTCAGCCCCAGCCTGCAGGCGCTCCAGTACGGCACCGGTGTCTTCGAGGGCATCCGCGCCTACGCCACCGACTCGGGCGACGCCCATCTCTACCGGGCCCACGACCACTTCACCCGGATGATCGGATCGGCGCGCCTGCTGCGCATCGCGATCGGCCACAGCGCCGCCGAACTGGTAGAGATCTGCGCCGAGTTGCTGCGCCGCAACGGGCACACCGGTGACGCCTACCTCAGACCGCTCGCCTACAAGACGGCCCTGGAGCCGGGGGTGCCGTTCGGTGTCCGGCTCCAGGGGGTGTCCTCCGCGCTGACCATCGTCAGCCTGCCCATGGGCAGTTATGTGCCGAAGGACGGGATCAGCTGCGGGATCTCCTCGTGGCGGCGGATCCCGGACAGCTCGCTCCCCGCCCGCGCGAAGATCACCGGCGCGTACGCCAACAACGCGCTGGCCACCGACGAGGCGACGGCGGCCGGCTACGACGACGCGATCTTCCTCAACCAGGCCGGTCATGTCGCCGAGGCCAGCACGGCCAACATCTTCCTGGTCCGGGCCGGGCGGGTCGCCACCCCGGCCCAGGACTCCGACATCCTGGAGGGCATCACCAGGGACTCGGTGATCTCGCTGCTGCGCCGGGCGACCGGCATCGAGGCCGAGCGGCGCACGGTCCTGAGGTCGGAGCTGCACACGGCGGACGAGATCTTCCTGACCGGCACCGGCTGCGAGATCGTCCCCGTCACCGCCCTGGACGGCCGGCCGGTGGGCTCCGGCGCCCCGGGCCACATCACCCGCACGGTGATGGCCGCCTACGACCGGTCCGTCCGCGGCCGGGACCCCCATGACGACCACGGCTGGCTGACGCCGGTCCACGCCACCCCCGTCCTGCTCTGAGGAGGAACCGATGATCCGTCACACCGTCCTCTTCCGCTTCCGGCCCGAGGTCGACTGGTCCGACGCGCGCGCACGGGCCGCCGAGGCGGCCACCGCGGGCCACCCGGACCACATCGAGGAGATCCTCGGCTGGGAGTTCGGGCGCAACATGACCGAGCGGCCCGTCGCCTACGACTTCGCCCTGATCGGCACGTTCGCCGACCGGGGAGCGGTCGACCGCTATCTGACCCACCCCGATCACGTCCGCGGCGTCGAGCTGTGGAAGGAGATCGCCACCTGGGTGGTCGCGGATTTCGCCGTCGCCTGAGAGCCACCCCTCGACGGGCCGGATCGGCGAATGACCGATCCGGCCCGCGCCCACCGCACCTCGCCCTCCGGTCCCACGACCCCTACCCGAGGATCCCGACATGACGACGATCGTTCCCCCGAACGGCAGTCCCGCCACCCTCGTCGAGGAGGCCCTGGACGCCCTCCTGACCACCGCCGAACGCCGCGATCCCCTGGTGGAGGCCCAGGTCGCGGTGCTGGAGGCCGGACTGATGCTGACCCGGGCGGGCGCGGTCACCCCCTCCCCCGGCCAGCACGACCGCGTGCGACTGCTGCGCGAGGCCCTGGGCTCGGTGCGCGCGGCCGTCATGGCCACCGGTGTCGCGGTGGTCAGGTCCAACGACGCGGCGCGTATGGCGGGCGCGGACGCCGGATAGCGGCAATTCGTTCACGAGCGGGATCAGCCGCTCCCCGGGGCGGGTGCCGGGCGGCCGGTCCCCGCGTGACAACCCTCACAGGGAAACGGCAACTGAGCCCCCCGGGTAGTAGGTGACCGTCTGACGACATATGGGATTTGTCCGCCTTGGTGTCGCGGCAAGCCGCTCCGGAGGCGGCCGATCCCAGAGGCCGCACAGCCGCTCCCTCATCACCCCCGTCACCACGCTCTTGACGGCCCGCCAGGCTTCAGCGAACGTCGCGATCGCGAAGTCGGCATCTTCGCGGGCGTCTGACAAGAGGCCCGCGCGGCTACGAGGCCGGGTAGTAGGAGGGCTCGTTGCGGTCTCCTCCGGCGCGTGCTGAGACTGGGCGCTCGGCGATCACCGAGCGAGGTTCACACAATGGGCAAGCATCGCAAGACGCAGCATTTCCGGCGCATGGTCATCGGCGCCGTCGCGGTCGGCACGGTGGGCGTACCGTCCGTCGCCCTGGCCTGTACGGACTGGCCGTCCGGCACCACGGACCGGAGCGCAGCCGCCACCGGCGCCACCGCTCTCGGTCTGGCGGACACCCCCGCGCCCACGGAGACGGCCACGGCCACGGCCGGGCAGACCGCGATACCCCAGCAGCCCGGCATGTCCCAGGCGATACCGAAGCAGCGGGCGCACCACCATCACCCCCGCCCTCTCCCGAAGGCCCCCGGCGCCCCGCTCACCACCGCGGCGCCCCAGACGGCCGCCGCACAGCAGGGCAGCACGCCCCCGGCCGCCCCGGCCGAGCAGACCGACGCTCCGGCGCCCGCCCCCGCCGCGTCGAGCGCCCCGGCCACGGCCACGCCGTCCGCCGACACCGCGTCCGCCGACACCGCGTCCGGCGTCACCGCGCAGATCGTGCGGCTGGTCAACGCCGAGCGCGCGAAGGCCGGTTGCCGACCGCTGACCCTCGACGCGAAGCTCACCAAGGCCGCGCAGGAGCACAGCGCGGACATGGCCGCCCACCAGAACATGTCGCACACCGGCTCCGACGGCTCCGACCCGGGCACCCGCATCACACAGGCGGGGTACACCTGGAGCGCGTACGGCGAGAACGTCGCGTACGGCTACTCGACCGCCGCCGAGGTCATGGCGGGCTGGATGTCCAGCCCCGGCCACCGGGCCAACATCCTCAACTGCGGCTACCAGGAGATCGGTGTCGGACTCGCGCAGCCCGACAGCTACTGGACACAGGACTTCGGCACGGCCCGGTAGCCGTCGGCCGTACGACGGGTCAGCGGTCGGCGAGCGGGTTGCGCAGCGGCAGATACCGCGCGTCCGCCCCGTCCGCGCCCGTCCACCGCAGCAGCAGATTGGTCTTGCCCGGCAGGGTCGGCGAGCCGAGCAGGGCGGGGATCTCGGGCAGCTCGTGCCGGGCCAGTGACCGGCGCACGGCGGGCCAGGGGTCGTACCCGCGATGCCGCTCGGCCAGGGCCCCGGCGATCTCCATGAGGTGGTTGACGATGAGGCAGTAGACCAGGCGCTCCCAGCCCGCGGCGCGCGGGACGTCCGGCAGCAGCTTGACGCCCTCGGCGTCCCGGAACAGCGCCTGGACGGGCGTACCGGCGGAGTCCACCGCGACCAGGGTGTTCTGGAGATGCGCCTCCAGGACGACGCCGTGCGCGTCGAACGCGGTCAGCGCGGGCGGCACGACCTGCTCCAGATACGCCTCCCACCAGGCCGCGGGGTCGGCCGTGGCGGCGAGCGGGCTGCCGTCGAAGCCCTCCGCGAGACCCGCGGCGAGCAGCGGCACGGCGCCCGGCAGCAGATGGTCGCGCAGCCCGTCGCGCACCACCACGGCCAGCTCCTCGTACGCGAAGGACGCGGTGCGATGGCCCCGGTCGGCGAGCCACGCGGCGGACATGCCCGACGCGGCCACGGCGGGTGCCCCCGGCGCGGCGGGCGCCCTCATGACCACGGCGGGTGCCCCCGGCGCGGCGGGCGCCCTCATCGCGGCGAAGGCGCGCCCCGCGGCACCGTCGGTGCGGCGCAGTCGGCGCAGGTCGTGGCGCCAGAGCCGGCGGATGTCGTTGGTGATCCGCACGTCCAGGCTGAACTTCAGGAACAGGTCGGCCCGCGGCTCGTACACCGTGCGGATCGCGGCGGTCGGCCAGGTGTCGAAGGGGGTCGTGCCGAGCCGGACGAGGCGGCCGTCGGCGAAGGCGGGGGCGAGGGTGTCGGCGACCAGGTCGAGCTGCCAGGGGTGGGCGGGCAGCAGCCGGTAGCCGGGCGGCGCGGCGCCCAGGGCGTCCAGGGCGCGGGTGTCGCCCTCCTCGGCCACCTGGTCCTCGCGCACCCCGAGCAGCACCAGCGGGAACCGGGCGTACGCCTCGGGCGCGTACGGCAGCCAGGACGCGACCGGGCCGCCGCCGCGCGCCTTGGGCGCCGGGTGGTAGGGGTGGCCGGTGATCAGGGACTGCTCGGAGCGCAGATAGGGATCGTCGGGCGGGGTCGTACGGGCGCGGGCGGCGAGCAGCGCGGCGACGGCCTCCCGGCTGTCGATCATCTCGGCGGGCAGATCCCCGCCGGGCAGCCCGGTGTGCCGGCGCAGTTCCTCGGCGACGAGTTTGACCAGTTCGGGATGGCCGACGCGGTGCCAGGCGGCGGCCGCGAACAGTTCGGGGTCGGCGGGGCGGCGGCCCGGGCGCACGCGCAGCAGCCGTCCGGTGCCGGGCAGCCGGTACACCGGCCCGCCCTCGGGGGCGCCGGGCAGCGGCTCGGCCACCTCCCGGAGCAGGCAGTTGAGCAGGGGGGCGGCCGCATAGGCGTCGGCGAGCCGGCCGACGGCGGCTGCGGGAGGCTTGAGGTCCACGCGATCCATTCGTTCTTCGCTGGCGTTCTTCTTCGAGCCGTGCTTCTTCGAGCCGTGCTTCTTCGAGCCGTTCTCCTACGAGCCGTTCTCCTACGAGCGTCGCACCCGGGAGGGCGCGTTCTTCGCAAGGGGCCCGGAAGCGATCAGTATGGCTTCGTATCCGACCATGGTGCTGTCTTCCGTACCCGACCATCGTGCCCCGTACCGGCCGCGATCGAGGAGCCGACCGTGTCCCACTCCCCCACCGCCGAGGCCGAGGTCGCCGCGGAGCTGCGGGCCGTACGCCCCGGGCTGCTGCCCCGGTACGACGCCGAGCTGCCCGGTGCCCGCGCGGCCGTGCTGACCCGGCTGTGGCGGGGGCTCGCGCACGAGCCGCTGCCCTGGATCACCGGCCGGGCGAGCGGCGCGTACGGCCTGACGCTGCGGCTGGCCGACGGCCGGGCGCTGCACGGCCCGCACCCGGACCCGTACGCCACGCACCCCTATGTCACCGCCGTACGCCTGGACCGGCGGCGGTACGAGGATCCGGCCCGGCTGATGGCGGAGCTGGCGGCCGGTGCCGGGGTGGGGCCGGGGGCCGAGGGGTTCGCGGCGGAGCTGGGGCACAGCGTGGCCTCCCTGGCGCTGTCCCGCGCCGCGGCCGATCACCCGGAAAGGTGGCCGGAACTCGACTGGGAGTGGGAGCAGCGGGTGGTGGACGGACACCCCTTCCATCCCAACTGCCGTTCCCGGCCCGGGTTCTCGGTCGCGGACCAGCTGGCGTACGCCCCGGAGCACCGGCCCGTGGTGCGGCTCGGGACGCTGCCGGTACCGGCCGCCGAGTGCCTGCTGACCGGTGAGTGGCCGGACGAACTGCGGGACGGGGAACGGCTGTTGGTGCCGGTGCACCCGTGGCAGGCGGCGCATGTGCTGAAACGGTCGCCCGACGACTGGCACCCGGCCCGTCCGCTGATGTCCCTGCGGACGCTGGCCGTGCCCGGCGGCCTCCATGTGAAGACGGCGCTCAGCTCTCGGCTGACCTCCTCGGTGCGGGACATCTCGCCGTACTCGGTCGAGGCGGCGGCCATCCTGTCCGACTTCGCGGCCGAACTCGCCGAGCGCACCGGCGGGTCGCTGGACATCACCCGCACCCTGGGCGCGGTCACCGCGGGGACCTCCGAACTGGCCGCGCTGCTGCGGGAGTCGCCCGAGCGGTGTGCCGGGCCGGGCGAACGGGTGCTGCCGGTCGCCGCGCTCGCCACCACGTCGCTGCCCCGGGATCCCGGGTGGCTGGCCGCGTTCACCCGGCTCGCGCTCACCGTGGGGCTGCGGCTGCTCGATCTCGGGGTGGCCCTGGAGGCGCACGGCCAGAACCTGCTGGTGGTGCTGGCCGCCGACGGGAGCCCGCGGCGGCTGGTCTACCGCGATCTGGCCGACATCCGGATCAGTCCGGCCCGCCTCGCCCGGCACGGCATCGCGCCGCCCGCGCTCGCCGGACGGCTGGTCACGGACGACGAAACCGCCCTGCGCCGCAAGCTGTTCGGCTCCCTGGTGGCGGGCGCGCTGGCATCGGTGGCGGGGTCGGGACCGGCGCTCGGGGCGGCCCTGGCGGCGGTCGTACCAGACCTTCCCGACACGTCCGATCTCGCGGCGCTGCGCCGAGGTCCGGTGCCCGCGAAGGCGCTGACGCTGATGCGGTTGTCGCCGGGGACGCCGGGCGACCAGTGGACGGAGCTGCCCCACCCGCTCGTTTTGGAGCCCGGCACGATTGATCAATAGGATCCGTCGATGATCAGAAGACAACGGCTGGCGGTAGGAGTGTGCGCCCTGCTCGCCGCACTGGCCGCCGGGCTCACGTTCCCGACAGCGGCGGCCGCCGACGAGACGGAGCAGGCCGCTCCGAAGGTCGAACTGGTGCTGGACGTCAGCGGATCCATGCGGACCCGGGACATCGACGGCGGCACCCGGATGGCGGCGGCGAAGCAGGCGTTCGACGATGTGCTCGACGCGACCCCGCAGGACGTGGAACTGGGCATCCGCACACTCGGCGCCAACTACCCCGGGAACGACCGCAAGGAGGGCTGCAAGGACACCGCGCAGCTGTATCCGGTCGGCCCGCTGGACCGGACCGACGCGAAGACCGCGGTGGCGACGCTGCAGCCGACCGGCTGGACGCCGATCGGGCCCGCGCTGCTGAAGGCGGCGGGCGATCTCGACGGTGGTTCCGGAACCCGCCGGATCGTGCTGATCAGCGACGGCGAGGACACCTGCCAGCCGCTGGACCCGTGCGAGGTGGCCCGGGAGATAGCCGCGAAGGGCATCGGCCTGACCATCGACACGCTGGGCCTGGTGCCGGACTCCAAGACCCGTGACCAGCTCAGCTGCATCGCGGACGCGACCGGCGGCACGTACACCTCCGTGCAGCACAAGGAGGAACTGACCGACCGGGTCGGCCAGTTGGTGCACCGGGCGGCCGATCCGGTGGTGACGCCGGTGGCCGCCTCGGGCGCCGGGCAGTGCACGAGCGCGCCGATGCTGAAGTCCGGTCTGTACACCGACCGCGCGGCCTTCGGGCAGCAGCGCTGGTACAAGGTCGACGTCAAGCCCGGCCAGGAGCTGCGCGCCTCGGTGAGCGTCGCGGACGACCGGGCCGTGAACCCCTCCTACGGGGTGCTGCTGCGGGCGGTGACCGCCAAGGGGCGGGAGATCGTCCGCGGTGAGGCGGCCGGTACCGGGCGCACCGACATGATCTCCACCGGGCTGCGCTACCCGAAGCCGTCGAGCGACGACGACAACGCGCCGGCGGAGACGGTGTGTCTGGAGGTCGCGCACTCCTTCTCGGCGCCCGCGGGCGTGAAGAGCACGCCGGGTCTGCCGCTGGAGCTGACCGTGGACCTGGTCAGCGGTCCCGACCAGGCGCACGACGTGGCCTCGTTCGGTCTCGGCCGCGGCTGGTGGCTGCTGGGCACGCTGGTGCTCGTCGGCTTCCTCGCGGGTGTGCTGTGGGGCTGGCTGTCGCGCTGGCGCGTCGCGATCTGGAGGACGAACTGATGCGTGCCGTACGAGTTCTGAGCGCCCTGGGTACGACACTGCTCGCCCTCGGCCTCGCCGCGGGACCGGCCGCCGCCGACTCCTCGCCCTCCCCGAGCGCCTCCGACGGCTCCGGCGCCTCGGCGCCCACGCAGGCGGGCACGTCCTTCCGTACGGCGACGGAGCTGCAGCAGGGTCAGCGGGCGACGGCCTCCGGGTCCACCGGTGACTACCTGTACTGGTCGTTCCCCGCGGACACCGGGCAGCGGCCGACGGTCGAGGCGACCGTGAAGCTGCCCCAGACGCACGGCGCCGAGACCTGGCAGCTCGATGTGTTCGACGGGCTGCGCCGCAGGCAGTCCTGCCAGTACGGCGCCTCCTCCCGCGCCGCCGAACAGGGCTCGAACTCGGTCGAGTTGGCCTGTGTGATGCGTACGGTGCGCGGCTGGGCGGAGCCGTGGGCCAACGACCCGCTGCCCGGCACGTACTACGTGCGGCTGACGGTCGTGGACATGGGCGCCGCCGACCTCGGCCAGCCGGTGAACGCCGAGATCCGGGTGGACTCCAAGGACATCGGCGGCCCTTCGGCCGTCGACGGCTCCCTGGGCAAGCCGCTGGTCCCCGGTATCGCGGTCAAGTCCGAGGCGCGGGGCGACGATTCCAAGACGGCCGTGCTCTCCAGCTTCGGCTCGCGCGACGGCTGGTCCTCCGGCTGGTGGTCCGACCGCTGGGTGTGGACGGGCATCGGCGCGGTGCTCGCCGCGCTGGCCGGCATCGGCGGATACGCGCTGACACGGGGACACGGCCGACCGCCGACCGTCTGACCCCGTCGTGGAGAAGGGCCCGCCCAGGTGGCGGGCCCTTTTCCGGTCCTCGGCCCCTTTGCCCCTGGCCTTCTGCGGCCTCCTGCTTCCCGCCCCGGTCGCGCGCGGCAGCCGATAGCTTGGCGCCATGTCCGCGTTCATACAGCAGCTTCCGGCGCTGTTCGGGGTCGTCATCGGCGCCGTCGGCTCGTATCTGGCGATCGCCCGCGGCGATCGGATCCGCTTCCACCGCGAGCGGGCGACCCGCTGGGAGGAGCGGCGGCTTGCGATCTACGCCGAGTACGCGAGGGCGCTCAAGCAGTCCGTCACCCTGGCCTACCGGATCGCGGCCCATCTGGGTGTCGACCCCCATCCGCACCCGCTGTCCCCGCAGCAGGCCGCTCCCCAGCTGGCCGAGGCGACCGACGCCCGGGACCCCGCCGGTGAGGCGCTGCTGATGCTCGGCAGCACCGAAGTGGTGGACAGGGCCCGCGAGTGGGTCGTCGCGGTGATGGACATGGAACGCTTCCTGCGCGAGGACGCCCACGACCCCGAGACCTGGCGGGCCATGATGGCGCGGCAGCGGGCGGCCCGGGAGGCGTACTACGCGGCTGTCCGGCGCGACCTCGGGCTGCCGCCCGGCCACTCGGGGGAATGGAGCCTGCCGGCCGCCTCGTGAACCCGCCACCCTGACCGTCGCGTCGGGGGGGTCCGTCAGCCCTCCCGCAGCGCCTTCGCCACCGGCCCCTCGCCCTCCACCGTGACCTGCCCGGCGCGCAGGGCCTCCAGGAGCGGGAGGGTGCCGCGGGCCACGTCCTCGGAGACCGGGGTCGGCAGGGTGAGGCGCGCGTCCGCGGGGGTGGGGGCGGGGCCGTCGCCGTACACCGGTGCCGCGGGCGCCGGTTCCCCGCCCGCGCGGACGTGGAAGTCGCCCTCTTCCAGGTGGACTTCGACCAGCCCCGCCACTCCGAGTCCCTCCAGCGCGCGCAGCAGCGGCAGGGCGAACCAGTGGGCGCGGACCGCGTCCGTCGGGCGGCGCTCACCGAGTTCGGCCTCGCCCCAGACGCCGAACGCCTGGAGGACGGGCAGCAACGCGCTTCCGCGCGGCGTGAGTTCGTAGACATTGGCCGCGCCGGGGGGCGGCAGTCGGCGCCGGGTGGCCAGGCCGTCGCGTTCCATGTCCTTCAGCCGGGAGGCGAGGACATCGGTGCTCACGCCGGGCAGGTCCGCGTGCAGGTCGGTGTAGCGACGCGGACCGGCGAGCAGTTCCCGGACGATCAGCAGGGTCCAGCGGTCCCCGACGAGGTCGAGCGCACGGGCCGCGGAGCAGTACTGGTCGTAGCTTCGGCGAGGTGGCATGCGACGCAGTCTAGACGCGTTGTTGGACTTTCCAAGCTCCAGCTTGGTAAAACCAAGCAACACGAGTTCCCGGAGGGACGCATGGAGTTCCGGCAGTCGAACAAGCTCAGCGAGGTCTGTTACGAGATCCGCGGCCCGGTGATCGAGCACGCGGACGCGCTGGAGGAGGCGGGCCACAGCGTGCTGCGCCTGAACACCGGCAACCCCGCCGCCTTCGGGTTCGAGGCACCGGAGGAGATCCTCCAGGACATGATCAGGATGCTGCCCCGGGCCCATGGCTACACGGACTCCCGGGGCGTGCTCTCCGCCCGCCGCGCCGTCGCCCAGCGCTACCAGAACCTGGGCCTCGAAGTCGACGTGGACGACGTCTACTTGGGCAACGGTGTCTCGGAGCTGGTCTCCATGGCCGTACAGGCGCTCATCGAGGACGGCGACGAGATCCTGATCCCCGCGCCGGACTTCCCGCTCTGGACCGCGGTCACCACGCTGGCCGGCGGCAAGGCCGTGCACTACCTGTGCGACGAGCAGGCGGACTGGAATCCGGACCTCGCCGACATGGCCTCGAAGATCACGGACCGCACCAAGGCCCTGGTCATCATCAACCCCAACAACCCGACGGGCGCGGTGTATCCGAAGGAGGTCGTCGAGGGCATCCTGGACCTCGCCCGCCGGCACGGCCTGATGGTGTTCGCCGACGAGATCTACGACCAGATCCTGTACGACGACGCCGTGCACCACTCGGCCGCCGCCCTCGCCCCCGACCTGGTCGTGCTCACCTTCTGCGGGCTCTCCAAGACGTACCGGGTGGCGGGCTTCCGCTCCGGCTGGCTGGTCGTCACCGGGCCCCGGCAGCACGCGAAGGACTACCTGGAGGGGCTGACCATGCTCGCCTCCATGCGGCTGTGCGCCAACGCGCCCGCGCAGTACGCCATCCAGGCCGCGCTCGGTGGCCGCCAGTCCATCAGCGAACTCACCGCGCCCGGCGGGCGGTTGTACGAGCAGCGCACCGTGGCCTGGGAGAAGCTCAACGAGATCCCCGGTGTCTCCTGCGTCAAGCCCAAGGGCGCCCTGTACGCCTTCCCGCGCCTCGATCCCAAGGTGCACCGCATCCACGACGACGAGAAGTTCGTCCTGGACCTGCTGCTGCGCGAGAAGATCCAGGTCGTCCAGGGCACGGGTTTCAACTGGCCCTCCCCCGACCACTTCCGCATCCTCACCCTGCCCCAGGCCGACGATCTGGAAGCGGCGATCGGGCGGATCGGGAGGTTCCTCGGGGGATACCGGCAGTAGCGCCGATCAGCGGTGCCGGGGGCGGCGAGCGGGGCGGGCGCCGGTGCGGTGGGCACGGCTCACGCGCCGCACCACGCCGCCGTGGCCGCGGTCCTGACGTCGGCGGCCAGCACGTCCGGGTCGGTGTGCCACAGCAGTACCGAGACCCCGAGGGCTCCCGAGGTGCCGGTGTGGGTCCGGCGGGCGGCCCGGCGGACGTGCACGAGTCGCTTGCTGGTCGTCTCGGGGGTGAGCCGGTACCGCTCGCCCGGCATGACGGGGACCCACACCCACGCGGCCTGGGTGCCCGTGGGGAGCGGCTCCGGGACGGGCAGGTCGGCCTGGAGGGCGAGGTTGGCCGTCTCCAGGTTCAACCCCGTGTGCAGCCTGGCCAGTTCGGAGACCAGGGCGCCGGGCGCCCGCCCCGCGACCTCCACCACGACCAGCTCACCGGCACCGTCGACGGCGAACTCCGTATGCACGACGAAGGCCCCCTCGGCGCCGAGGGCGGCGACCACCGCGCGGTTCAACTCGTGTGCGCGACCGGACAGTTCGCTGTCGTGCGGGACGGTCCAGCCGCCGAGGCGGCGGCCGTCGGGCAGGTCGAGCAGCGGGCCGAGATAGGTGCCGGTCTGCACCGGGGTGGGCACGCCGTCGCGGACCAGGCTGTTGACGTGGTGGAAGGTGCCGTCGAGGAACTCCTCGACCTGCCAGCCCTGTTCACCCCGGCGCCCGGCGAGCCAGTCCCGCAGTTCGGGCTCGGTGCGCAGGATGGCGACACCGCGGGAGTTGGCCTCCCGGCGGGGCTTGACGACGGCCGGTAGACCGATGGTCCCGGTGATCAGGGCGAGGCCGTCCCCCGCCTCCGGCACCCCCTCGGTGAGGGCGAGGAAGCGCGGCACCCGCACACCGGCCGCGGCCAGGCGCTCCTTCATCAGCACCTTGTCGATGTAGTGCGCGGGCCGGGCCGGGTGCCGGACGGGCAGGCCGAACTCGGCGCGCAGCTCGGCACAACTGATGAGGCAGTACTCGTCGTTGGTGACGATCTGCACCGCCCGGCCCCCGGCGAGGCACCGGATCCGAGTGGCCCAGGTGTCGCGCGGCGCCCGGTGGACGGCCGGGGTCCCGCCCGGCGCGTCCTCGCGCAGCACCGCTTCGGGCCCGCCGTCGGCGTCGGTGAGGACGACGGTCTCCCAGTGCGCCGGGTCGAAGGTGGCCGCCGGGTCGGTGGTGAGGGGCTGCCGGGAGTGCAGGAGCACCGCCAGGGGACGCGGGTCGGACACGCGGTCGCCGTCGATGATTTCCCCCAGAGCCCATGGATCCCGTCAAGACGCACGAGCTTCGGCCGTTATCGCTCGGGAGTCAAGAGCCCGTCCGGCGCAATCCGTCCTGCGGGCGCCGGTCCGCCGTGGCACGGTGCTGCCAGACGAGCGGGAAGGCGTGGGGATGGGTGACCTCTTTCTCGTCCGGCACGGTGAGACCGAGTGGTCGCGGTCCGGACGGCACACCGGCTGGACCGACGTACCGCTGACCGGGCGCGGCCGTCAGGAGGCGCGTCGGCTGGCGCCGCTGATCCGCTCGCAGCGTATCGGCGCCGCTTTCGTCAGCCCCCTGCGACGGGCCCGGGAGACCGCCGAGCTGATCGGCGTCCATGACGCCGGGGTCGACGCCGACCTGCGCGAATGGGACTACGGCGGCTACGAGGGCGTCACCACGCAGGAGATCCGGCGCACCCGCCCCGGCTGGTTCCTGTTCACCGACGGGGTCGCGCCGGGCCCGCCCGGCCATCCCGGCGAGAGCCCGGCACAGGTCGGCGAGCGCGCCGACCGGATGCTGGCCAGGGTCGACGCAGCCCTGTGCGACACCGAGGGCGCCGTGCTCCTCGTCGCCCACGGCCACTTCCTGCGCGTCCTGACCGCGCGCCGCCTCGGCCTCCCCGCCGGGCACGGCGCCCTGTTCCAGCTGGCCACGGGCGCGTTGTGCCGCCTCGGCACGGAGCACGGCCGGCCGGTGGTGGCGGGGTGGAACATCCGGCCCGGTTGAGGAAGGGCTCCGCGCCCCCCGCCGTCAGACCCTCGTCCCGTGCCCCGTTGTCAGACCCTCGTCCTACGCTTTTCCCCGGGTCGCCGGACCGGCGGCCTTACCCGGCGACGCCCGGAGGGGAGCGCACCGTGAGCCGAGAGCCGACCGCCGCCCAGCGGCGGGTGATCGACGCGGCCGACCCGCTCACCGGCCGGTTGCGCGGCACACCGGCGCAGCTCACGGCGCTGGTCCGGCGGGGCCTCGCCTTCCGGCACCCGCGCCCGCCGCACGACCACTTCCTGACCCCGGCGGGGCAGCGCATACGGGAGGGGGCACCCGGGACACCCGCGCAACAGGAGCAACAGGACCAGCAGGAGCAGCGAGAGCGATCGGCACCCTCCACCGGTGTCTTCGCGGCACGCGTCGGCGGAGCGCGGGAGGCGGCCCCGCCCTCGGACGCCGGGCGGTTGCGGGAGGTGCGCGGTGCGTGGCAGGGCCTGCTGGAGCTGCGCCGGATGACCAACCCGGACGGCTCGACGGACCGCCCGTGCGGCTGGGAGCGCGGCCATCTGGTGCGGGCCGCCGCCCTCGCCCTGGAGGCGGCCGGACACATCCCGGAGACGGCGTCCACCCCCGGCTACCGGGTGCGCGCGACCCCGCAGCCGGAGGCGGTCGCCGTGTACGCGCCGGACCCGGCGGCCCTCTCGGCCTGCGCGGACACGCTGGAGCGGGCGGGGTGGCAGCCGGGCGAGTACACCGAGCCGCGCACCCGCACGCGCTATCTGCTGGCGTCCCCGCGCCGCACCTGACCCGGGGACGCCGCTTCTGCCGCGCGTGGAAGGATCACCGGACGGGCGGCGCCGCCGTGCCGGGCAGCCGCCGTACCGGAGCAAGAGGGGAAAGCCGTGAGCGAACCGTTTTCCGTCCGCGTCACCGTCCGCGGGTACGAGACCGATGTGCAGGGCCATCTGAATCAGGCCGTGTACCTCCAGTACGCCGAGCACGCCCGCTGGTCGCTGCTCCAGTCCGCCGGGATCGGCCAGACCGGCCTGGTGCGCACCGGTGTCGGGCCGGTGGTCCTGGAGACGACGATCCGCTATCGGCGGGAACTCCTCGCCGGTGACGAGGTGGACGTGACCTGCGCCTTCGAGTGGACCTCCGGCAAGACCTTCAAGGTCCACCAGGAGATGCGCAAGGCCGACGGCACCCTGGCCGCCGACGTCACCGGCGTCGGC
Organism: Streptomyces sp. LaBMicrA B280; assembly: GCF_049222185.1. Taxonomy (NCBI): domain Bacteria; kingdom Bacillati; phylum Actinomycetota; class Actinomycetes; order Kitasatosporales; family Streptomycetaceae; genus Streptomyces; species Streptomyces sp. LaBMicrA B280. The sequence goes on along the minus strand of NZ_JBMJCT010000001.1, from coordinate 270,420 downwards.
GGTCTGCTGGACCTGAAGGAGCGCAGGCTGGTCGCCGACCCGGCCGAGGTGTTCCGGGAACTCGCCTCCGACCCGGCCCTGTTCGGCCTGTAGCCACGAGGGCCGGGGGCTCCCGGTCAGGCGGCGCGGAACGCCCCCTTGTGCTCCTCGGCCCACTGCCTGAACGAGCGGGCCGGTCGGCCCAGCACCCGGGGCACCTCCTCGGTGACCAGCGCGTTGCCGCCGTCACGGACGTACCGCATCCCGGCGAGCGCGTCCGCCGCCCGGGTGTCGTCGAAGCCCCAGACGGTCCGCAGGAACGTTTGGGCCTCGTCCGGCGTCAGATCCCGGGTGCCCACCGGGCGCCCGAGGACCGAGGCGAGGACGGCCGCCTGGTCGGGGACGCTGATCGCCTCGGGGCCGGTCAGCGTGTACGTCCGGCCGCCGTGCCCGGCGTCGAGCAGCGCGGCGACGGCCACCGCCGCGATGTCCCGCGGGTCGATGACGCCCGAGGCCCCGTCACCGGTGAGGTTGGGCACCGGCTCCCCGGCGCGGACCGCCGCCGCCCAGCCGAGGGAGTTGGAGGCGAAGGAGGACGGCCGCAGCACGGTCCACGCGGCACCGCTCTCCCGTACGGCCCGCTCCCCGTCCTCGTGCCGGACGCCGAACCGGCCGACTTCGGGGTCGCCGGTGCCGATGGCGGAGAGCTTCACCAGCCGTCCGGCGCCCGCCGCACGGGCCGCCGACACGAGCGCCGTGTCATACCGGGCCGCGTCGGGGCCGGGCGGCGTCACCAGGAACACCGCGCTCACCCCGGCGGTCGCGGCGGCCAGGGAACCCGGGTCGGCGTAGTCCCCGCGCACCACCTCCACACCGGAGGGCAGGTCGGCCCGCGCGGGATCCCGGGTGAGCGCGCGCGTCTTCTCGCCGCGCGCCGCGAGCTGTCGTACGACCGCGCCGCCGATGGTGCCCGTGGCACCCGTCACAAGAATCATGCCGTCCACGATGGGCCGGGCGGGGTGCCGGTCTCTTGGAGATTCCGGCACGGTTCGACCGCCCGGCCGGGCGCCCGGCGCGCTTACCGTGGAAGGGTGCCGAACGCCATCGCCGGTCAGGCGCCGCCCGCGCCCGAGTCCCTGCGCCCCTGGTTCGCCGGGGTGCGCGGATTCTTCGCCGCCGGGCGGCCCGAGGAGACCTTCGTCCATCTGCCCGCCGCCGCCACCAAGGTGGTGCTGCGGGTGCGCGCGGACGGCCGACGCGATGTGCTCGCCGTGGGACCGCGCGTGCGGGCCTCCTACCACGCGAGCAAACAGGGCCTGTCCTGCGTCGAGTTGTGGCTCGCGCCGGGCGCGGTCCGGCCACTGCTGGGCGTCGCGGCCACCGAACTGGTGGGCCGCGCGATCCCCTTGCCCGCGCTCCCCGGCGCGGCCGCGCCCCGGCTCGCGGCCGCGCTGCACCGCCTGGACCCGCGCGACCCCCTGCCCGAACTCATCGAGACGCTGCCCACGTCGCTGCCCGCGGTGGACCCCGCCCGTACGGCGCTGCTGCGAGCCGGGGTCGACGCGCTGTCCGTGCACCCGGACCGGACCCCCGCCCGGGTCCGCGAGGTGGCCGGTGAACTGGCCGTCAGCGAACGGAAGTTGCGCAACCTCTTCGCCGACGGCGTCGGCGTCTCCCCCAAGCACTACGCCCGCATCGACCGCGTCCGCACGATCGTCACCCGCGCGACCACCACCCCCTGGTCCCAACTGGCCGCCGCCACCGGCTACTACGACCAGTCCCACATGACCACCGACTTCCGCACCCTGATGGGCGTCCCGCCCCGCTCCTACTTCACCGACCGCCTCCCGGCGCGATCACCCTGCGGGGCGCGCCTCGGCTGAGACGCCGCCCGGACGCGCCGGACCCGTCGCAGCGAACACCACACGGACACAGCCGTCCGGATCACGAAGGCGATCTCCGCCCCGTGCTGGCCGACGAACTCAACGATGTGCATCGTCCGTTCCTCCCTCGCTCCACCGAATTCCGCTGCTCGGGGCCGCCGTCCGGCCTTGTGACTCCGGTCTACGGGCCCTGTCCGTCCGGCCCGGAGCTCGTTCGGACAGGGCGCGGACGAGGCGGCCGTGACCTGCGGACGGCGCGCGCCGTCCGGATGTCCGAGGTGTCCGCGCGCGGACATGCGCGGTCGTCGGGCGGACGTGTGCGCCGACCCCGTAGGCTCGGTCGGCAGGCACGACGGGGCGGAGGGTCGGTATGACGACGAGCCGGGAGCGGAGGCCGTCGACGGGGGGACTCGCGCTGAAGCCCCTCGATCCGGACGCCCCGGAGCCGATGCGGAAGGTGGCTCGGCGGCTGCGGGAACTGCTGGCCGAGGCGGGGTTCACGGGTGTCCGGGACATCGCGTCCACCTGCGGTGTGGGCAGAAGTACCGTCTCGGACGCGCTGTCGGGCTCGCGCGCGCCGACCTGGACCACCGTGGCGGCGCTGCTCAAAGCGGCCGGGACGGGTGCCAGTACCCGGTGGAAGCGCGCCGTGGAGGAGGCGAAGGAGAGCGAGCGGGAGTGGAAGAGCGCCCGGCGGGGCCACTCGGACGGCACCGGGGCGGCGGCCTCCGGGAGCACGGCGGCCGCGCGCGAGGCGGCCGACGCCGGGCCCGGGACCTTCTCGGTCCGCGCGCCCTACGGTGAACTGCCGGGCCGGGTCCGCGGGCGCGACGAGCTGCTGGCCGCGCTCGAAGGGGACGTGACCGAGGGCTCCGACCGGGTCCAGGTGCTGTACGGGCTGGGCGGTTGCGGCAAGACCACGGTGGCCCTGCGGCTGGCACGGTTCGCACACGGCCTGGGCCACCATGTCTTCTGGATCTCCGGCGCCTCCCGGGACCGGCTGAGCACCGGGATGCGTCAGGTCGCGCGCGAACTGGGTGTGTCCGAGCACGACATCGACGCCGCGTGGTCCGGCCGGTCGAGCGCGACCGACCTGGTGTGGCGCGCCCTCGACGGTGCGGAGCGGCCGTGGCTGCTGGTGGTCGACAATCTGGACGAGCCGCCGGTGGCCGCGTCCGTGGACGGCTCGGTCGGTGACGGCACGGGGTGGATCCGGTCGAGTACGGCCGGGCTCACCGTGGTCACGTCACGGATCGGGAATCCCATGCTGTGGGGCGGCGCCGCGTGGTGCCGTCCCGTCGACACGCTGGCACCACAGGACGGGGCGGCCGTCCTGATCGACCTCGCGGGCGACGCGGGGAGCGAGGCGGACGCCCGGCGGCTCGCGGAGCAACTCGGGGGCCTGCCGCTGGCGTTGCGGCTGGCCGGGTCGTTTCTGGCCCGGGCGCGCCGGGGAGTCGGGCTGCTCACCGCGGGAGGAGACAACGGCCCGGTACGGGACTTCGCGGGCTATATGCGGGAGTTGGAGCGGCTGGGAGCGGAACTGCTCGATCGTGGCGAGCGCTCGGACGGGCTCGCGGACGAACGCCGGCTGCGACGCCTGGTGGGCCGTACCTGGGAGATGAGCCTCGACCTCCTGGCCCGGCAGGGCATGCCCGAGGCCCGGCGGCTGATGCGGCTGCTCTCCTGCTTCGGGCGCGCGCCCTTCCCGATGGACCTGTTGCGCACCGCTCTGGAGACGTGTCCCGAGCTGCTGCCCGGCGACGTGGAGCGGTGCGAGGCCGCCATCGAGGCCCTGGTGGACCTGAGCCTGCTGAGCGTGGAGGACATAACGCTGTCCGTCGACCACGCGGCCGGGTCGGTAAGCGCCCTGCCCTGGTTGACGGCCCACCCCCTGGTCCTGGAGACGAACGCGCTGCAGATCCGCAACGCCCCGGAGCGGACGCGGACACACCTGTGGCGAGCGGCTTCGGTGATCGTCACCCTGTTCGGTCAGATCCCGCCCGATCCCGAGATGTGGAAGATCTGGCAGCTCCTGGTTCCGCACGTCCGGACGGGTCTGCGCCAGGTACCCGACACACCCGAGGACGCGCTCGTCGCCTTCCTGCGCGCGGGCATGGTGGCGCGCAACTACGCGGCGGGGTCCAACAACCACGCGCTCTCGGCGGAGTTGGCCTCGGCACTGCGCGAGCGAGCCGCGGCCCTGCCCGAGGGACACCCGACCCGCCTGGCCGTCCGGCGCGTGAACTATGACGAAGGGGAAGACACGGACCGCTCCGCCGAGGCGAACCAGGTGTACGAAGCCTGTCTTCGACACTACGGCGCGGGCCACGAGGCCACGGTGTCGGCCCGGCTGGCATGGGCGGAGGCGCTGTCCCGGGCGGGCCGCGTGGCGGAGGCCGAACAGGAACTCCGGGCGATGGCCGAGGCGGCACATCAGCTCTCCCAGCCCAAGCCGGTGTTGGTCATCGCCGAGCTCGTGCGCATGCTGGTCGAGCAGGGCAAGGTGGACGAAGCCGCCGAGGAGGCACGCGAGTTGCTCGCGGACCGCGGCGCACGGAAGGAAAACGTCGTGCTCGCCCACCACGCGGCCCACGCCCTGGATGCCGCCGGGCTGCTGACCGGGGCCGAGACGTACTACCGCGCGATCCTCGGCCGGCTCGAAGAAGCCTCGGAGGAAGGCTCGCCGCTCTACCGCGACATGGCCTGGCACCTGGCGGACAACCTCGCCCAGCAGGACCGCGCGGACGAGGCGGCGGACCTGCTCGGCGGGCTGCTGGGCTGGTACCGGGCGAATCCCGCCACCGACACCGACCGCGTCGACACCCTGGAGTGGCTCGCCCACCGGCGGGCATGCCTCCAGATGGCGTCGGACCAGGCCGAGTTGGCGGAGGCCGAGCTGCGAGACGTCCTGGCCGAGGAGTTCGCGGGACTCGGCGCCGCCGATCCGGCCGTGACGCGCCTGCGGTTCCTGGTGGTGGAGACCCTGCTCGCCCAGCAGCGGCCCACGGACGCCGAACGGGCGTTGGACGAGGTCGAGCGGGACCTGACCGAGACCGACGACGACTCGACGTTCCTGCGCCGGGCCCTGTCCGTTTGGCGCGCCCGCTGCCGCTGTGCGCACGGCAGATGCGACCAGGCCGTCGTCCTCTACGACGAGGTCGTCGCGGCGCTGGCCGACGACCCGGCACTCGCCGGGCGCATCGCCGCGGAGGCCGAGCGGTGCCGCCACAGTCCGCGGTGCCCGGCCCCGCCGCCCGCCCCCACCCTCACTGCACCGACGCCAGCTCCTCCCCCGCCTCCATCGGATGCGTGACGTCCTGCGCGTCCCGGCTGCGGCCGAGGTGGTTGAAGACCAGGTTGAGCAGGACCGCCGTGACGCAGCCCGTGGAGATGCCCGAGTCCAGGACGATCCGCGCGGTGTCCGGGAAGGCGTGGTAGAAGTCCGGGGCCGTGATCGGGACGATGCCGATGGCCAGCGAGACCGCGACGATCAGGACGTTGTTGTCCTTGTCCAGGCCGGCGCGTACCAGGGTCTGGATGCCGCTCGCGGCGACCGAGCCGAAGAGGACGACGCCCGCGCCGCCGAGGACGGGGCGGGGGACGACGGCGATCAGGGACGCGGCCGCCGGGCACAGGCCCATCAGGACGAGGAAGCCGCCGCCGAAGGCGACCACGAAGCGGCTGCGGATGCGGGTCATGGCGACCAGGCCGATGTTCTGCGCGAAGGCGCTGCACATGAAGCCGTTGAAGAAGGGGCTGAGGGCGGAGCCCAGGGTGTCGGCGCGCAGGCCGGCCGCGATGGTCCGCTCGTCCGAGGGCCGTTCGACGATCTCGCCGAGGGCCAGCATGTCGGCGGTGGACTCGGTCATCGAGACCACCATCACCACGCACATCGACAGGATCGCGGCGATATGGAACTGCGGCGCGCCGAAGTGGAAGGGGGTCGGGAAGCCGACCAGGTCGGCCGACGCGACCGGGGAGAAGTCGGTGACCCCGAACGGGATCGCGATCAGCGTCCCGGCGATCAGGCCGAGCAGCACCGCGATCTGCTTGACGAACCCGCGGGTGAAGCGGCGCAGCAGCAGGACGATGAGGAGGGTGAGGCCGGCCAGGGTGAGGTTGGTGGTCGAGCCGTAGTCATGGGCCGACGGGTCGGGGCCCTGGGCCCAGCCGAAGGCGACCGGGAGCAGGGAGACACCGATCAGGGTGATGACCGTACCGGTGACGACCGGTGGGAAGAAGCGGACGGCCTTGCAGAACACCGGGGCGGCGAGGAAGCCGAGGAATCCGGCGACCATGACCGCGCCGAAGATCATCGGCAGGGCGTCCGACTTGTCCTTGGCCGAGGCGATGATCGCGGTCATGGGGGCGACACCGGCGAAGGTGACGCCGTTGACGAAGGGCAGCCGGGCGCCGATCTTCCAGAAGCCGAGGGTCTGGAGGAACGTGGCGAGCCCCGCGGTGAACAGGCAGGCGCCGGTGAGGAAGGTGAGGCCGGTGCCGGACAGACCGGCGGCCGCGCCGACGATCAGGGGCGGGGCGACGACGCCCGCGTACATGGCGGCCACATGCTGGAGGCCGCTGGTCGCCATCTTCAGGGCGGGGAGTTTCTCGTCCACCGGGTGGACGGGGACTGGCGCTGCTTCGGCGGATTGGGCGGACACGGCGGGCTCCTCCGGTCGGTTAAGACACGTCGGCTGTGGACGTGGGTTTCAGGGAGGTGGTGCGCGACGGGCATGGGGGCACCTCCCGCTCGAGCGCAGCCGAGAGTGGGGGAGGGACCGGGGACCCCGGCGGGGGTCGTGGACGGGGAACCGTAGGGGTCGTGGAGGGGAACCATGAGAGTCATGGTGGGGAACCGGTCCGGGGCGCGCACGCTCTCGCGCGCGCCCCGGAGCCGGCCGCCGTGGGCCCCGCTCGGGTCCACGGCTGCCGGCCGGGAGCCGTCCCTCCCGGCCGGAGTCGGGGGGTCAGCGCTGAGCGGCGAGCTGCGCCAGGCGCCGGGCCTCGTCGCGGGTGGCGCGCGCGACGGCGTCCTCGTCGACGGTCAACAGGCGTCCGTCCGCGACGATCTGACGGCCATTCACGAACGACGCGGTGACCGGGGCGGCCGCGCCGAAGACCAGGGCGGTCACCGGGTCGGCGATGGAGGCGTGGGCCAGCGTGTCCAGCTTCCACAGCACCACGTCGGCCAGCTTGCCCGCCTCCAGTGAGCCGGTCTCGGCGGCCCGGCCGAGGACGCGGGCGCCCCCGTGGGTGCCGAGCCGCAGGGCCTGGCGGGCGTTCAGCGCGGACTCCTTGTGGGCGCCGAGCCGGTTGATGAGCAGGGCGTTGCGCAGCTCGGTGTGGAGTTCGCCGGACTCGTTGGAGGCGGTGCCGTCGACGCCGAGGCCGACCGGGACACCGGCGGCGAGCATGTCCGGGACCCGTGCGATGCCCGCGGCGAGCCGGGCGTTGGACGAGGGGCAGTGGGCGACGCCGGTCCCGGTGCGGGCGAAGGCGGCGATGTCGGAGTCGTTCATATGGACGCAGTGCGCCATCCACACGTCCTCGCCCAGCCAGCCCGTGGACTCGAAGTAGTCGGTCGGGCCCATGCCGAACAGCTCGTGGCAGAACTTCTCCTCCTCCACGGTCTCCGAGCCGTGCGTGTGCAGCCGTACCCCGAGGTGTCGGGCCAACTCGGCCGCGTTGCGCAGGAGTTCGGTGGAGACGGAGAAGGGGGAGCAGGGGGCGACGGCGACCTGGGTCATGGCGTCGAAGGAGGGGTCGTGGTGCTCCTTGACGGTGGCCTCGGTCGCGGCGAGCGCACCGTCCAGGCTCTCCACGGCGAAGTCCGGGGGCAGTCCGCCGTCCGACTCGCCGCGGTCCATGGAGCCGCGGGCGAGGGTGAAGCGGACGCCCGTCTCCCGGGCGGCGCGGATGATCGCGCCGGACAGGTCGCCGGTGCCGCGCGGGTAGACGTAGTGGTGGTCCATGGCGGTGGTGACGCCGCCGCGGGCCATCATGGCGAGCGAGCCCCGGGCCGCCGTGTAGGCCATGGGTTCGTCGATGCGCGCCCAGATCGGGTAGAGCGCCACCAGCCAGTCGAACAGGTTGTGGTCCGTGGCCAGGCCCCGGGTGATCCACTGGTAGAAGTGGTGGTGGGTGTTGATCAGGCCGGGGGTCGCCAGATGTCCGGTGGCGTCGATCCGGCGGACCACGTTCTCCAGGCCCTCGGGTGCCGGCCCCGCGCCGAGCGCCTCGATGCGGTTGCCGGCCAGGACCAGGTACCCGGAGGCGTACTCGGTGTCGTCGGCGTCGACGGTCGCGATCGAACAGTTCTCGATGACGATGCGCTGGGCTGCTGCCATGGTTCGTCCTTTTCGCTCAGCGGACTTCTGTGGGGAGGGCACGGCAGGACCCTGGGGAGATTTGAGTGCCGCGGCCGGGCTCCGGTGGGGGTGGTACCCCGGCCGCGGGTGCCGAAAAGGAGGTCGATCAGGTGCGGGGGGTGGATCAGAGGTTGGTGAGGTCCACCGGGATCCGCGGTTCGCAGCCGTCCCGCAGGATCGTCGCCTCGATCAGGCCGTAGGGCCGGTCGGCGGCGTAGTAGACCTCGTTGTCGTTCTTGAGCCCGAACGGCTCCAGGTCGACCAGGAAGTGGTGCTTGTTGGGCAGCGAGAAGCGGACCTCGTCGATCTCGCTGCGGTTGTTGATGATGCGCGAGCCCATCTGGTACATGGTCTGCTGCAGGGAGAGCGAGTAGGTCTCGGCGAACGCCTGGAGCATGTGCTTCTTGACCTGCTCGTACGACTTCTCCCAGTGCGGCATCTTCTGCTCGTCGTCGGTCCAGTTGAACCGCCAGCGGCCGGAGACGGAGGTCGCCAGGATGCGGTCGTGGGCCTCCTGGAGGGTCGTGTACTTGTCCTTGACGAAGCCCCAGAACTCGGAGTTGGTCGAGTTCATGACGGTGAGGTCCTTGAGGCCGGAGACGACCTCCCAGGACGAGCCGTCGTAGGTGATCTGGGTCAGCCGGGTCTCCTGGCCCTTGCGGACGAAGGAGTGCTTGACCTCGTCGGCGCCGATGAACTTCGAGTTGGCGTCGGAGGTGCCGATCCGCTCCCAGGCGTACTCCTCGATCCGGATCCGGGCGCGCTGGATCGGCTCCTGGGAGGTGACGAAGTGCCGGGCGAGATGGATGCCGAACTGCTCGGCGGACTCGATGCCGAACTCCTTGGCGAACGCGAACACCGTGTTCTTGGTCGTGTCGGTCGGCAGCACATTCGCGTTGGAGCCCGAGTAGTGGACGTCCTCCATGTCACCGCTCAGCGACACGGAGACGTTGAGGTCCTTGATGTGATGGGTGGCGCCGTCCCGCGTGATCTTGACGACTCGGTTCTCAGCCTTGCCGTACTGGTTCTGTCCCAGGATCACAGGGCGGGCAGGGCGGGAATTGACGGTCATGTAGCTAGCTCCCTCGGTAAACGGAGTAGCCGAACGGGTTGAGCAGCAGCGGTACGTGGTAGTGCTCGCCCGGTACGACGGCGAAGGTGATCGCCACCTCGGGGAAGAACACGGCCGGTCCGCTGTCCCGATTCGCGGGGGCGTCCTGCTGCGCATCGGCTTGCTGGTTCGCTGATTGCTCTCGGAAATACGGCTCTACGGCGAAGTCGAGCCGTACCTGGGTGGTACCCACCGGTGGCGTCGGCAGGTCCTTGCACCGGCCGTCGGCGTCGGTCGCGGAGCCGCCGAGCGCGACCCAGTCCGCGCCTCCGCCCGGGCGGGCGGAGAGGCGGACGGCGACGCCCGCGGCGGGGCGGCCGATCGAGGTGTCCAGGATGTGCGTGGACACGGAGGCGGTGGTGCTGGTGCTCATGGGTCAGGCGTCCTCTTCGACGAGTCGGGCCAGTCGGATGCGGTTGATCTTCCCCAGCTCGGTGCGGACGATCTCCCGCTCCCGCTCCGGCGCGTTGCCGATCCGCTCCTTGACCGCGTCCCGCATCCGCTCGCCGGTCAGACCGGTGGCGCAGATCAGGAAGACATGCCCGAACTTCTCCTGGTAGGCCAGGTTGAGTTCGAGCATCTCGGCCTTGAGCCCATCGGACGCGCCGGCCATGCCGCGCTGCTCGCGGGCGGAGGCCGGATCGCCCGGCCGGGGCCGCCCGATCGGCGGGTGCCCGGCCATCGCCTCCGCCAGATCGGCGGCGGTCAGCTCGGCCAGGGCGGCGTCGCTCGCGGCGTAGAGCTCGTCGGCGGTGGCGTAGGGGCGGGCGGCGGTCAGCCGTCGTACCCACGTCATGGAGGCGCACGCCTCATGGAGGGCGGCGGCGGCCGCCGGCTCCTCCAGATCGTTGAACCGGGCCAGGCCCGGGGGCGTGAAAGTCGACGTCACGGGAGCCTCCGTGGCCGGATTCGGCCTATGTGCTGAACGGGCTGCCGATAGCTAACGCCCCCGGAAACGCCACGTCAACACTTTGTTGAAAATTCCGCGTTACGAGCCGTTACAAGCGGCGACACACCCCCCGGGGACCTCAGTTGCCCTTCTCCCGGTTGAGATAGTTGTAGACGGTGAAGCGGCTGACGCCCAGCGCGCTCGCCACGGTCTCCACCCCGTGCCGCACCGCGAAGGCGCCCCGCGCCTCCAGTATCCGCACGACCTCCTGCTTGGCCCTGCGGTCCAGGTCGGACAGCGGCCGCCCCTCCCTGCGCTCCATCGCGGCGAGGATGTGATCGAGGGAGTCGGCGAGCTGGGGCAGCCGTACGGCGACGACATCGGCGCCCTCCCAGGCGAGCACGACGTCCTCGGGACCGGCCTCGTCGGGCGGCACCATCGTCCCGCCCATGGCGTCGACCAGCGGCTTCACGGCCGCGATGAAGGGCTGCTCCCCGGTCATCTACCACCCTCCCCGTCGCCGTGGCCGCCCCCGCTGCCGTCGCCGTCGCCGCTACCGCCCTCGTCGCCCAGCACATTGACCTGGAGCGAGATCCGGGTGGCGCCGGCCGCGAGGCTCCTGCGCAGCAGCGCGTCCACCGCGGTGAGCACGGGCTCGGCGCCGCCCTCGGCGGTGTTGCCGAACGGGCCGACGTCCACGGCGTCGAGGGCCGCGGTCTCGATGACCTCGCGCGCCGCCAGGGCATGCGCGGGGGCCTCTTCCAGGTCGAAGGGTTCGGTCGTGAACTCCACTCTCAATCGCACGCGCACAACCTAACGCGCCGTGCGCGCCCCGGGGCGCCCCAGCCGGGACCGGCCTCCGGACCCCCTTGACAAGCACCGACACACGGCGGCAATCTTCCAATACGCAGAAACGAACTTCCGTAATGCGGAATTACTACCACGGAAGGGAGCGCGGCCCGACATGCCAGGTTCCGACTGGGGCACCGCCGCAGACCAGCGCTTCAACGTCAACCTGTCGATCCTCTTCACGGAACTCCCGCTCCTGGAGCGCCCCGCGGCCGCCGCCGCGGCGGGCTTCACCGCGGTCGAGCTGTGGTGGCCCTGGGTCGACTCACCCACCCCCGAGCAATCCCGCCTTGACGCCCTGAAACGGGCGATCGAGGACGCGGGCGTACGACTGACCGGGCTGAACTTCTACGCCGGGCGGCTTCCTGGCCCGGACCGCGGCGCCCTGTCCGTCCCCGGCGAGGAGTCCGAGCGGTTCCGCGCCAATGTCGAGGTGACCGCGGACTTCGCCGCCTCACTCGGCTGCACGGCGCTCAACGCGCTCTACGGCAACCGCGTGGACGGCGTGGACCCGGCCGAGCAGGACGCGCTGGCCCTGGAGAACCTGGCCCTCGCGGCCCGCGCCGCCGACCGGATCGGCGCGACGCTGCTGGTCGAGGCGCTGAACGCGCCCGAGTCGCCGCGCTACCCGCTGGTGTCGGCGCCGAGCGCGGTCGAGGTCGTCGACCGGGTCAACGCGGCGACGGGCCTCGGGAACGCGTCGTTCCTGATGGACCTGTACCACCTGGCCATGAACGGCGAGGACCTGCCCGCGGTGATCGACCGGTACGCGGCGAAGACCGGCCATGTCCAGATCGCCGACAGTCCGGGCCGCGGCGCCCCCGGCACCGGTTCGCTCCCGCTGGCGGAGCTGCTCGACCGGCTGCGGAAGGCCGGTTACGAGGGCTGGGTGGGCCTGGAGTACAAGCCGGGCGACCGCCCGAGCGCCGAGGCCTTCGACTGGCTCCCCCGCGAGGCGCGCCCGGCGCGCTGAACTCCCCCGACTTCGCACGGCAGTTGAGAGAGGCACCCCCGAACATGAGCACAACACTCCCGAAGATCGCCTGGATCGGCCTCGGCATCATGGGCTCCCCCATGTCCGAGAACCTGATCAAGGCGGGTTACGACGTCACCGGCCACACCCTGGAACAGGCGAAGCTGGACCGGCTGGCCGCCGCCGGTGGCATCGCGGCCCCCTCGATCGCCGAGGCGGTGCGGGACGCCGATGTGGTGATCACGATGGTGCCCGCGTCCCCGCAGGTGGAGGCCATCGCCTACGGCCCGGACGGCATCCTGGAGAACGTCCGTCCCGGCACCCTGCTGATCGACATGTCCTCGATCACCCCGGGGACCTCGATCGAGCTGGCTGCCGCCGCGAAGGAGAAGGGCGTCCGGGTGCTGGACGCCCCGGTGTCCGGCGGCGAGGCCGGGGCCGTCGAGGCGGTGCTGTCCATCATGGTCGGCGGCGAGCAGGCCGACTTCGACGAGGCGAGGCCCCTCTTCGAGGCGCTCGGCAGGACCATCGTGCTGTGCGGACCGCACGGCTCGGGCCAGACCGTGAAGGCGGCCAACCAGCTGATCGTCGCCGTCAACATCCAGGCGTGCGCCGAGGCCGTGGTCTTCCTGGAGAAGTCGGGCGTGGACCTCCCGGCCGCGCTCGACGTGCTCAACGGGGGCCTGGCCGGTTCGACGGTGCTCACGCGCAAGAAGGACAACTTCCTGAACCGCGACTTCGCGCCGGGCTTCCGGATCGATCTGCACCACAAGGACATGGGCATCGTGACCGACGCCGCCCGCAGCGTGGGCGCGGCCCTGCCGGTCGGCGCCGTGGTCGCCCAGCTGGTGGCGTCCCTGCGCGCGCAGGGCGACGGCGGTCTGGACCACTCGGCGCTGCTGCGGTCGGTGGAACGGCTGTCGGGCGCCCAGGTCTGACGCCTCGCCGGGGCCGGCCTCCGGGCCCCCTTCGAGACTTCCGGGTCGCGGTGCCGCTGACACCTGTCCCGTCGCGCCCAAGTGGTGCCGCGACCCGGAACCATATTCAACAAACTGTTGACGCCCCGTTCACCCCACTTCTAGGCTCCACGCAGACTTCTAGGCTCCACAAAGCGGAAGACGATTTCCGCTGCCACCCGCATGGAAGGTCCACGATGTCGCAGCGCGTGCTCACGACAGAGTCCGGCGCCCCGGTCGCCGACAACCAGAACTCCGCCACCGCCGGCGTCGGCGGCCCGCTCCTGCTCCAGGACCAGCACCTCCTGGAGAAGCTCGCGCGCTTCAACCGCGAGCGGATCCCGGAGCGGGTGGTGCACGCCCGGGGCTCCGGCGCGTACGGGCACTTCGAGGTGACCGACGATGTCACCGGGTACACCCACGCCGCCTTCCTCGGTGAGATCGGCAGGCGTACCGAGGTGTTCGCGCGGTTCTCCACGGTCGCGGACAACCTCGGCGGCGCGGACGCGGTGCGCGACCCGCGCGGCTTCGCGCTCAAGTTCTACACCGAGGAGGGCAATTACGACCTCGTCGGCAACAACACCCCGGTGTTCTTCATCAAGGACCCGCTGAAGTTCCCCGACTTCATCCACTCGCAGAAGCGGGACCCGTTCACCGGCAAGCAGGAGCCGGACAACGTCTGGGACTTCTGGGCGCACGCGCCCGAGGCCACGCATCAGGTGACCTGGCTGATGGGCGATCGCGGCATCCCGGCGTCGTACCGGCACATGAACGGTTACGGCTCGCACACCTACCAGTGGACGAACGCCGCCGGGGAGGGCTTCTTCGTCAAGTACCACTTCAAGACGAACCAGGGCGTCCGCTGCCTGTCCAGCGAGCAGGCGCAGGAGCTGGCGGGCAAGGACCCCAACTCCCACCAGACGGACCTGCTCCAGGCGATCGAGCGGGGCGTGCACCCCTCGTGGACGCTGTACGTGCAGGTCATGCCGGCGGCGGACGCGGCGGAGTACCGCTTCAACCCGTTCGACCTGACGAAGGTCTGGCCGCACCGCGACTATCCGCTGCGGCGGGTGGGCCGCCTGGTCCTGGACCGCAACCCGGACAACGTGTTCGCGGAGGTCGAGCAGGCGGCGTTCTCCCCGAACAACTTCGTGCCCGGCATCGGCCCCTCGGCGGACAAGATGCTCCAGGGCCGGCTGTTCGCCTACGCGGACGCCCACCGGTACCGCCTGGGCGTCAACCACACCCAGCTCGCCGTGAACGCGCCCCGGGCGACGACCGCGGACAACTACGGGCGGGACGGCCTGATGGCGGCCAACTCCCAGGGCCGGTACGCCAAGAACTACGAGCCGAACTCCTACGAGGGCCCCGCCGAGACCGGCCGCCCGCTCGCGGCGCCGCTGCCCGTCTCCGGCCACACCGGCACGCATGCCGCGCCGTCGCACACCAAGGACGACGACTTCTACCAGGCGGGCGAGCTGTACCGGCTGATGTCCGAGGAGGAGAAGCGGCGCCTGGTCGCGAACATCGCCGGGGGCCTCGCCCAGGTCTCCCGCGACGATGTGATCGAGAAGAACCTCGCGCACTTCCACGCGGCGGACCCGGAGTACGGCAGGCGGGTGCGGGAAGCGGTCGAGGCCCTGCGCGAGGACTGAGGGCGGCGATCGACCAGCAGGCGGCGTGCGGGGTCTGACGGGAGGTCATTCCCGCGCACGCGGCCCGCGCCGCACCGGACGGCCCGGTTTGAGGGGTGGCCGTCCGGGGCGGACGCGGGCAGGGCGAGGACCGCGGCGGCGTGCGAGCCAGTGCGGTGGTCAAGGTGCCGGGCCCCTTCTCGACCAGAGTGAAGAGCCCCGGTCTCCATCACACCCCCGCGGTCCCACCCACCCCCACCCCGTCCGGCGGCGCGACCTACCTGTCGCGCCCAGCGCCGCGCCGCCGGACGGCACCACCAGAACGCTCCCTACACCGGGCCGACGCCCACGGCGAGGGAGCGTTCGGCGTTGTCGAGGAGTTCCTTGTAGGTGAGGACCTCCACGCGGGTGACATGCGCGTTGAACGTGCGCAGCGTCTCGGCGACCTCCTCCTCCGGCACATCGGCGTGCAGGGCGGGGTGGCCGACGAGCACGAGGGCGCCGGCGCGGCGGGTCTCGATGCCGAACTCCGCACGGATCCGGGCCCGGTTCTCGTCCAGCCCGACGAGATAGTTGACGGCCTGCCCGACGGCTTCGTGCACGGCGTCGGCGGGCACCCAGGCATTGCGGTGCCGCTTGATCAGGGGCCTCTTGAGCCCCATGGACCGCTTCAGCTCCACGATGTGCAGGGCGCCGTCCGCGCGTATCAGCGGGATGTCCATCTCGTCACCGGGCACCAGCCGGCGCCGGGCGGCCTCCCCGACGTACCGCCCGCCGAAGATCCAGTGGTTCCCTTGCAGGGCGCGTTGCAGGTCCGCCTCCGTGGCGGTGGTGTCGTCCACGACGGCCCGTAGGGCCTGGAGATCCGCGGTACGGCGCTGGAGTTCGGCGGCCTGGAGGATCAGCCGCCCGTCCTGGTCGGCGGCGAGCAGCGCGAGCGCCTCCGGCGAGGTGGCGAGGCGACGGGCTTCCGACGCCGGGTTCTCGATCTCGATCCGGTCGCTGCGCAGCAGACGCTCCAGCCACAGGGAGATCTCCGACATGCCGCGCGGGATCACATAGCGCCCCGGCCGGTCGTCCGGGGCCTGGAGAAAGTTCGTGTCGGCGCGCTGGGACCTAAAGTGACTCAGTACCTCCTGCGCGCTCGCCCCGGGATGGTCACGCAGATACGCCTCGCTCGCCGCGATCAGCCATTCGTGCATGGCATGGAGGGAGGACGCGGCGAAATCCCGGTTCAGCTCCCTTCGTGCGCCGTCCTGGAAGATCCGGTACCGCTCGATAAAATCAAGCTGGTTGATGCGGCCCTCGGCATAGTCCAAGGAGTCCTGCAACAGCCGTACGACGTGCCACTCCCCCGCGCCCGCCGCCGCTCCGCGCGCGACCTCCAGGTGCGCCACGAGCGCCTTCCCCCCTCTGCGTCTGCCGTTGCCACCGCTGTGCATATGAGTGAAGGCGGCGGTCAGCGCCGACCGCACCGCCTCCTCGGCCGTCTCCTTCTCCACCGCGCCGAGCTGGATCTCCAAGGCCATATCACTGCGTGTCGCCATGCGTGCAAGTGTGCCCGCCGGGTCTGACAATCCCGGCGTGCGGGAATACCGCGGGCGTCGCACCCTGAACCCATGGGACATCCCGCTCAGCACCCCCACATCGTCGTCCACGCGCCCGCCCTGGACGGATCCCGGCGGGTCACCGAGGGGGAGGTGACGCTGGGGCTTGCGTCGCATCTGGACGATGTGGTGGAGATCCTCCGGCTGGCCGATCTGGACCGGGTCGAGGTGGAGGAGGACGACCTCATCGAGTGGCAGGGCGGCGGGCCCGAGGAGTGGCCGGGGCTCTCGGAGCACGAGGGGTAGGAGCGCGCACAGCGAAAGGGGCGGCCCGTCCACCGGGCCGCCCCTTCGCCGGGCCGTGTCAGCGCTTCGGCGCGCCGATCGCCGTCGGCGCGTGGGACGCCTCCGTGGCGAGGGGTTCGAACTCGGTGACATCGCTGATGTCCATCGTGCGGCTCATCGAGATGTTCGTGACCCGCTCCAGGATCGCCTCGACCACGACCGGCACCCGGTACCGGGCGGCCAGCTTCTTCGCCTCCTCGAAGGCGGGGCCCAGCTGGTCCGGCTCGGTGACCCGCAGGGCCTTGCAGCCGAGGCCCTCGGCGACCTTGACGTGGTCCACGCCGTAGACGCCGAGCTCGGGCGCGTTGATGTTCTCGAACTCCAGATTGACCTGGAAGTCGATGTCCAGGCCGAGCTGCGCCTGGCGGATCAGGCCCAGGTAGGCGTTGTTGACCAGGACGTGCACATAGGGGATGCGGTGCTGGGCGGCGGCCGCCAGTTCCTCGATCAGGAACTGGAAGTCGTAGTCGCCGGACAGCGCGACCACCGCCGCGTCCGGGTCGGCCTTGGCGACGCCGATCGCGGCCGGGATCGTCCAGCCGAGCGGTCCCGCCTGGCCGCAGTTGATCCAGTGCCGGGGCTTGTAGACGTGCAGCATCTGCGCGCCGGCGATCTGGGAGAGGCCGATCGTGGTGACGTACCGCGTCTCGGGTCCGAAGGCCCGGTTCATCTCCTCGTACACCCGCTGCGGCTTCATCGGCACGTCGTCGAAGTGGGTACGGCGCAGCAGCGTGGCCTTGCGCTCCTGGCAGGAGGCGATCCAGTCCGCGCGGTCGGGGAGCCGGCCCGCCGCCTTCAGTTCCCGCGCCACCTGCACGAACAGCTCCAGCGCCGCCCGCGCGTCGGACACCACGCCGTAGTCGGGCGGGAAGATCCGGCCGATCTGGGTGGGCTCGATGTCCACGTGCACGAAGGTGCGGCCCTTACGGTAGACGTCCAGCTTGTAGCCGGTGTGCCGGTTCGCCCACCGGTTGCCGATGCCGAGGACGCAGTCGGACTCCAGGAAGGTGGCGTTGCCGTAGCGGTGCGCGGTCTGCACGCCGACCATGCCCGCGTTCAGCTCATGGTCGTCGGGCAGCGCGCCCCAGCCCATCAGGGTCGGGATGACGGGGGTGCCGGTCAGCTCGGCGAACTCGGTGAGCAGGGCGCACGCGTCCGCGCCGATGACACCGCCGCCCGCCACGAGGACGGGCCGCTCGGCGGCGAGCAGGTACGACATCGCCTTCTCGATCTGCGCGCGGCTCGCGGCCGGCTTGTACACCGGCAGCGGCTCGTACGTCTCCGGGTCGAACTCGATCTCCGTGAGCTGGACGTCGATCGGCAGGTCGATCAGCACCGGGCCCGGCCGGCCGGAGCGCATCAGGTGGAACGCCTGCTGGAAGACGCCGGGGACCTGGGCCGCCTCCAGCACGGTCACCGCCATCTTGGTCACCGGGCCCGCGATCGCGGCGATGTCGACGGCCTGGAAGTCCTCCTTGTGGATCACGTGCGTGGGCGCCTGCCCGGTGATGCACAGGATCGGGATCGAGTCGCCGGAGGCCGAGTACAGGCCGGTGATCATGTCGGTGCCGGCCGGTCCCGAGGTGCCGACGCACACCCCGATGTTGCCGGGATGCGCCCGGGTGTAGCCCTCGGCCATGTGCGAGGCGCCCTCGACATGGCGGGCGAGGGTGTGCTGGATGCCGCCGCCCTCCTTGAGGGCCTTGTAGAACGGGTTGATCGCGGCGCCCGGCACACCGAAGGCGTCACTGACGCCCTCAGCTTTGAGGATCTCAACTGCCGCGCGGGCAGCGGTCATACGAGCCATCGAGTACTCCTGCCTCGGTGTCGGATGCGTACTCCCGGCGCGCCCCGCGGTGAGCACTGTCTCCAGAGGGTTCCAAATTCCGCATTATGGAATTTGTTTTCTACTATCTGGAAGCAATGTAGGGGTGAGTGTTGACCTCGTCAAGAGACACAAAGACACCGGCAAGTGGCGCGGGAACGCCGGACAAACGCGGTACGGCGGGAGCACCATGGGAGCGCTGTCCCGAGGTGTCGTGCGAGAGTGAGTGGGCCATGCCCGAGAGCGTTCCGGTGCGCTGTCCGGCCTGTCGGCGTGAGCATGTCTACACCGCCCCGGCATACCCCTGCGCCTGCGGAGCCCCGGCCGCCCCGCGGCTGGACCGCGTCGCCGCGCCGGTGGTGGCCGGGCACCGGTCCTGGGACGACGAGTGGATCGGCGCCGCGTGCGCCGGCTGCGGGCGGCTCAACCACTGGCCGCGCCCGGAACTGGGCTGCCCCTGCGGCACGGTGCTGCGGATCCCGGTGCTGGAGACGGACCCGGACCCGGGCCGGGACCCGGCGAAGACCTACGCCGAGGCTCCCGCCGCCCGCGCCGAGCCCGGTGCCGCCCGGCCGAAGGCCCCCGGCGCCGCCCAGATCGGAAGAGCACACCGGCCGAAGGCCCCCGGCGCCGCCCCGCCCCGCCGCGCCTTCCAGCCGCACGCCGTCCGCACCGCCCGGGACGCCGTCACCGCGACCGCGCTGTATCTGCGCTGGCTCGGGTACGGGGACATCCGGCGCGCCGACCAGCGGCCGGTGCACGGCATCGGGCTCGCCGCCCGGGGGCTGCTCGCCCAGGTGGACCCGACGGTACGGCCCGCCGCGCCCCGGGACGTGGAGTGCCTGTGGCTGACCGCAATGACGGAGTCCGCCGACTGCGTCTACTTCTCGCTCGCCGGGTACGGCGACGCCGCCCGCGCCTGCGCGGACTCGCTCGGCGTACCGCTGTTCGTCCTCGACCTCGCGGGCGTCCCGCAGCCGGTGAACGACCCCGCCGACGCCCTGAACGCCGACGGCGCCCCGGAAGCGGGGCGCCGCGCGCGACGGGGGTGAGGCGACGGCTCAGCCCCGGTGGCGCTCCCGCAGTTCGATCTTCCGCACCTTCCCCGACACCGTCATCGGGAAGGCGTCCAGGATGCTGAGCCTGCTCGGCACCTTGTAGTGCGCGAGCCGCCCCCGGCAGAAGGCGTGCAGCTCGTCGAGGGTCAGCGGGTCGCCCTCGTCGTGCGGGATCACACAGGCCAGCACCTCCTCGCCGTACTTCTCGTCCGGCACCCCGACGACCTGGACGTCCCTGATCTTCGGGTGGGCGTAGAGGAACTCCTCGATCTCGCGCGGGTAGATGTTCTCGCCGCCCCGGATGATCATGTCCTTGATGCGGCCGACGATCTCCACGTACCCGTCCTCGCGCATCATCGCGAGGTCCCCGGTGTGCATCCAGCGGCCCGCGTCGATGACCTCGGCGCTCTTCTCCGGCTCGTCCCAGTAGCCGAGCATCACGCTGTAGCCGCGGGTGCACAACTCGCCCGTCTCACCGCGCGGTTGGGTGACACCGGTGGCCGGGTCGACGACCTTGACCTCCAGGTGCGGCAGGACGCGGCCGACGGTGGCGGTGCGGTGCTCCAGGTCGTCGTCGGTTCGGGTCTGCAGGGACACCGGCGAGGTCTCGGTCATGCCGTAGCAGATGGCGACCTCGGCCATGTGCATCTCGGCGACGACCCGCTTCATCACCTCCACCGGACAGGGCGAGCCCGCCATGATGCCGGTGCGCAGGGTGGAGAGGTCGTACGACGCGAAGTCCGGCAGGTTCAGTTCGGCGATGAACATGGTCGGGACGCCGTACAGGGACGTGCACCGCTCCCGCTGCACCGCCTCCAGGCCGGCCCTCGGTTCGAAGGACGGGGACGGGATCACGATGCAGGCGCCGTGCGAGGTGGCCGCCAGGTTGGCCATCACCATGCCGAAGCAGTGGTAGAAGGGGACCGGGACGCAGATCCGGTCCTGCTCCGAGTACTTGACCAACTCCCCCACGAAATAGCCGTTGTTGAGGATGTTGTGGTGGGAGAGGGTGGCGCCCTTGGGGAAGCCGGTGGTGCCCGAGGTGTACTGGATGTTGATCGGGTCGTCGCAGGACAACTCCGCTTCCCGCGCCGCCAGTTCGCTCCGGTCGCCGGACTCGCCGCGCGCGGTGAACGCCGCCCAGCCCGGGTCCCCGAGGTAGACGACCTCGCGCAGCTCGTGGCAGTCGCCGCGGACCTCCTCGACCATGGCGCGGTAGTCGCTGCTCTTGTGGCTGAGGGAGGCGAACAGCAGCCGTACGCCCGCCTGGCGGAGGACGAAGCGCACCTCGTGGGTGCGGTAGGCCGGGTTGATGTTGACCAGGACGGCGCCGATCCGGGCGGTGGCGTACTGCACGAGCACCCACTCGGCCCGGTTGACCGCCCAGATGCCCACCCGGTCGCCCTTGGCGATGCCGCTCGCCAGCAGCGCGCGGCCGAGCCGGTCCACGTCGGCGTCGAAGGCGGCGTACGTCCAGCGGCGCCCGGCCGCCACGTCGACCAGGGCCTCGCGCTCCGGCCAGGTCCGCGCCGTACGGGCGAGGTTGGCGCCGATGGTGTCGCCGAGCAGCGCGGTGGTGCCCGTCCCATGGGCGTACGACAGCCGCGGGGCGCTCGCCGGAAGTCCTCCGCTCACCGGAAGTCCTCCTCACGGTACTCGTCCGCCGAGCCCTGCGCGGTGGCCTCGCGCAGCTCGATGCGGCGGATCTTGCCGGAGACCGTCTTGGGCAGCGCGCCGAACTCCAGGCGGCGGACGCGCTTGTAGGGGGCGAGCACCTGGCGGGAGTGCTCGAAGATCACCTTGGCGGTGTCGGGCCCCGGCTCGTAGCCCTCGGCGAGGACGACGTACGCCTTGGGCACCGCGAGCCGCAGCTCGTCCGGGGCGGGCACCACGGCGGCCTCGGCCACCGCCGGGTGCTCCAGCAGCGCGCTCTCCAGCTCGAAGGGGCTGATCTTGTAGTCGGACGCCTTGAAGACGTCGTCGGCCCGGCCGATGTAGGTGAGGTAGCCGTCCTCGTCGCGGGCCGCGATGTCGCCGGTGCGGTAGTAGCCGCCCGCCATGGCCTCGGCGGTGCGGTCCGGGTCGCCGTGGTAGCCGGCCATCAGGCCGATGGGCGGGTCGGCGAGGTCGAGCGCGATCTCGCCCTCGGTGGCGCCGGGCGCGCCGGTGACCGCGTCGAGCAGCTCCACCCGGTAGCCGGGGCTGGGGCGGCCCATGGAACCGGTCTTCAGCCGCTGGCCGGGAGCGTTGGAGACCTGGACGGCGGTCTCGGTCTGCCCGAAGCCGTCCCGGACCGTCAACCCCCAGGCGCTGCGCACCTGTTCGATGACCTCGGGATTGAGCGGCTCGCCCGCGGCCACCACCTCGCGTGGCGGCGTGCGCAGTTGGCCGAGGTCGGCTTGGATGAGCATGCGCCACACGGTCGGTGGGGCGCAGAAGGTGGTGACCCCGGCGCGGTCCATCTCGGCCATCAGCCGACCCGCGTCGAACCTCGTGTAGTTGAAGATGAAGACGGTCGCCTCGGCGTTCCACGGGGCGAACAGGTTGGACCAGGCGTGCTTGGCCCAGCCGGGCGAGGAGATGTTCAGATGGACGTCACCGGGCTTCAGGCCGACCCAGTACATGGTCGCCAAGTGGCCGATGGGGTACGAGACATGGGTGTGCTCGACCAGCTTGGGGCGGGCGGTGGTGCCCGAGGTGAAGTAGAGCATCAGCGGGTCGTCGAAGAGGGTGGGCCCGTCGGCCGTGAAAGCGGCGGGGGCGTCGTACGCGTCCTCGTACGCCAGCCAGTCCGGCTCCGGTGTGCCGCCGACCGCGATCCGGGTGTAGCGGCCGGGCACCTCGGCGAACTTGGCGGTGTCCTCGGCCCGCACCAGCACATGCCGGACCCGGCCGCGCTCGACGCGGTCGCGCAGGTCGGCGGGGCCGAGCAGCGGGGTGGCCGGGATGACGACCGCGCGCAGCTTCATCGCGGCCAGCATGACCTCCCACAGCTCGGCCTGGTTGCCGAGCATGACGAGGACGCGGTCCTCGGCGCCGACGCCCCGCGCGCGCAGCCAGTTCGCGATCCGGTCGGAGCGCTCGGACAGTTCGGCGAAGGACAGCCGGGTCTCGCGGCCGTCCTCCTCCACGATGTGCAGCGCGGTGCGCTCGTTGCCGGCGGCGATCACGTCGAACCAGTCCAGCGCCCAGTTGAAGTGCTCCGGCCGGGGCCACGCGAACCCGTCGTAGGCGGTGGCATAGTCCTCGCGGTGTGCCAGCAGGAAGTCCCGCGCGTTCCTGAAGGCATCGGTCGCCGTCGTCATCCGTCGTCCTCCTATGGTCCCGACCATTGCCGGGCGGCTCCCTGGCATCGTCTAATCCGTGATGCAGGTCTCACTACCCCCGAACGGGGGTGTGGTCCCCGCGCGCACGGGGGTGGGGTCCGCACATCAGCCGCACCGAAGGAGCGATGAGGTGGCAGCAGAGGCCGTGACGGCGGTGGAGATCCGCGGTGCGCTGCTCCGGCTGCGGCGCGCGACGGGGCTGCCGGTCGCCTTCGGCGGGCTGGTGGAGTCCGGCCGCCCGCAGGTGCGCATCAGCGAGCTGAGCGGCACGTCGACGGCCGCGCTGCGCTCTCTCGCGGTCAGCTCGGGCAGCGGCCTCGGCGGCAAGGCGGTGGCGCTGGCCCGGCCGTGCGCGGTCACGGACTACTCCAGCTCCCGGCACATCAGCCACGAGTACGACATCCCGGTGGCCGCCGAGGGCATCCGCTCGGTGCTCGCGGTGCCGGTGGTGGTACGGCGCCGGGTGCGCGGGGTGCTGTACGGCGCGCTGCGTTCGGCCCAGCCGCTCGGTGACCGGGCGCTCGGCGCGGCGGTCGCGGTGGCGCGGGACGTGGAGCAGACGCTGATCCTGCGGGACGAGGCGTGGGAGCTGCTGACGGCGGCCGGGCGGGGCCCCCTCGGGGGCGCGGGGGCGGGGCCCCGCCGTGCGGCCGCCCGCAGAACGCCGCGGGGGCCGGTACGGGCGCCTGGGAGCAGGTGCGTGAGGCGCACGCGGCGCTGCGGGCGCTCGCGCCCCGGATCACCGATCCGGTCCTGCGCGCGGATCTGCTGGCCGCCTGCGGGCTGTTGACGGCGCCGCGGCCGACCGGCGGACCGGCTCTGGCGCCGCGCGAACTGGACGTGCTGTCCTGGGTGGCGGCGGGCGCGACCAACGCCGCGGTGGCCGAGCGGCTGGGGTTGCGCCCGGAGACGGTCAAGGGCTATCTGCGTTCAGCCATGCGGAAGTTGGGCGCGCACACCCGGGGGGAGGCGGTGACCGCGGCACGCAGGGCGGGGCTGCTCCCGTAGCCCCCGAGACCCGAAGGAAACCTTCCTATTCATGCGCGGATGCTTTGAATTTCCTCATGCTTGACCGTTTGTTATTTCCCTCACCACGGCTTCCGTCCGTGTTTCAAGGATCGTTGCCTAGAATTTGGTCCGGACACGACATACGAGGGGAGCGGTGACCGTGCGACGGGACTTCCAGGAGTCTGCCCGATGCCGCTCGGACCTGGTCATCGGCCGCGAGGAAGTGTGCGCCGCCGCCCGCGCCCAACTCGCCTCCGGCGGCAGTGTGCTGCTCCACGGACCGGCCGGAATTGGGAAATCGACCATCCTGCGGGCATTGGCCGAGGAATACGCCTCGACCGCACACATCGTCCTGCGCTGCTCGGCGACCGAGTCCGAATCCCACCTTCCGTTCCTCGCCCTCGCCGATCTCCTCGGCCTGGTCCTCGACGACGTCTGCCCGCAGCTGCCCGCCGCCCAGCGCACCGCGCTGGAGTCGGCGCTCACCGGCCGGGGCGAGTCCACCCTCCAGCGCGACGGCCTCGCCCTGCGCCTCGCGGTCCTGTCGGCGCTGCGCGCGCTCGCCGCCCGTGGTCCGGTGCTGATCGTCGCCGACGACCTCCAGTGGCTGGATCCGGCCAGCGCCGAACTGCTCGGCTTCGCCGCCCGCCGGCTCGGCGGCACCCCGGTCCAACTCCTGTGCGCCGTACGGACGGAGGGCCAGGACAGCCAGGAGTACGACCGCCATCTGCGGTCCTGCCCGCCGGACACCCTCGCCGTGCGGCTCGGGCCGCTCTCGCACCCCCGGATCGCCGAGCTGCTCGGCCACCGCGGCCACGGGGGGCTGCCCCGCTCCACGGTCCGCGAGGTGCACCGCACCAGCGGCGGCAACCCGCTGTTCGCGCTCGAACTCGGCCGCGCCCTCGCCGAGAGCCGCACCCCGCCCCGGCCCGGCGAGCCGCTGCCGGTGCCCACCTCGCTGCGCGCCCTGGTGCTCAGCCGCCTGGACATGCTGTCCGTGGAGGCCCGCCGCACCCTGCTGGTGGCCAGCGCCGGTGCCCGGCCCACCCCGGCGCTGCTGCACGCGGCGGGCCGGGAGAACGCCGAGGCGGAGTGCGCCCAGGCCGCCGAACTCGGGCTGCTGGCAACGGAGTCGGACGCCCCCGCCGTACGCTTCGCGCATCCCCTCATCTCCGCCGCGCTGTACGCGGAGGCGCCCGCGCAGGAGCGGCGGGCCGCGCACGCGGCGCTGTCCACGGCCGCCTCCGACCCCATCGAGCGGGCCCGGCACCTCGCCCTCGCCACCACCGGCGCCGACCCGGCGGTCGCCGCCCGGCTCTCCGCTATCTGGTGGCGCTGAGCGCGTTCTGGCTGCTGGACGGCCCGGGCGTGAGCCAGATGACGTGGCTGCTCGGCTACTTCTGCTCGGGGCTGCTGGCCGCCCGGCACACCCCGGTGGACGGCGTGCCCAGCCCGGAGGAACGCCGGCTCGGCGCCGCCGAGGACGCCATCACCGCGGGCGAGGTGGACCTCGCCCGGGACATCGCCCGCGAGGTGCTCAAGCGGGCGAGCGTGCCCGCCGAACGGGTGCGCGCCTGGATCATCGTCATCGACACCGCGGGCCACACCATGGCCGAGGTCGACGCCCTCTTCCCGCAGGCCCTCGCGGACGCCGGTGACGACCCGCGGCTGCTCGCCCTGGTCCACTACCAGCTGGGCTGGCGGGCGCTGATCGTGGAGGGCGACTTCACCGCGGCCCGGGACGCCGCCGCGCACGCCGCCGAACTGGCCGCGCGCGGCAAGGACCGGCGCACCGAGCTGCTCGCCCTCGCCTTCCAGGCGCAGACCGAGACCCTGATGGGCCATCCGGAGGCGCCCCGCACCATCAAGCGGGCGCTGCGCGAACCCCAGGACCCGCGGGTGGTCTGGCATCACAACGGGGCGGGCAGCGCCCGGTTCCGCTGGCTGGTCATGGGCGACCAGCTGGCCGAGGCGCGGGCCACCGTCACCGGGCTGCTGCGCGAGGTGCGCCGACGCGGCTCGGTGGAGAGCGAGGTGCACTTCCTGCGCGGCCTCGCCGAGACCGAACTGCGCGCCGGGCACTGCGGCCGCGCCCTCGACCTCGCCCGGGACAGTCTCAAGCTGGCCCGGGACTCCGGGATCGGCGAGACCGCCTCGGCCATGCTCACCTCGCTCGCGGAGGCGTCCGGCGGGGACGTGGACCGGGCGCTGACCCTCGCCCGGGAGGCGGTGCAGCACGCCGAGGGGGACGGCGACCAGATGTACCTCTCCCGGGCCCTGGGCGCCCTCGGATACGCCCAGTTGGTGGCCGGGGACCCGGCGGGCACCGTGCGCTCGCTGCGCCGGGTGCGCAGCCTGGAGATGGGCCTCGGCATCACCGACCCGGCGCGCGGCCGCTGGCAGGGCGACCTCGCCGAGGCGCTGGTGCGCGTCGGGGAGCCCGCCGAGGCGCAGGACGTCATCGACACCGCGCGGGAGCACGCGCTGCGGCTCGGCCGGGAGAGCGTCCTCGCCGTGCTCGACCGCTCCGAGGCGCTGGTGCGGGCCGCGCAGGGCGCGGGCGAGGCGGCGCTCGACCGGCTGAGATCGGCTCAGGACCGGCTCGGCAAGCTGGGCTACGGCCTGGAGGAGGCGCGGGCCGCGTTCGCGCTGGCCCGGCTGCGCGGCCGGCGCCCCGGACCCGCGGCCTACGACGAGGCGACCCGGATGTTCCGCCGCTGCCGGGCGCTGCCCTGGCTGCGCCAGGTGGACGAGGCGCTCACCACCCTCGACGCGGAACCGGCCCGCACCGCCCCCGCCGCCCTGGACGCGCTCGACGTGCTGGACGTACTGGCCGCGATGGAGCGTCAGGTGGCCGCGCTGGTCATGGAGGGCGCCACCAACCGGGAGATAGCGGCGCGGCTGTTCATCAGCGTCAAGACGGTCGAGGCCACGCTCACCCGGGTCTACCGCAAGCTCGGGATCCGGTCGCGGGTCGACATCGTCCGATTGGCCGCAGGTCGGCGCGCGCACTGAGCACGGCGCCTGTTAACTGAGCCGGACCGAGGGTTTTCCCTCACCCGACCCCCTAGGGGGTTCCCTCATTGGGAGCCGAAGCTTCCGGGACCTAGCGTAATGGGCGTACCGCTCGCCCGGGTACAGGGGGTCGGACCCACCCCCCACCACCGTGCACAACCCCCCTACCCGTGCGAACCCCCCACCGGTGCAACCCCACTGAGGAGACTCATGTTCGGGCCCACACGTGCCAGACGCACCGCCGCGATCCTGGTGGCCACCGCCGCCGCCGCGACGACCGCGCTGCTCGCCTCCCCCACGGCGAGCGCGGCTCCCCAGCCCATTGTCGGCGGTACGACGACCACCACCACGGCGTACCCGTTCGTCATGCAGATCACGGACGCCTCCGGCAGCCAGTTCTGCGGCGGCACCCTGGTCGCCGCCACCAAGGTGGTGACGGCCGCGCACTGCATGGCCGGTGAAACCCCAGCCGGCGTCCGCGTCGTCGGCGGCCGTACCAAGCTCAACGGCAGCGACGGCACGGTGAGCAAGGTCAGCAAGATCTGGGTGAACCCGGACTACACCGACGCCACCAACGGCGACGACGTGGCCGTGCTGACCCTGTCGACGTCGATGCCGTACAAGCCGGTGTCGTACGTCTCCTCCTCCCAGACGGGGGTGTACGCGGCCGGTACCACGGCGCGGATCCTCGGCTGGGGAACGACTTCGGAGAACGGCAGCTCCTCCAACCAGCTGCGGACCGCGACCGTACCGCTCGTGTCCGACGCCAGTTGCCGTTCCTCCTACGGTTCGGACTACGTGCAGTCCGACATGGTGTGCGCCGGGCTCAGTTCCGGCGGCGTAGACACCTGCCAGGGCGACAGCGGCGGTCCCCTGCTCATCGGGGGCGTCCTGGCAGGGATCACTTCTTGGGGCGAGGGGTGCGCGGAGGCGGGCTACCCGGGTGTCTACACCCGGCTGGCCACCTTCGCGGACCAGGTCACCGCACAGGTGAACTCGTGACCCGGAAGATCTCCCGAGTACCCCTCGGGTAAGGCCAGGGGGGCGTTGCGAGCGACCACGAGCAGCCCGCAGCGCCTCCCTTTCCACTTCCACGGCCCGCGCCCACGCGCGCGGCGCTACTCGGCGAGGTGCAGGGCGAATCCGCTGCGGCCCGGCTTCTCCAGTCCCGGGCGCAGCCGGACCACCGGGATCTCGTAGTCCCCGCCGTTCTGTGCGCGGTAGGGGACGGGCTCGGTCTCCTCCAGGGACAGCAGCCGCTCGCGCCACCGCCCGGCCGCCGCCGCGAAGTCCTCGGGTGCCATCCGCCCCGCGCGGTACAGCACGAACGGCGGCAGCACCGCCATGCCGGGGTGGTAGAGGATGCCGTGCTGGACGGGGAACAGCAGGTCGTCGATCGGGCCGTTGATGCCGCGGTCGGAGTAGTGGGCCTCGGGGCCGCCGACCGTCACCGACAGCATGGCGCGCTTGCCCTGCAGGGCGCCCTCGCCGAAGCGGTCGCCGTACCGGGTGTCGCTGTGCTCGCCCACGCCGTAGCCGAAGCCGTAGGTGAAGACGCGGTCCACCCAGCCCTTGAGGATCGCGGGCATCGTGTACCACCACAGCGGGAACTGGAGGATCACGGTGTCGGCCCACCGCAGCTTCTCCTGTTCCGCGCGGATGTCGGCGGCGAGCGCGCCGCTCTCGTAGGCACGTCCGGAGTCGGGTACGACGGCCAGCGGATCGGAGGCGGCGGGGCCGAAGTCGGCGGCGTCGACGGTGGACTTCCAGCGCATCGCGTACAGATCGCTGACCCGGACCTCGTGGCCCGCGCCGGTCAGCGTCTCCACGGCGATGTCGGTGAGCGCGCCGTTCAGCGACCGGCGCTCGGGGTGGGCGTGCACGATGAAGACCTTCATATCCGCTCCTCGGATCGTCGGGGCTTCGATCCTCGCGGGATCCGGCGGCGCGGTTCAGGGGCGCTCGTTCCCCAGGTCCGCTGTTCCTGGTACCGGCAGGGCCACCCAACCAGGTTGTCCGGCACGGATACTGGGGCGATGGACGATCTCGCGGACTTCCTGCGCACACGTCGGGCCCGGGTCCGCCCGGAGTCCGTCGGCCTGCACGCCGACACCCGCCGCCGGGTCAGCGGGCTGCGGCGCGAGGAGGTCGCCCAGCTGTCGGGGGTGAGCGTCGACTACTACGTCCGGCTCGAACAGGGGCGGGCGCGCCGGCCCTCGGCCCAGGTGCTCGACGCGCTCGCCCGAACCCTCCATCTGGACGAGGTGGAACGCGAGCATCTGCACCGGCTCGCGAACCGCCCCGGGCGGCCGCGGCGGCGGCCGTCGGTCGCGCGGCCACGGCCCGAACTGCTGCGGGTGCTGGAACTCGTCGGCGACGCGCCCGCGTTCCTCATCGACCACCGGATGACGGTCCTGGCCGCGAACCGGCTCGCCGATCTGCTCTACGGCCGTTCCGTCGAGGGGCTGAACATCGCCCGGCACGTCTTCCTGTACGAGGAGGGGCGCGCGCTGCTCGCCGACTGGGAGGGCTGCGCCCTCGACGCCGTCGGCCATCTGCGGCTGGCCGCGGGCCGCTGCCCCGACGATCCCGAACTGGCGGCCCTCATCGGCGAACTCGCCATGCACAGCGACCGTTTCCGTCAGCTGTGGGCGCGCGCCGACGTCCGTACCCGCACCCACGGCCGCAAGGTCTACCGGCATCCCTCGGTCGGCCGCCTGGAGCTGCACCAGGAGAACTTCGTCCTGCCGGACTGCGCGGGCACCGAGCTGGTCGTGCAGTCGGCCGCGCCGGGCAGCGCCGACCACGACGGGCTGCGGCTGCTGGCCGCGCTCGGCGCCACCGCCGGCCCGCTCGTGCCGGACGCCGTCTGATCCTTCCGGGGCTTTTACCCGGCGGGGACCTTGGACGGGGACGGCGGAGGGAAGGGTTCCTCCTGCGGCCGGCGATGCCGGTGCGGCGTCGAAGACTGCTGAAGGAGCTGAGATGACCGAGGCGTTGGTGCTGGGCGGCGGCGGTGTGGGCGGGATCGCCTGGATGACCGGGCTGCTCGCGGGACTCGCCGATGCCGGGCAGGACGTCACCGGGGCCGGGTTGCTGGTGGGCACCTCCGCGGGCGCGACCGTCGCGGCCCAACTGGGCAGCGGGCTCGGCGTGGAGGAGCTGTTCGCGCGGCAGGTGGAGCCTTCGTTGCAGGCCCGCGAGATCACGGCCGAGATGGACATCGAGAGGTTCGCCGCGCAGATCGGCGCCACGATGGCCACGGCGTCCTCGTCGGCTCAGCTGCGCAGCGCGGTCGGCCGGGTGGCCCTGGCCACGCGAACGGTCGGTGAGCCGGAGCGGCTCGCGGTGATCGAGTCCCGGCTGCCCGAACACGACTGGCCGCGGCGGGCGTTGCGGGTGGTCGCGGTCGACGCGGAGACCGGTGACACGCGGGTCTTCGACCGCGACTCGGGCGTGCCGCTGGTCGACGCGGTCGCCGCCAGCTGCGCCGTTCCGGGGGTGTGGCCGCCGGTGACGATCGCCGGGCGCCGCTACATCGACGGCGGTGTCCGCTCCATGGCCAACGCCGACCTCGCCGCGGGCGCCGCCCGGGTCCTGGTCCTCGTCCCGCTGGGTCCCGTCGAGCCCCTGCCGAGCGACCACGCGTTGGACGACACGGTCGCGGGCCTGCGTGCCGAGGGCGCCGAGGTCGCCGTCGTCGGCCCGGACGAGGCCTCGGCCACCGCGATCGGCGCCAACCCGCTGGACCCGGCGACCCGGGAACCGGCGGCGCGGGCGGGCCGTGCGCAGGGGCGGAAGCTGAGGCTGGAGTGGGCGACGGCCTGACGGGCGACCGGCCCACCCCCTCCAAACCCCCTCCCCCTCAGGGCACTTGGTCGCACACCGACGGCAGCCAGGTCTGTCCCGGCGCCGACCTCAGCGTGTCCAACGTGCTGAGCAGGGACGCGAGACGGGCGGGGTGGGCCAGGTAGTCGATGGTGGCTTCGGCGAAGGCGTCGCGGACGGTGGGCGGCATGGCGTCGGAGGCGTCGAAGCAGTGCGTGGCGGCCGGGGAGCGGAGGGTCTCGTCGAGGGTCTGACGCCAGGTGGGGCCGGTGGCGGCGGGCCGGGCCCCGGTGTCGACGGAGAAGGCGGACTCGGCGTCGGCCCAGGCGCGTTGGGCGGCCGGGGAAGACAGATAGCGGATCAGCCGCTTCGCCTGCTCGGTGGCGTGCAGGAGGGCGACCAGGTCGCCGGAGACCTCCCAGGAGTCCTTGGCGGTGGCGCCCGGGATGAGGTCGGCCGAGGGGACGTAGCGGCCGTCGGCCCGCTTCCAGGCGGCGGACCGGGTGCGGATGAAGGACGCCTGGTGTTCGAGCGTGCAGCCCCGGGGGGTGGCCGTGACCGGTGCGGAGGCCTGCGCGTAGTCCGTCTTCAGGGTGCGGCGCAGCAGCTTCTCCGACGTGCCCGCGCCCATGAGGCGGCCCCAGGTCGTCCAGGCCCGCCGCACCTCGGGCGAGCGCCAGGACAGCGCCCCGCTCGCCCACGACTGGTAGACGCGCGGCCCGAGTTGCTGGAGCAGGATGTCCTCGATCCAGTCGGTGCCCGGCCAGCCGCTGGTCGCGCCGGAGCCCATCCCCACGCACCACTGCGCCGGATCGTCCCGGGCCGCGCGGCGCTGCCCCTCGCCGGTGCCCGCCGGGTACCAGACGATGCTCTTGAGGTCGGCCTTGAGCGGAAACCAGTACACATGCCCGTCCGCGAGCGGGGTCGCCCAGGACGTGCCGAAGTCCCGCCCGGGGATCAGCCCGTCGAGCGGCTGGAGCTGCTTGTGGCCCGCGTAGTCGGCGAGTTCACCGGGCCCGGTCAGCACCACCACGTCCGGCGGCGTCCCGGCCTCGACATCGGCGCCGAGCACCTGGCTCTCGGCCGAGCTGCCCTGGTAGTCCACGTGCACGTGGTACTCGCGCTCGAAGGGTTCGATCACCGCGCGGCGCAGGTTCGCCTCGTCGGGGCCCGTCCAGTTCGCCAGCAGGGTGACGGTCGGCTCCCGGCCGACGGCCCGGACCCCCAGCACGACGGCCGCCGCCAGCAGGACGAGGCAGCTCGCCACCACGGCGACCACCCGGGTACGGCCGCGCACTCGCCCGCTCACCGGGGCCTGAACCGGTACTCGTCGATGTGCCGCCGCAGTCCCGCCTCGGCCAGTGCCATGACCAGGATGCCTCCGATCAGGATCCACCCGGCAGCCGCGGCACGCAGACCGGTGTCCGCCAGGTACGCGGCGGTCGCCCGCCCCGCGTGGTTGAGTTCCCGCCCGGACAGCGGGCGGTCGAGCAGTCGCCGGGTGTCCGTCATCCCCGCGTGCGTCCACACCGTGAACAGCAGCGTGACGGCGAGCCCGGCCGCGAGCAGCGCGCCGGCGGCGAGCAGGCCCCGGTTGTAGCGGCGCCGGAAGCGGCGGCGCAGGAACAGCTGGGTCTCCAGCAGGCAGCAGACCAGCGCGAGCGCGAGCAGCAGCGTCGCGGCCCAGCCGCACCACAGCAGCGGTCCGAAGGAGGTCTGCCGGTGCACGGCCGCGCGCCGCTGCGCCTGGAGGGCCTTCAGCCGGGGCAGTATCCCGGAGCCCGGGTCCGCCAGGACGCTCGTCGCGTAGCTGAGGTACGCCTCGCGCAACACGCTCCCGGCGGGCTGGCGTTGGGCCTGCTGCACCTCGACCACGTAGACGGTGATCAGCGCGGCCACGGTCTGGAGCGCCTGGCGTCCCGACGGTCCCCCGGCATCGTCACCGGCTACGGCGGCGACGCTCTGCGCGGCGACCGAGATCTGCTTCTGGAAGTCGCTGGTGGGGGTCGCGGCACCGGCGTCCGCCTCGGCCTGCCCGAGGGCGTACAGGGCGGTGTCGAGGGAGAGCACCGCAGGGGCGCTGGAGGTGCGCAGCGGATCGGCGTCGCCGTGCACCCCCTCGTAGGACAGGAAGAGGGAGAGCGTCAGCAGCGCGGACAGGGCGAGCAGCAGGCGGTGGCGGACGGCCAGGTCGTGGGCGGTCGTGCTGCCGCCCGCCCGCTCCCCCGGCGCCCGCCGTCCGCCCCCGTCGCCGTCGCCGATGCCGTCCGTGGCGGGTAGGCGGCCGTCGCGGACGGGGTCCGTGCCCGCGCTCATGCCGACGGTCCGTCCAGGCGGCGGCCGCACTCGCCGCCGCAGTACACGGAGTCGGCCGGGCCGAGCCAGCCGCACCCCGGGCACTCCACGAGGGCGTCGGGGTCCGGGGGGACGCCGGGGCCGGGCGGCGGTCCCGCGGCCGGGGGGCGGGGCGGGGTGGTCAGGGCGCTGGAGAGGATCAGGTGCTGCCAGTCGACGTCCTTCAGACCGGTGCGGATCCGGCCGCCGCCGGGGGTGTCCTCGATCCGGCGCAGCGCGTCGCGGAGTTGGGGGTCGCCGAGTTCATCCGCCAGGCGCAGGGCCCGGGTGAGTTCGCGGTCCGCGGTGGCGCGGCCCTCGGTGCCGCGCAGCCAGGCCCGGTAGGCGCGGGCGACGGCGGCACCGGCCTGCCGGTACAGCTCCTGCCGGCGCACCCCGGGATGCCGCCGGGAGGCGTCGAGCGGGTTGTCGGTCCAGCGCACCAGGACGGGGCGCGGGCGGGGCAGCCGTACCGGATGCCCGAAGTCGGGTACGACGACCTCCACGGCGGCCAGTTGGAGGTCCTCGCCGCGCTCCCGGCCGGTCGGGTCGGCGGCCAGCACCACCTGGAAGTGCCGTACCTCCTCGCCCCAGGCGCGGGTGATGTACTCGGTGCCGCGTCCGGCGCCGTGGGCGGGCGGCAGTTCCTGTTCGCCGGGGACGACCTGTTTGACCTGGCGGACGACGGTGCCGGGGGTGGGGGTGAGCCTGATCCGCAGCTCGGGCACCGCCGTGCCGAGCAGGCCGGTCACCAACTCCTCGTAGGCGGCCGTCAGTTCGGCCTCCTCGCGGACGGCTCCGGCGCGGCCGTGCAGCCGTCGGGTGATGCGCAGCAGCAGTTCGGCGTCCCAGTCGTCGCCGATGCCCCAGGCGTCGCAGACGAAGCGGCCCTCGCAGGCGTCCAGCGCGGTCTCCAGGGTCATGGCGGCCCGGTGGTCGTGCTCGTTGCGGCCGTCGGTGAGCAGCAGGACGTGCTTGACCGGTGCGGGGTGGTCCTTCAGCAGCCGGCGCGCGAGGTCGAGCCAGGTGCCGATGGCCGTACCGCCGTCGGCGTCGAGGATGCGTACGGCCCGTACGGCGGCGGCGCGTTCGCCCGGCCCCGCGACGGCGAGCCCCGGGTGGTCGGGGCCTGGGTGCACGACGGAGGCGTGGAAGTCGCCGGAGAGCACGGCGAAGGCGGTCCCCTCGGGCAGCAGCCGGACGGCGGCCGCGGTGGCGTCCTTGGCCGCGTGCAGCTTGGCGGGCGGGAAGAGCATGGAGCGGGAGGTGTCCACGATCAGCACCTCGGCGAGCGCGGGCCCGCCGCCCGGCGTCCGTGCCCCGGCGAGGGCGGCGCCGCCGTGGCCGCGCACACCGATCTCCAGGATGGCGTGCATCTCCCGTTCCGCGCCCTCGCCCTGGGCGTACGGCTCGGCGGGCAGGTCCTTCTCCTGGCCGACCTCCAGGGTCACCTCGATCGGTTCGGCCACGGTCATCGGGGTCTCTCCGCGGGAGTCATGGGCGTCCTCAGAAGGTGGTCAACGGCCGTACGGAGTGGGCCAGATCGAGCAGTCGGCCGTGTTCCGGGGCGGTGCGGGCCTGGGCGGCCAGCTGACGGAAGGAGTGTTCGAGCAGGATGCGCAGGCCGCGCTCGTCGCCGGGCCCCAGGAGGCTCCCGGACGGCCAGGCCGCCGCGCCGCCGCCCAGCGTGTTCTCCCGGACCTCGGCGACCAGCCGGGCCCGGGACTCGCCGTCCTCGGCGCCGCCGTCCAGGCGCAGTTCGGGCAGCCGCCGGGCCGCGTCGGCCAGGTCGGCGGGGGTGGGCGGCAGTCCGCCGATGACACCGGCGCGGATACGGACGGCGGCGACCCGGGCGGCGTCGTGGTGGCGCGAGGTGGCCGGTACGCCGTCCAGGACGCGCACGGCGGCATCCCGGTCGCCACCGGCCAGATGGCCGCGGGCGAGCCCGAAGGCGGCGGCGGTGTGCGCGCTGTCCCGTTTCCACACGGCCTCGTAGAAGCGCATGGCGCGTGCGGTGCGGGCGCCGTGCTCGGCGCGGTGGCCGAGGGCGAGCTTGGGCACGTACTCGCCGGGCAGCGCCCGGTACACGGCCTCGAACCGGGCACCGGCCGGCCCGACCTCGCCCTTGCCGAGGTGCAGGACGCCCCGGTGCCAGGCGATCCGCCAGTCATGGGCGGCGGCGCGCTCGCCGAGCTGGGTCTCGGCCTCGGTGAGCCAGTCGGCGGCCGCGTCCCGGTCGCCGCCCCTGAGATAGGCGCGGCACAGCCACAGCGCGGTCTCCGGGGTGCCGAGGCGGGAGTCGCGGGGCCACTGCCGGGCCACCTGGTCGGGGGCGTCGGGCGAGAAGGTGTCCAGGACCAGGGCGGCGCCGTCGGCGGGATCGGGGACCGGTTCCGGCAGGGCACCGGCGACCTCGGCGGGCGACGGCGGGGACACGTCCAGCTCGGCCGGGCGCGCGCCGGTGCGGGCGGTCCAGTGGTCCAGGGCGGGGATCGCGCCGAGCCCGGCGTCGAGGCTGGCACCGGTGGCACGGAACCGGGTGGAGCTCTCGGGCAGTTGCTCCCCGAACTGGAGCGAGCGGAACTCCCGCAGGACCTCCCAGAGTTGGCGGGACATCTCGGCGGCCGACCGGAACCGGGCCCGGGGTTCGGGGTGCGTGGCGCGATCGACGAGGCGCCGAAAGGAGTCGTGCGCGAGCCCGCGGGCCGGTTCGGTGCCGCGGGCCAGCGCCTGGAGGGTCATGCCGACGGTGTAGAGGTCGCTGTCGACGTGCCAGCCGCGCCGTTCGATCTCCGCCTTCGGCGGCGCGAACGTCGCCGTGTACACATACGCGGACGCGCGGTCGCCGAGCGCGCGGACCGCGCCGAGGTCGATGACCTTCACGGCCCGCCCGAAGTGGATCACGTTGGCGGGCTTCATGTCGCAGTAGAGCAGGCCCCGTTCGTGCATGTACTCCAGCGCGCCGAGGATCTTGCAGCCGTAGCTGAGGACGTGGTCGAGGCGGGGGCGGCCGTGGAAGACGCGCTCGATGTCGTCGGCGTCGAAGAGCTGTTGCAGGGACCGGCCGCCGATGTAGTCCATGACCAGATAGCCGGTGGACGTCCCGCCCGGCGGCCGGTGATCGGCGTACGTGATGATCCGCACGATGTCCGGGTGGTGCAGTTCGGTGAGGGAACGGCGCTCCTCGACGGCGGTACGGCGGGCGAGGGCGCCGCCCGCGTCGATCTGGCTCTTGAGGACGACGCGGTGGCCCTCGGCGCGGGTGTCCTCGGCGAGATGGATCCAGCCGAGGCCGCCGCGCGCCAGGCAGCCGAGGACCCGGTAGTGCCCGGCGACCAGGTCGCCCCGGGCCAGTTGGGGCAGGAAGGAGTACGGCGTGCCGCAGCGGGGGCAGCGGCCGGTGGCGCGGGCGGGCTGACCGCCGTACCCCACCCCGATGAGCATGCCGCAGCCGTCCGTGCCGCAGCGGCGGCCCTCGGTGGGCGGGCGCGGGTCCTCGACCAGCAGGACGTCGTCGGGTTCGGGCACCTCGGGCAGGACGACCAGTGCGTGCTGGTCGAGTTCGCCGACGCCGGCGACGGCGTGCACGGTCGGCGGTCCCGGGCTCTCCTCGACCACGGCGGGCGGCGGCGCGGCCGGGGCGCCGAGCGGTGCGCTGCGCGGCTCGATGTGCCGGTGCCCGCAGGTGTCGCAGTAGCCGGTCCCCATGATGCGGCCCGCGCATCCGGGGCGGACGCAGGAGGTGGTCATGAGCCGCGCTCCGCTCGGGGGTCGGTGGCGCTACGGCGGGGAGGCGGGGGTGGTCGGGGGTGCGGGCGTGTTCGGGGGGTGGGGCGGGGGGCTCAGGGGGACGGGCCGGGGGCCCTGGCGGATCGGCGGGGGACGCGCCCCCAAAGCCCCCGTCGCGCGGGCTCTCGCCGCCCGGACCCCGGTCGTTGTCACCGGAGTCGACCGCGCCGCACGGCACCGCGTCGTCCTTCTCCCCTGCCGGGCCCCTCGCCCCGGCAGGCCCTCTCGCCCCGGCCGCCTGCGAGCAGAACCCGATGAACCGGTCCGCGGCGGCCTCCGCCCGCTCGATGTCGCAGGGTGTCTGCCGCAGCAGGAGGAGCGCGGCCTCGTAGAGCCGGTAGGCCTCCAGCACCCGGTCGCCCTGTTCCTCGGCGCGGCGGCGGCACAGCGGCCACTGGGCGGTGACCCGGCCGCGGAGTTCCGTCCAGCGGCGCAGCCGGGCGTCGAGCAGGCCGAGGGCCGCTTCCAGGCGCCGGGCGCGGCGTTCGGCGGCGTCCTCGAAGGTGAACAGCAGGTCGGCGCGCCGGGGTTCGCGGTCCTGTTCCGAGCTGTGGGCGATCCAGGCGCGCAAGATCAGGCTGCGGCCGACGGCGGCCTCGGCCTGGTCCAGCAGCGGCTCGGCGCCGGGCCCGGCGGTCACCCGGTCCCGGCGGGCGTCCAGCGCGGGCCCCAACTCATCCACGATGCGGTCGAGTTGGGCGGAGAGGTGGGACCAGCGCTCGCGCAGCGGCCGGTGCACCAGGGACTCGGCGGCCTGGGCGGCCCGGCCGCCCCGGCCGCGATGGACCAGCAGCAGCCTGGCCCCGTGCCGGGCGAGCCGGTCCAACAGGGCAAGCAGGGCGTCGGGGTCGGCGCTCCGGTCGACGCCGACGAGGACGGCGGCGAGCGGGACGCGCAGGGTGGTGAGCCGTTCGGGCCGGGGGTCGTCGCGGATACCGAGGCGCTCGGCGATGCGGTCCATGACCTGCCCGGCCGTCAACTGCCGTACGTCCAGGGCGAGATCGTGCGCACCGGCCGGGGGCACGGTCTCGGGCGGGTCGTGGCTGAAGGCGCTGGTGTTGCGCTGGGTGCGCAGTTCGCGGTCGGCGAGGGTGACGGCCCGCTCCAGGGTGAAGGCGCGGTCGCCGCGGGCCGGTACGACGGTGACGAGCACCGGCCAGCCCTCGCCCCGGAACCATCCGGCGAGTTCGGTGGCGAAGGGCACGTCGAGGCGCCCGGCGCCGCTCGGTGCCCGGCTGCGCAGCCGGGGGTCGACCGCGGAGGCGCCGTCGGTCCAGGCGGCGGCCTGCGGGAGATGGCTGAGGATGGTCTCGGTGGGGCTCATCTGGCTGAAGGCGGAGACCTGCCCCTCGTCCACGCTGAGCACGATCCCGATCACCTGGTCGGTGGCGTGGTCGACGACTCCGCCGCCGCTGAACCCGGGGGCGGCCAGCTCGCCGGGGGTGAGCGGGCGCAGCTGCACCCGGCTGTCCCGGCCGCGGGCGGCGACCAGGGTGGCGCCGTGCCAGCGGCCGCCGTCGTCGCCAGCCGGGAAGCCGTACATGCTCACCGGTCCGTGCGGCGAGGCCAACCGGTAGAGGCGGGTGGTGTGTTCGGCGGGCAGGGGTTCCGCGAGGCGCAGCAGGGCGAGGTCGCCGCTGCGGTCGCCGAACGCGTCCTCCTGCTCCGGTACGTGTTCGTCCGGGCGGACGGTCGCGGTGACCGCACCCTGTCCGGGCACGCCGACGAGCCGTACGGCGTACCGCGTGCCCGGGGCGACGACATGGCCCGCGGTGAGCACCCGGTCGGGGGCGAGCAGCACCCCGGCACCGAGCACCTCGCCGTCCGGTGCCTCGATGCGGGCGATCCATGTCGGCGTGCGTAAGCGGGACTTGACGGCTCGCTCCCCCGTGCGCGTCATGGTGCCGAGGCTACTCCCCGCACCGGCGGGGAACTACCGGTGTGCCGTGACCGCGTACGAGTCGGCGGCTCGGGCGCCGGGGAGTTTTATGTGAAGGTTCTCCCATATTCGAACAAATGAACTATAAAATATGTGTATAGTCCCGGCATGTTTCCTTCGAGCAAGAAAACCCGTACGCCGGTGTCCGCGACAGACAAGATGCGGGAACGGCGCCGCGGGTTCCGTCCGGCGACGCTCGTCTCGGCCGCCGTCGGCATGGCGCTGGCGCTGACCGGCTGCGCGCAGGTCGACACCACCTCGCCGAGCGACGCGCGCAAGGAGGCGGCGCAGGGGGCGCCGGCGAGCTTCGGCGGCGGCGTCGACTGCCGCAAGGCCAAGTGCATCGCGCTGACCTTCGACGCGGGCCCCAGCGAGAACTCCCCCAGACTGCTGGACATCCTGAAGGAGAAGAAGGTCCACGCGACGTTCTTCCTGCTCGGCAAGCGGCACATCGAGAAGTACCCGCAGCTGGTCAAGCGCATGTCGGACGAGGGTCACGAGGTGGCAAGCCACACCTGGGACCACAAGATCCTCACGGACATATCCGACGACCAGGTGCGCGAGGAGTTGCGGCGGCCGAACGACGCGATCAAGCGGATCACCGGGCGCAAGCCCACGCTGATGCGCCCGCCGCAGGGCCGTACGGACGCCAACATCCACGACATCTGCAAGGAGTTGGGGCTCGCGGAGGTCCTGTGGAGCGTCACCGCCAAGGACTACGCGACGACCGACTCGGCGCTCATCACCAAGCGCGTCCTCGACCAGGCCGACCGGGACGGGATCATCCTGCTGCACGACATCTACTCCGGCACCGTGCCCGCCGTACCGGGCATCATCGACGCCCTCAAGAAGCGCGGGTACACCTTCGTGACGGTCCCCCAGCTCCTCGCCCCGGGCAGGGCCGAGCCGGGCAAGGTCTACCGGCCCTGAGCCCCGCGAAATGGGCCGACCGGGTGAGCCGGGGCCGAACTCCCGGGCGCGCGCGGGTCATTGCCTACGATCGGCACGTGCCGACCTTCTCCCTCACCCGGACCGTGCCGCTCCCGCTGGACGAGGCGTGGCG
This sequence comes from Streptomyces sp. LaBMicrA B280, assembly GCF_049222185.1. Taxonomy (NCBI): domain Bacteria; kingdom Bacillati; phylum Actinomycetota; class Actinomycetes; order Kitasatosporales; family Streptomycetaceae; genus Streptomyces; species Streptomyces sp. LaBMicrA B280. The sequence goes on along the minus strand of NZ_JBMJCT010000001.1, from coordinate 230,695 downwards.
CCGGATCACCGAGTGGCCCCGCCACACCGTCGCCGTGCCGCTGACCCGGATCAGGGTGCTCACCCCCGGCCCGACCCAGGTGGGCACCCGCTTCACGGCGCGCACGGGCGTCGGGCCGCTCGCCCTGGACGACACCATGGAGGTGACCGTCTGGCGCCCGCCCGCGGGCGACGAGGGCGGGATGTGCCGGCTGGAGAAGCGGGGCCGGGTCGTCCTCGGCTGGGCGCGGATCGAGGTCGTGCCGGGCCCCGGGGGCCGCAGCCGGGTGGTGTGGCAGGAGGAGCTGCGGGTGCGTTTCCTGCCCCGGGCGTTCGACGGCGTGGTCACGCGCATGGCCCGCGTCGTGTTCGGGCGCGGAGTGAACCGGCTGCTCAGGCGGGCGTGAGCGCCGGACGTCAGGCTCCTCGGCCCGGGGTGATCAGGCCCGTCTCATAGGCGAGGACGACGGCTTGGACGCGGTCGCGCAGGTCCAGCTTCGACAGGATGCGGCCGACGTGGCTCTTGACCGTGGTGTGGCTCAGGAAGAGCCGGGAGGCGAGTTCGGCGTTGCTGAGACCGGTCGCGAGCAGTCGCAGCACCTCCAGTTCGCGCGGGGTCAGGCCGGACAGGTCGCGGTGGGGGGCGAGGGTCCGGGGTTCCTCGGGACGGGCGAAGCGCTCGATCAGCCGACGGGTGATCGAGGGCGCGAGGAGCGCGTCACCGGCGCGCACCAGGCGGAGCGCGGCGACCAGGTGTTCGGGGGTGACGCTCTTGAGCAGGAAGCCGCTGGCGCCGGCCGTGAGCGCGGCGTAGACGTAGTGGTCGAGGTCGTACGTGGTGAGGATGACGACCCGGGTCTCCTGCGGGCCGTCGCCGTCGAGGATGAGCCGGGTGGCCTCGATGCCGTCCGTGCCGGGCATCCGGATGTCCATGAGGACGATGTCGGGCCGTGTGGCACGCACCGCGGCGACGGCCTCGGCCCCGTCGGCCGCCTCGGCCGTCACCTCGATGCCGTCCGCGGCCAGGATCATCCTGAAGCCGGTGCGTACGAGGGCCTGGTCGTCCGCGATGACGGCGCGCAGCGCCGGCCGGTCCGCCGTCATCGCGCGCTCCTCGGGATGCGGGCCGTGACCCGGTAGCCGCCGGCCGGTGTCGAGCCGGTCGTCAACTCGCCCCGGTAGACGGCCAGTCGCTCGCGCAGTCCCAGGTGGCCGCGGCCGCTGCCGCTGCCGCGCACCGCCGGGGAGCCGTCCGTGCCCCTGGTGTCCCTGCCCCTGGTGTCCCTGCCTCCGGTCTCCGTGCCCCCGGTGTCCGTGCCCCCCGTGTCCGTGATCTCGATCTCCAGGCCGTCGTCGGTGTGGCCGACGCGGACGTACGCCTGCGCGCCGGGCGCGTGTTTGATCGTGTTGGTGAGCGCCTCCTGCACCACGCGGTACGCCGCGAGGTCCACCCCCGGTGGCAGCGGTCGCGGCGGCAGCGAGAGGTCGAGGTCCACGGGTGTCCCGGCGGCGCGTACCCGGGCGACCAGCGCGTCGAGCCGCGCGAGGCCGGGCTGGGGCTCCAGGCCGTCGGGCCGTTCATAGTCCGGGGCCGTCAGCAGGCCCATCACATGGCGCAGTTCGGCCATGGCCGCCCGGCCGCCCGCCTCGACGGCGAGCAGGGCCTCCTTGGACTGCTCGGGCGCCATGTCCATCACCTTGCGGGCCGCGCCCGCTTGGATCACCATCACGCTCACATTGTGGCTCACCACGTCGTGCAGTTCGGCGGCGATCCGGGCGCGCTCCTCCGCCACGGCCCGCCGCTCGGCCGCCTCCTGAGCCGCCTTCAGCTCGGTGATCCGGTCCCGGCTCGCGGTCAGCCGCAGCTGGAGCAGGCGGACGAGGCTGGCCAGCATCCCGGCCACCAGCAGGACGAAGCCCGGGCTCGACCATCCGGGGACCACGGGGTCCGCGTGCCGGAAGGCGAAGCCGGACAGCAGGGCGGCGGCCACCAGGACGGCGATCGCCATGACCCGGAAACGGCTGTGCACGACGGCGCTGTAGGCGCCGACGACACAGGCCGTGACGGTGATCCAGGAGGCGGCGTCGCCGATGGCCAGGGCCGCGGCCAGCACGGTCATGAAGACGGTCAGCGCGTACCGGCGCCGCAGTGCCAGCGGCAGCGTCGACAGGACGACGAGGACCCAGGGTACGGGGGGAAGGTGCTGCGCGACGGGGGCCCGGTCCGGGCCGGGCGGCGGCGGGGCCGGCACCCCGGTCCCCACGTCGACCGTGGGCGGTGCGGTGTCCAGCGGCCCACTGCCGGGATGGCGCAGCGCGACGAACAGGGCGACGGCGGTCAGGGCGAGCGCCAGCGCCGCGTCGACGCGCACCGCCCGCCCGGTCGGCGGGGCGGCCTTCGCCTCGGGGCGCAGCGCGTCGACCAGCTTGTGCCACCGGCCGCGCGGGGCTTCCGTCTCCATCCGCACATTGTGGTGTGCTCGGCGCCCCGCCCACGTCCACCCGCACGACCAGGGGGTTGTCCCCGAGGACTACTCCTTGAGGAGGGCTGCCCGAGGGGCCCCGCCGCAGGAAGGCCTCGATGTCGGCTGTGCGGCCGACGCGCGCCGCGGGCCCCCGCTTCTAGGTTCGCTGGGCCGGCAACGACATGTGTCTCCCGCGACCGCAAGGACGGACAAGCCGTATGAGCCAAGTGATCGAACTCGAGGGCGTGGCGAAGCGCTACGACGGCGCCGGTGCCCCGGCGCTCGGACCGCTCACGCTCGGTGTCGCCGAGGGCGAGGCCCTCGCCGTGACGGGCCCCTCCGGCAGCGGCAAGTCCACGCTGCTGAACCTCGTCGCCGGGCTGGACAGGCCGACGGACGGCACCGTGACCGTGGCCGGGCGGCGGATCGACCGCTTGAGCGAGCACTCCCTCGCCAGGTTCCGCCGCGCGCACATCGGCATCGTCTTCCAGTTCTTCCATCTCCTCGACGACCTCACCGTCGCCGACAACATCCAGTTGCCGGCCCAGCTGGCCGGGGGCGGCCGACGCGCCACCGCGGCCCGCGCCGATGAGCTCATGGAGCGGCTGGGCATCCAGAGGCATGCCCGCGCCCACCCGGGCCGGCTGTCCGGAGGGGAGCGCCAACGCGTCGGTATCGCACGGGCGTTGATCAACCGGCCCGCGCTGCTGCTCGCCGACGAACCCACCGGCGCGCTCGACACCGCCTCGGGCCACGATGTCCGCGATCTGCTGGACGACCTGCACCGCGGCGGCCAGACCATCGTGCTGGTGACCCATGACCCGGCGCTGGCGCAGGCATGCGCGAGCCGCACGATCCACCTGGTCGACGGGCGCCTCGCCCTCGACACGCCCGCGCGGGCCGCCCGATGAGCCGGTCCGGGAATCGCGCGCTGGGCCGGGTCGTCCGCTCCGGGGTGGGGCGGCGGCGCACCCGGACCGTGGTCGTCGCCGTGGCCACGATGATGGCCGTGGCCTCGGCCGTCGTCGCCGGGTCGCTGATGGCCGCCTCGGCCGCGCCCTTCGACCACGCCTTCGCCCGGCAGCGGGGCGCGCATCTCACCGCCGAGTTCGATCCGGCGAGGACGAGTGCGGCAGGGCTGGCGCGGACCGGGAAGCTGACCGGCGTCACCGCCGCCGCGGGACCGTACCCGGCCCTCACGCTGCGCCCGGTGGACCGCGCGGGTTTCCCGCTGCCGGCGCTGACCCTGGTCGGGCGGCCGGCCGCGAACGCGGACGTGGACCGCGTGGAGCTGAGGTCCGGCCGGTGGGCGCGCGAGCCGGGCGAGATCGTGCTCAGCGCGTCGTTCGAGGGGCCGGGCGTCGAGCTCGGCTCCGCCCTCAGGGCCTCGGACTCGGCGGACGCCCCGGCCCTCTCGGTCGTCGGCTTCGCCGTGTCGGTGGGCAGGACCGCCGACGCCTGGGCGAGTCCGGCGCAGGTCGACGCGCTGGCGTCGCGGGGCGGTCGCCTCACGAGCCAGATGCTCTACCGCTTCGGCTCCGCGGCCACCGCGGGGCAGATCCGCGCCGACCGGGCGAAGCTCGCCGCGGCCGTGGGTCCGGGGGCGCTGCTGGGTACGCAGTCCTGGCTGGACACCAGGCGCGCCGCGAACCAGGGCGCGGCGGCGACGATCCCGTTCGTGCTGGCCTTCGGTGTGCTCGGCCTCGTGCTGTCGGTGGTCATCGTCGGCAGCGTGGTCAGTGGTGCGGTCGGCACCGGTCTGCGCAGGATCGGTGTCCTCAAGGCCGTCGGCTTCACTCCGCGCGAGGTCGTCCGCGCCTACGTGGCCCAGGCGATGATTCCGGCCGGCGCCGGGATCGCCCTGGGGGTCCTGCTGGGCGACCTCCTGGCCGGGCCGCTGCTCGCGGACACGGCGTCGGTGTACGGCACGGCCTCGCTCTCGGTGGCCTGGTGGGTGGACGTGGCGGTGCCGGCCGCCGCCCTGCTCGTGGTGGGGCTCGCGGCACTGGTTCCCGCGCGACGGGCCGGGAGGCTCCGTACGGTGGAGGCCCTCGCGGTGGGCCGGGCGCCGCGCGCGGGGCGCGGGCGGCGGGTACACCGGGTGCTGCGGCGGCTGCCGCTGCCACGGCCCGTGACCTATGGTCTCGCCACCCCCTTCACCCATCCCGTCCGTGCGCTGGCGATGCTGCTCGCCGTGGCGTTCGGCACGGTCGCGGCGACCTTCGCGGTGGGGCTGACCTCGTCCCTGAGCGCGGTCGGCGCGGCGCAGGATCCGGAGAGCCGGGCCGCGGTCACGGTCACGACGGCCGGGCCGGGCGATGCCGCCGCCCCGCCGCCGCCCGCCGTGGGCGGAGGGGGCCCCGCCGCCGCCCGCCGTGGGCGGCGGGGCGGTCCCGTCTCCCGTAAGCGGCGGCGCGAGCCGGACGTCCAGGGCGGGGGCGGCCGACCCGGGGCGGGTGCGGTCCGCCATCAGGTCGCGGCCCGGCCTGAAGTCGTACTACGGGAAGCTACGGACCGAGGTCCTGGTCGCCGGGGTCTCCGGCCCGGTCCGGGCCGATCTGTACCAGGGCGACGCGCGCGACGGCGGCTACGAGCTGCTCTCCGGCCACTGGCTCACCGGCAAGGGGCAGGTCGTGGTGCCCACCCGGTTCCTGGAACGCACCAGTACCCGGATCGGTGACAGGGTGCGGACGACCTACCGGAACCGGAGCGTCGATCTGCGGATCGTGGGCGAGTCCTTCGACACCTCGGGCGACGGGATGCGGATCCACGCGGACATGGCCGACTTCCCGGCGGCCGAGCCCAGTTCCTTCTTCCTCGAACTGGAGCCGGGCGTTTCGGCGGACGAGTACGCCCGCGGGCTCGCGGCGGTGGTGCGTCCGCTGGGCGGCGACGCGACGACCGTCTCCCCGGCGGAGCACAAGGGGGTCCTCCTCGTCATGGACGCCATCGCGGTGCTGCTCACCCTCATGCTTGTCTGCGTCGCCGGACTCGGTGTACTCGACTCCGTCGTCCTGGACACCCGGGAACGCGTCCATGAGCTGGGCGTCTGCAAGGCGATCGGTATGACACCGCGGCAGACCGTCGGCCTGGTGCTCGCCTCGGTGACCGCGGTCGGCGCGAGCGGCGCGCTGCTGGGGGTGCCGGCGGGCTGGGCGCTGCACCGCCTCGTCGTCCCGGTCATGGGGCACGCGGTCGGCACCCGTATGCCACCGCCGGTCCTGGAGGTGTACACGCCGGTCCAGTTGCTCCTGCTGGGGCTGGGCGGGGTCACGCTCGCGATACTGGGCGCGCTGGTCCCGGCCGGCTGGGCGGCCCGGACCCGTACGGCGATCGCACTGCGCACCGAGTGACGTCGGGCGGTTGGCCCGCCGAAGGCCTTGACCGGGGCGGGAGTTCAGTCCTTGCGGCCCGTCACCGCCACGGTCACGCCCAGGCCGATCATCGCCAGTCCGCCGACGCCGCCGACCGCGGACAGCCGGCGGGGCGAGCGGGCGAACCAGTCGCGGGCGGCGGAGGCGACGAGGCCCCAGACGCTGTCCGAGACCAGCGCGATGACATTGAAGACCAGGCCGAGCAGCAGCATCTGGAGGGGCACGTGCCCCTGGGCGCGGTCCACGAACTGGGGCAGTACGGCGGCGAAGAACACCATCGTCTTGGGGTTCGCCACACCGACCGCGAAGCCCTCGCCGAGGGTACGCAGACCACCTCGCCGCGGGGGGCCGGACCGAGCGAACGCGGCCCGCAGCGAACCGCGTTGCCGCCATGCCTTGACGCCGAGGTGGACCAGGTAGGCGGCGCCCGCGAGCTTGAGCGCGGTGAAGAGCGGGACCGAGCGTTCCACCACCGGTCCGATGCCGAGGGCCACGGCGGCGACGAGGACGTACGCGCCGAGGGTGTTCCCGGCGACCGTGGTCAGCGCGGCCCGACGACCGTGCGCGAGGGCCCGCCCGACGACGAAGAGCACGCTCGGACCGGGTATCACGATCAGCACAAGGGCCAACACCGAGAAGGCGACCAGCCGGTCGAGGGAGACCATGCCCTCATGGAACACAGGGCCCGGGACGGACGGCAATCGCTTTTCGGGGGGCAGCACCCGAAGGCCCGGGGCGGTCGGGGGCCGGGCGGCACACGGCAGCTCAGGTTTCGCAGGGGCCGAGCAGCACACGGCGACCCCGGGCTCTCGGGGCCGGACGACGCGCGGGGGCCCGGTCTCCCGAAGACCGGGGGACACACCGGGGGCCGGGGCTTCGCCGTGCCGAGCGGCACACGGCAGTTCAGGATTCACGGGGACCGAGCGGCATACGGCGACCCGGATTCCTCGGAGCCGGGCGACACGCGAAGGCCCGGATTCCGCAGGGGCCGAGCGGCGTGCGGTGGCCGGGGTCTCACCAGGCCGAGCGGCGTGCGGCGGCCGGGATTTCACCGGGTCAAGCGACACACGGCAGCCGGGGGTTTCACCGGACCAAGCGGCACGCGGCAGCCCGCGTCTCTCAGGAACCGGAGGCGCGCGAGGGCCCGGGGCTCTCGGGGCGGGCGGGGCTTGGGGCGCGGCAGGCCGGGGGCGGCACGCGCGGGCTCGGGTGTCAGGAGGGCCCGGCAGTTCGCGGTGGACCGGCGGTTCGCGGTGGGCCAGGTTTCAGGGGCCGGGCCGGGCGGGCGATATGGGTGGGGTCATGCCACCGAGTCGATGCGGGGGTGGGGTGTCGGGTCGTGGTGGATCGGGGTGTGGCCGCCGGTCAGGGTGGTGCCGGTGCCGCCGCGGCGGGTGGCGATGATCTCTGCGGCGATCGACAGGGCCGTCTCCTCGGGCGTACGGGCGCCGAGGTCCAGGCCGATCGGGGACCGCAGGCGGGCCAACTCGCGCTCGGTGAGGCCGACTTCGCGCAGGCGGCGGGCGCGGTCGAGGTGGGTGCGGCGGGAGCCCATCGCGCCGACGTAGGCGACCGGGAGGCGCAGCGCCACCTTCAGGAGCGGTACGTCGAACTTGGCGTCATGGGTGAGGACGCACAGGACGGTACGGCCGTCGGTCCCGGTGCGCTCCAGATAGGTGTGGGGCCACTCGACCACGATCTCGTCGGCCTCCGGGAAGCGGGTGCGGGTGGCGAAGACCGGGCGGGCGTCGCACACGGTGACGTGGTAGCCGAGGAACTTGCCGACCCGGACCAGGGCCGAGGCGAAGTCGATCGCGCCGAAGACGATCATCCGGGGCGGGGGCACGGAGGACTCCACCAGGACGGTGACCGGCGCCCCGCAGCGCGCGCCCCGGGCGCCGATCTCCAGGGTCCCGGTGCGGCCCCCGTCCAGAAGGGCGCGGGCCTCGGCGGCGACGGTGCGGTCCAGCTCGGGGTGGGCGCCGTAACCGCCGTCGTACGAGCCGTCGGGCCGCACGAGCAGGGCGCGGCCGGGGAGGCCGGCCGGGCCCGCCACGATCCGGGCGAGCGGGCCCGCAACGATCCGGGCGAGCGCCGCCGCCCGGCCACCGGCGGCGGCGGCCAGCGTGGCCGCGATCACCGGCCGGGCGGGGTCGTCCGCCCGGACCGGAGTCACCAGGATGTCGATGACGCCGCCGCAGGTCAGGCCGACCGCGAAGGCGTCCTCGTCGCTGTACCCGAAGCGTTCGAGGACGGTCTCGCCGTCCTTCAGCGCCTGTCGGCACAGCTCGTACACCGCGCCCTCCACACAACCGCCGGAGACCGAGCCGATGGCGGTGCCGTCGGCGTCCACCGCGAGCGCGGCGCCGGGCTGCCGGGGCGCGCTGCCGCCGACCGCCACGACGGTGGCGACCGCGAAGTCACGCCCCTGGCCGACCCAACGGTTCAACTCCTCGGCGATGTCCAGCATCTGTCGGTCTCCTCAAAGGGTGGTTGCCGGTGAAGGGCGTGGCGCTAGTGGACGCCGAGCCAGCTCTCGACGGGGTGCAGCGCGAAGTACACGAGGAAGATGACCGTCAGGCCCCACATGAACGCGCCGATCTCGCGCGCCCTGCCCTGCGCCACCTTGATGGCCGTGTAGGAGATGACTCCCGCCGCGACCCCCGTGGTGATCGTGTACGTGAACGGCATCAGGACGACGGTCAGGAAGACCGGGATCGCCGTGGCCCGGTCGCCCCAGTCCACGTGCCGCGCGTTCATCAGCATCATCGCGCCGATGACCACCAGCGCCGCGGAGGCCACCTCCTGCGGGACGATCGCGGTCACCGGGGTGAAGAACAGGCAGGCCGCGAAGAGCAGTCCGGTCACCGCGGAGGCGAGTCCCGTGCGGGCGCCCTCGCCGACGCCGGTCGCCGACTCGATGAAGACCGTCTGGCCGGAGCCGCCGGTCAGTCCGCCGATCGCACCGCCCGCCCCGTCGATGAACAGCGCCTTGGACAGGCCCGGCATCCGCCCCTTGTCGTCGGCAAGCCCGGCCTCCGTGCCGACGCCGATGATGGTGGCCATCGCGTCGAAGAACCCGGCCAGCACCAGGGTGAAGACGATCACCGCGATGGTCATCCCGCCGACCTTGTCCCAGCCGCCGAAGCCGATGTGCCCGAAGAGCGAGAAGTCCGGCATCGAGACGGCGCCGCCGTGCAGTTCGGGCGCGCCGGACGCCCACTGGCGGGGGTCGATGACGCCGAGCCCGTTGAGGACGGCGGCGGCGACCGTGCCGGAGACGATGCCGATGAGGATGGCGCCGGGGATGTTGCGGGCCTGGAGCATGAAGATCAGCAGCAGGGTCCCGGCGAAGAGCAGCACCGGCCAGCCGGTGAGCTGGCCCGCGGGACCGAGGCTCAGCGGGGTGCCCTTGCCCTGGTGCACGAAGCCGGACTTGTAGAAGCCGATGAGGGCGATGAACAGGCCGATGCCCATGGTGATGCCGTGCTTGAGCGCGAGCGGGATCGCGTTCATGATCATCTCGCGCAGGCCGGTGACGACCAGCAGCATGATGACGACGCCGTAGAGCACGCACATGCCCATCGCCTGCGGCCAGGTCATGTTGGGCACGACCTGCGCGGACAGCACCCCGGAGACCGAGAGGCCGGCGGCGAGCGCGAGGGGCACCTTGCCGACGAAGCCCATCAGCAGGGTGGTGAGGGCCGCGGCGAACGCGGTCGCGGTGATCAGGGCCTTCTGGCCGAGGGTGTCGCCCTGGACGTCCTTGCCGGACAGGATCAGGGGGTTGAGGAGGAGGATGTAGGCCATCGCCATGAAGGTGGTGAGCCCGCCGCGCACCTCACGCGCGACCGTGGATCCTCTCCGGGATATGTGGAAGTACCGGTCGAGCCAGGACCGGCCGGCCGGGACGCGGCTGCCGTCACCGGCGTCCTCGGCCGTGGTCCTGGGCTCCACTGATGGTTGGGTCATGGTGCCGTCTCCCAAGGTTCACAGGGGCACCCGGTCAACTCCTTTGAGCTGAACGGGATTTGGGATGTGCACATAACCCGGGGGACGGCCCGGTGTGGCACGTGTGGGTGGTGAGGGCCGGGGGTGAGCGATTGCCCGGCCCGGGGCGCCGCCGCGACCAGCCGTGCCGCCCGGGCCCATGAGGCTTGAGGAGACACGCGTGCCCGCGGCGGCGGGGCTGCTATCGGGCCGTGCCCGTCAGGTGCTCCGGGCGTACCGGCGTCCTGTCCAGCTCCAGGCCGGTCGCGTTGCGGATCGCCGCGAGGACGGCCGGGGTGGAGGACAGGGTCGGGGCCTCGCCGATGCCGCGCAGCCCGTACGGGGCGTGCTCGTCGGCGAGTTCGAGGACGTCGACCGGGATGGTCGGCGTGTCGAGGATGGTCGGGATCAGGTAGTCCGTGAAGGAGGGGTTCCTGACCTTCGCGGTCTTCGGGTCCACGATGATCTCCTCCATCACCGCGACGCCCAGGCCCTGCGTGGTGCCGCCCTGGATCTGCCCGACGACGGAGAGCGGGTTGAGCGCCTTGCCGACGTCCTGGGCGCAGGCCAGTTCGATGACCTTGACGAGGCCGAGTTCGGTGTCGACCTCGACCACGGCGCGGTGCGCGGCGAAGGAGTACTGGACATGGCCGTTGCCCTGCCCGGTGCGCAGGTCGAAGGCCTCGGTCGGCCGGTGCCGCCACTCCTCCTCCAGCTCCACCGCCTCGTCCTCCAGGACGTCCACCAGATCGGCGAGCACCTCGCCGCCGTCGGTGACGACCTTGCCGCCCTCCAGCAGGAGTTCGGCGGTGGCCCAGGCGGGGTGGTAGGAGCCGAACTTGCGCCGGCCGATGTCCAGGACCCGTTCGCGGACCAGCTCGCAGGCGTTCTTGACGGCGCCGCCGGTGACGTACGTCTGCCGGGAGGCGGAGGTCGAACCCGCCGAGCCCACCTGGGTGTCGGCGGGGTGGATGGTGACCTGGGCGACGCCGAGCTCGCTGCGGGCGATCTGGGCGTGCACGGTGACACCGCCCTGGCCGACCTCCGCCATCGCGGTGTGCACGGTGGCGACGGGCTCGCCCGCGATCACCTCCATGCGCACCCTGGCGGTGGAGTAGTCGTCGAACCCCTCGGAGAAGCCGACGTTCTTGATGCCGACCGCGTAGCCGATCCCCCGTACGACGCCCTCGCCGTGCGTGGTGTTGGACAGGCCGCCGGGCAGCTGCCGTACGTCGGCGCCCTCGCTGGACTCCCACTGGCGCTCGGGCGGCAGCGGCATCGCCTTGACGCGGCGCAGCAGTTCGGCGACCGGCGCCGGGGAGTCGACCGGCTGCCCGGTGGGCATGACCGTGCCCTGCTCCATGGCGTTGCGCTGCCTGAACTCGACGGGGTCCAGGCCGAGTTCCTTCGCCAGCTTGTCCATCTGGGCCTCGTACGCGAAGCACGCCTGGACCGCGCCGAAGCCGCGCATCGCGCCGCAGGGCGGGTTGTTGGTGTAGAGGGCGATGGCCTCGATGTCGACGTCATCCACGACGTACGGCCCGATGCTCAGCGAGGAGGCGTTGCCGACGACGGCCGGGGAGGCGGAGGCGTAGGCGCCGCCGTCCAGGACGATCCGGCACCTGACGTGGGTCAGTTTGCCGTCGCGGGTGGCGCCGTGCTCGTAGTACAGCTTGGCCGGGTGGCGGTGGACGTGTCCGAAGAAGGACTCGAAGCGGTTGTAGACGATCTTGACGGGCTTGCCGGTGCGCAGCGCCAGCAGACAGGCGTGGATCTGCATGGACAGGTCCTCGCGCCCGCCGAACGCGCCGCCGACGCCGGACAGCGTCATCCGCACCTTGCGCTCGGGCAGTCCGAGCACGGGCGCGATCTGGCGCAGGTCGGAGTGCAGCCACTGGGTGGCGATGTAGAGGTGGACGCCGCCGTCCTCCTCGGGCACCGCGAGCCCGGACTCGGGGCCGAGGAACGCCTGGTCCTGCATGCCGAAGGTGTACTCGCCCGTGACGATCACATCGGCCCGGGCGGCGGCCGCGGCGGCGTCGCCGCGCACGATGGGCTGGCGGTGCACGATGTTCGGGTGGTCGACATGCCCGATGTGGTGGTCGTCGCGGTGCTCGTGGACGAGGACGGCGTCGGGGCCGAGGGCCGACATCTCGTCGGTGATCACGGGGAGTTCGCGATACTCCACCTTGATCTTGGCGGCGGCGCGCCGGGCGGTCTCCGGGTGGTCGGCGGCGACGATCGCGACCGGCTCCCCGTGGTGGCGCACCTTGCCGTGCGCGAGGACCGGGGTGTCCTGGATCTCCAGGCCGTAGTGCTTCACCTCGGTGGGCAGGTCGTCGTACGTCATGACGGCGTAGACGCCGGGCAGGGCGAGGGCCTCGGCGGTGTCGATGGAGACGATCTCGGCGTGCGCGACGGTGGAGCGCAGGATCTGGCCCCACAGCATGTCCTCGTGCCACATGTCCGAGGAGTAGGCGAACTCGCCGGTGACCTTGAGGGTGCCGTCGGGGCGCAGGGTGGACTCGCCGATGCCGCCCTTGGTGCCCGAGCCCTGGGTGATCTTCGTGGGAATTCCGTTGGCCGGCATGTCAGACCCCCTCGGACTGGCGGGCGGCGGCCAGCCGGACCGCGTCCATGATCTTCTCGTAGCCCGTGCAGCGGCACAGGTTGCCCGACAGGGCCTCGCGGATGTCGGCGTCGGACGGGTTCGGGTGGCGCTCCAGGAGTTCGTCGGAGGCGACGAGCAGGCCCGGGGTGCAGAAGCCGCACTGGACGGCGCCCGCGTCGATGAACGCCTGCTGGATCGGGGCGAGTTCGACGCCCTCACCGGCCTGGGAGTCGGTGCCGCCCTTGGCCGCCCAGCCCTTGGCCGCGTCCAGGGGGACGCCGTCCGAGCCGCCGCAGGCGCGCTGCCGGGCGTGGTCGGCGAGGCCCTCGACGGTCACCACGTCCCGGCCCTCGGCCTGTCCGGCCGCGACCAGACAGGAGCACACCGGCACGCCGTCGAGCCGTACCGTGCAGGAGCCGCACTCGCCCTGTTCGCAGGCGTTCTTGGAGCCGGGCAGGCCGAGCCGCTCGCGCAGCACGTAGAGCAGGGACTCGCCCTCCCAGACGTCGTCGGCCTCCTGCGGGCGTCCGTTGACGGTGAAGTTGACGCGCATCACGCAGCTCCCTCGGTGTGGCGGGTGCCGCGGTACGACTCCCAGGTCCAGGTCAGGGTCCGGCGGGCCATGACGCCGACCGCGTGCCTGCGGTAGCTCGCGGTGCCCCGGACGTCGTCGATCGGATTGCAGGCGGCGGCGCACAGGTCCGCGAACTGCTTGGCGACGGCGGGGGTGATGATCTTCCCGTTGTCCCAGAAGCCGCCCTCCGCGAGCGCCGCGTTCAGGAACTCCTCGGCGGCCTTGGCGCGCACCGGTGTGGGCGCGGCCGAGCCGATGCCGGTGCGCACGGTACGGGTCCCCGGGTGCAGGGCGAGGCCGAAGGCGCACACGGCGATGACCATGGCGTTGCGGGTGCCCACCTTGGAGTACTGCTGGGGGCCGTCCGCCTTGTTCACATGGACGGCGCGGATCAGCTCGTCCGGCTGGAGCGCGTTGCGCTTGACGCCGGTGTAGAAGTCGTCGATCGGGATCATCCGGGTGCCGCGTGCCGCCGACGCCACCTCGACCTCGGCGCCCGCGGCGAGGAGGGCGGGGTGGGCGTCACCGGCGGGCGAGGCCGTGCCGAGGTTGCCGCCGACGCCGCCGCGGTTGCGGATCTGCGGGGAGGCGACCGTGTGCGAGGCGAGCGCGAGGCCCGGCAACTCGGCACGGAGCTGTTCCATGATCGTGCTGTAGGGCACGGAGGCGCCCAGCCGCACGGAGTCCTCGCCGGTCTCCCATTCGTAGAGATCGCCGATGCGGTTGAGGTCGAGCAGGTACTCGGGCCTGCGGTGGTCGAAGTTGATCTCGACCATCACATCGGTGCCACCCGCGATCGGCACAGCGGTGGGATGCTCGGCCTTCGCGGCGAGCGCCTCCTCCCAGCTGGCGGGGCGAAGGAAGTCCATGACCGGCTCTCTTCTTCGTCTCGTGGTTCTGCGGATTTGAGCCAATCCGTGTGCGGCGGGCCCGGCTCGTTCCTGTCGTGTTGACGTGGAGTGGAGTCAGTACACCGCCGGGTACTCCGACAGGGTCAGTCACTGAAACCATGAAGGAGTTCGCTGGCCAGGGGAAGCATCTTGTAGATTCGTATGAACGGAGGACATCGGTAACCTCTCCGTTTTCCCGGGGAAACGGTCACTCCCCCGTCACCCTCCGAAGATCCATCGTAGGTTTCGAGACACAGAAACGGCGGCAACTGAGATGCGGCTGCGCGCACTGCTGGACACCGACGCGCTGGGCCTGCTGCTGCTCGGCGGCGAGGACGAGCTGGACCGCTCGGTGCGCGGTGTGATGACGACCGACCTGCGGGACCCGAGCCGCTACCTCGCCGGCGGGGAGCTGGTGCTGACGGGCCTGGCCTGGCGGCGCGACGAGGCGGACTCCGAACCCTTCGTGCGCCTGCTGGTGCAGGCCCAGGTGGCGGCCCTCGCGGCGGGCACCGCCGAGCTGGGCGGGGTGCCGGAGGACCTGATCGCGGCCTGCGCCAAGCACCGGCTGCCGCTGCTCGCGGTGGACGAGTCGGTGGCCTTCGCGACGGTCACCGAGCATGTCGTACGACAGGTGTCCGGCGAGCGCGCCGGGGACCTGGCCGCCGTGGTGGACCGGCACCGCAGGATGATGACCTCGGGCCCGGCGGGCGGCGGCCCCGATGTGGTGCTCGACCTGCTCGGCAGCGATCTCGACCTGCGCGCCTGGGTGCTCTCCCCCACCGGCCGGCTGATCGCCGGTTCCAAGGTGGCGGGCCCCGAGCTGCCCGCCGGTACCTGCGCCCGGCTGGCCGCCGAGCAGCTGGCCGCCACCCGCACCGGCCGCCGCGGCCCGCACCGGGTCCAGCTGGACGGTACGACGTACTCGCTCTTCCCGATCCGCTCCTCGGGACGTACCCCGGGCGCCGCGCGCGATGTGCGCGAGACGGTGCTGTCGGACTGGCTGCTGGCCGTCGAGGCCGACGCGAGCGACTGGGACGGGCAGCGGATGGATCTGCTCCAGGGCGTCACGCAGCTGATCGCCGTGGAGCGCGACCGCCGGGAGGCGGCCCGTACGGTACGGCGGCGGCTCGCCCAGGAGGTCCTGGAGCTGGTGCAGACCGGTGCCGCGCCCGCGGAGATCGCGGCCCGGCTGCGGGTGGCCGCGCCGGTGCTGCTGCCCGGTCTCGGCGCGGCCCCGCACTGGCAGGTCGTGGTGGCCCGGGTGGAGTGGGACGGCGAGGAGATCGAGGGCGGCCCGGTGGCCCAGTCGCTGCTGGAGGAGGTGCTGGTCGACCCGTCGGCGACCGGCCCCGAGCCCGCCGACCGGATCGCCGTGGCGCACACCGGGGACGAGGCGGTGGCGCTGGTGCCGCTGCCCGCCGTACCGGCCGTCGCCGCGGACCGGGAGGGCGCGGAGACCGGGCTGCTCGCCGACGCGCTGCTCCAGGTGGTGCGTGAGCCGCTGTCGGCGGGCCTGGACGGCGACGGGCGGCTCACGCTCGGCGTCAGCGCGGCCGTGCACTCCGCGGAGGGCCTGCGCGGCGCCCTGGAGGAGGCGCGGCACGCCCGCCGGGTGGCGGCGGCCCGGCCGGGGCGGGTCTGCGCGGCCGGGCACCAGGAGCTGGCCAGCCATGTGCTGCTGCTCCCGTTCGTGCCGGACGATGTGCGCCGCGCCTTCACGGCCCGGCTGCTCGACCCGCTGACGGACTACGACCGCCGGCACCGCGCGGAGCTGATACCGACCCTGGAGGCGTTCCTCGACTGCGACGGCTCCTGGACCCGCTGCGCCACCCGGCTGCACCTGCACGTCAACACGCTGCGCTACCGCGTCGGGCGGATCGAGCAGTTGACGGGACGGGACCTGTCGCGCCTGGAGGACAAGCTCGATTTCTTCCTGGCACTGCGGATGAGCTGAGCCGGACGGGGCGAAGCGGACGAACCGGGTCCGCGCCCCGCCCCCACGACTTTGTGAAATCTTTCACCCACCCCCTTGGCCAGGCGTGGCGATCGATGCTGGAATGCCGCCACCACTCAACAGCCCGATGGCGTGCCTGGGGAGGTCAACGTGGCGTATACCGCCATGTCTGGGAACGGAACGACCGCCGGTGACGATCCTCTCCAGACCGCGGTATGGCGGTTGCGCTCGCGGGCCTGCTGGGCCGACGCCGCGGCCCTGCTGCCACCGGACACGCCGGGCGCGGCGCTGCAACGGGCGCTGCTGCTCGTGGAGCGCTGCCTGTACACGGAGGGCGGCTGGGCGGACGCGGAGGACGCGCTGCGTACGGCGGAGGCGCTCGCGCACACCGACGAGGAGCGGGGCGCCGCCGCCTGCGAGCGCGGGCAGCTCGCGTACGCCGCGACGCTGCACGGCATCCGGGACCGGGTGGACGAGGCGCGGGCCGCGCTCGGGCGGGCGGCGGCGCTGATCCCGCCGGGGGCGGCGGGGCGGGCGCTGCTGGACTTCCGGCGGGGGCTGCTCGCGGAGAACCTGTCCCGCTCCCCGCAGGCGGCGCGCGCCGCGTACCGCCGGGCGCACGCGGGCGCGACCGCGCACGCCGATCCGCTGCTGCTGTCGTTCACCTGGCGCCATCTCGCCGGACTCGCCCTGCGGGACGGGGAGTTGGCGGAGGCGCGGCACGGGTTCGCCGAGTCCCTGCGGATCCGGGAGGAACTGGGCTACCTCGTGGGTACGGCGCCCGCGCTGGTGTCCCTGGCCGACACGGAGGACGAACCGGCGGCGACCCGGCTGCGGGACGAGGCGCGGCGGCTGTTCCGCCTCCTGGGGGGCGTGCCGACCTGGCTGGCGGCGCAGCTCGCGCCCCCGGCGGCGGGGCCTGCCACGGCGTGAGCGGGGGGCGTGCGGGGCGCGGGGTGCTCAGGCCGCGCCCGCGAAGTGCTCCGCCACCAGTTCCCGTACCACCTCGAGGTCCCGGACCACCAGCGCCTCCAGCAGCGAGACATGTTCCGCCGCGTCCGCGACGAGGTCCGCGCGGGCGTGCCGGACGGGGCCCCCGACCAGGGGCCACTGGGCGCGGCGGTGGAGGTCGCAGGCGATGCGGACCAGTTCGTCATTGCCGGAGAAGGCCAGCATCGCGCGGTGGAAGGCGCGGTCGGACTCGGCGTACGTCGCGGGGCAGCCGGACGCCGCCGCCCGGACCGTGTCCTGCGCGAGCGGCCGCAGCTCGGCCCAGCGCGCGGCCGGGACCGTACGGGCCAGCCGCAGCATCACTGGGACCTCCAGCAGCTCCCGCACCTCCGCCAGCTCGGCCAGCTCCCGCGCGCCCCGCTCGACGACCCGGAACCCGCGGTTGGGGACCACCTCGACGGCGCCCTCCAGGGCCAGCTGCTGCATCGCCTCGCGCACGGGCGTCGCCGAGACCCCGAAGCGGTCCCCGAGCACCGGCGCCGAGTACACCTCGCCCGGCTTCAGCTCGCCCGCGACCAGTGCCGTGCGCAGCGCCTCCAGGATCTGCCCGCGCACCGAGGCCCGCTGGATCACGGGCCGCTCGCCCTCGGGCCTGCGCGGGCCCGGAACCAGTCCCTCACTGTGCGTGTACGCCGCCGCGGAGCCCTGCACGCCCTGCCTCACGGGGTCCTCCTGGCGGCTTGTCGGTACTTGGGGTCATTAACGACGGGTTGTCGGTTGTTCGTCAAGCACCCTAGACGTACCGAGCGGTACGTCAAACTCGATCGAGGTCGACCGAAGGCGATCAAGGGGCGTTCGGGGGGCGATCGGGCCCTCGCGGTCCACTAAGATCAACTCGAATCGGGCCGCCGCGTACGGACAGGTGATTCACCACTTCCTCACCGCTCGCAGGAACTTTCCGTTGAACCATCCGTACGGGTAGTCTTATTCGAACTCAACTCCCGCCCCTCATGCGGCAGTTCGAGCAGATCGCCGTCCCCGGGCATCCCCTCGCACCCTCTTGGCGGCCTCTTGCCGCGAAACCCCCTGAGGGCCGCCCGGAGTGGGTCAATATGGCGGGCGTTACGCCCTATCCCAATGCAAGGGACCCCTGATGAGACTGACCGACATATCGCTGAACTGGCTGCTTCCGGGCGCCGTACTGCTCCTGGGCATGGTGGCGGCGGTAGCGGTGCTCGCGCGCGGAAAGCGCTCCTCCGGGGAGAACGCGAGTGCGGACGACTCCTGGGAGCGCAGCGAGGAGCGCCGCCGGCGCAAGGAGGCCATCTACGGCACCGCCTCCTACGTGCTGCTGTTCTGCTGTGCGGCGGTGGCGGCCGCGCTGTCCTTCCACGGCCTCGTCGGCTTCGGCGAGCAGAACCTGGGCCTGACCGACGGCTGGCAGTACCTGGTGCCGTTCGGCCTCGACGGCGCGGCCATGTTCTGCTCCGTCCTCGCGGTGCGCGAGGCGAGCCACGGTGACGCGGCCCTCGGCTCGCGCATCCTCGTATGGATGTTCGCCGCGGCCGCGGCCTGGTTCAACTGGGTGCACGCGCCGCGCGGCGTCGACCACGCGGGCGCCCCGCAGTTCTTCTCCGGCATGTCCCTGTCGGCGGCCGTCCTGTTCGACCGCGCGCTGAAGCAGACCCGCCGCGCCGCGCTGCGCGAGCAGGGCCTGGTGCCGCGCCCGCTGCCGCAGATCCGCATCGTGCGCTGGCTGCGCGCCCCCCGCGAGACCTACCGGGCGTGGTCGCTGATGCTCCTGGAGGGCGTGCGCAGCCTGGACGAGGCGGTCGAGGAGGTCCGCGAGGACAACCGGCAGAAGGAGCAGTCGCGCCAGCGCAGGCGCGAGCAGCAGCGGATGGAGCGCGCCCAGCTCAAGGCCATCAGCCGGGGCCACGGCCGCTTCGTGAACCGGGTCGGCGGCCGGCAGGTCGAGGTGCAGGCGGTGGAGCGCGGCTCCTCGGGCGCCACCACCGCGGAGCCTGCCATAGCGACCGCGGAACAGCTGCCGGTGCCCTCCCGTCCCTCCCTCCAGCCGGTCCGCAAAGGGTCTGAGTCCCTGGCCAAAGGGTCCGAGCCGGTGACCGTCGACCTCACCGCCGAGGACGACACCATGGCCCTGCCCCGACTGGACTCCCTGGAGCGCAAGCTCAAGGAGATGGAGCAGCAGTTCGGCTAGGTGGGACCGGACTTCATGGGCCGGGGGTGCGATCGTACGGGTCGCACCCCCGGCCCATGTCCGTGCCCGGCCCCCGGCCGTCGCCGCTCACGCCCCTCACGCCGCCTCGGCACCCAGTTCGAACCACACCGACTTGCCGACCCCGTGCGGCCGTACGCCCCAGGCGTCCGCGAGGGACTCCACCAGGACCATGCCCCGGCCATGGGTGTCGTCGTCCGGGTCCGGGGTGCGCACCTTGGGTCTTCGGGGCACGAAGTCCCGTACCTCCACCCGGAGTCCGCCGGGCACCACGACCGCGGTGAGGACGGCGTCGTCGTCGGTGTGCACGAGCGCGTTGGTGACCAGTTCGCTGGTGAGCAGCTCGGCGATCTCCGAGCGTCCGGGTTTGCCCCAGTCCCGCAGCAGCTCGCGCAGCTCCCTGCGGGCCTCGGGCACGGAGCGCAGATCCGCCCGCCCGAGCCTGCGCCACAGCCGCTGCGGCGGCTCCACGACCCGGCCGCGCCCGCCGCGCCGCTCCC
Organism: Streptomyces sp. LaBMicrA B280; assembly: GCF_049222185.1. NCBI lineage: Bacteria > Bacillati > Actinomycetota > Actinomycetes > Kitasatosporales > Streptomycetaceae > Streptomyces > Streptomyces sp. LaBMicrA B280. Next base: position 211,166 of record NZ_JBMJCT010000001.1, on the reverse strand, counting down.
GCCCCTCCCATAAGGAATCGTCGGCGGGAAGGCGCACCAGACGCCCCGGTGGCTCCCCGGTGGCCCGTACGGACCGGAGCTCACCGGTGGTCTGCGCGCGCCCCGGCTCCCCCGCGGTCGCCGCCGTGCCCACCGTCTCCCGGGCGCCGCCCGGGACTTCCCCCGGGGTCTCCCCCGTACCGTCCCCCGGTTCCGCGGAGGGGGTCCCGGTGGTCACGGGACCGCCCCCTCGTGCCTGCCTCTTCATGGCCCCCGCCCGCACGCCGCTCGAACCCTGCCCCTCCTGGTCGAACACGTTCACGGGGGATGCTTGCCCAGTGGACCAACGGCCAGTCCTGGCACCGGAGCGATGACCGGCGGTTCGGCCATCCCCGGGGCCCGCCGCACCCGGGGGCGGGGCGGCCGCGGGAACCTGAGGACGGCCTTCCGGGCGGCCCTCTGACGCCGCTGACGCCCCGTGACGGCCGCACCGCCGCGTCCGGCACAGTCGGTCGGCGGACCGTCACGGGCCGTGAAACTGGCCGAAATCCGCTCCCCGGTCCGGGTGGTGTCAGGGGCGGGGCACGTTGCGCAGGTTGGAGCGGGCCATCTGGACCATGCGGCCGACCCCGCCGTCCAGCACGATCTTGGAGGCGGACAGCGCGAACCCGGTGACCATCTCGGCGCTGATCTTCGGCGGGATGGACAGGGCGTTGGGGTCGGTGACGATGTCCACCAGGGCCGGTCCCTTGTGCCGGAACGCGTCCTTGAGCGCGCCGGCGAGCTGCTTGGGCTTCTCCACCCGCACCCCGTACGCCCCGCAGGCGCGGGCCACGGCGGCGAAGTCCGGGTTGGCGTTGGCGGTGCCGTACGCGGGCAGTCCGGAGACCATCATCTCCAACTCGACCATGCCGAGGGAGGAGTTGTTGAACAGCACCACCTTGACCGGAAGATCGTGCTGCACCAGCGTCAGGAAGTCGCCCATCAGCATGGCGAATCCACCGTCGCCCGACATCGACACCACCTGCCGGCGCCGGTCGGTGAACTGCGCGCCGATCGCCATGGGCAGCGCGTTGGCCATCGAGCCGTGCGAGAACGAACCGATGATCCGGCGGCGGCCGTTGGGCGAGATGTAGCGCGCCGCCCAGACATTGCACATGCCGGTGTCCACGGTGAACACCGCGTCGTCGGCGGCGACTTCGTCCAGTACGGCGGCCACGTACTCGGGATGGATCGGGACGTGCCGGTCGACCTTCCTGGTGTACGCCTTGACCACGCCCTCCAGCGCGTCGGCGTGCTTCTTCAGCATCCGGTCCAGGAAGCGGCGGCTGGTCTTCTCCTTGATCCGCGGGATGAGGCAGCGCAGCGTCTCGCGCACATCGCCCCAGACGGCGAGGTCGAGCCGGGAGCGCCGGCCGAGCACCTCGGGCCGCACGTCGACCTGGGCGATCCGCACGTCGTCGGGCAGGAAGGCGTTGTACGGGAAGTCGGTGCCGAGCATGATCAGCAGGTCGCACTCATGGGTGGCCTCGTAGGCGGCGCCGTAACCGAGCAGTCCGCTCATACCGACGTCGAACTTGTTGTCGTACTGGATGAACTCCTTGCCGCGCAGGGCGTGTCCCACCGGGGACTTGACCTTCTCGGCGAACTCCATGACCTCCGCGTGCGCCCCCGCGGTGCCGCTGCCGCAGAACAGCGTGACCTTGCCCGCCTGGTCGATCATCTCCACGAGGGCGTCGATCTCGGCGTCGCCGGGGCGGACGGTGGGCCGGGAGGTGACCAGCGCGCTCTGCGCGGCCTTCTCCGGGGCGGGTTCGGCGGCGATGTCGCCGGGCAGCGAGACCACGCTGACGCCGCTCTGGCCGACCGCGTGCTGGATGGCGGTCTGGAGCAGCCGGGGCATCTGCTTGGCGCTGGAGATCAGCTCGCTGTAGTGGCTGCACTCCTGGAAGAGCCGGTCGGGATGGGTCTCCTGGAAGAAGCCGAGGCCGATCTCGCTGGAGGGGATGTGGGAGGCGAGGGCGAGCACCGGGGCCATGGAGCGGTGGGCGTCGTACAGGCCGTTGATGAGGTGCAGGTTGCCGGGGCCGCAGGAGCCGGCGCAGGCGGCCAGCTTCCCGGTGATCTGGGCCTCGGCACCGGCCGCGAAGGCGGCGGTCTCCTCATGGCGGACATGCACCCAGTCGATGTGGGAGTGGCGGCGGACGGCGTCCACGATCGGGTTCAGGCTGTCGCCGACGACGCCGTAGAGGCGGCGCACGCCGGCGCGGACGAGGATGTCGACGAACTGTTCGGCTACGTTCTGCTTGGCCATGTTCTCTCGTCTGCCCCTTCCGGGGTCCGGGATCCGCGGGTGGTCCCGGACCCGTCCCGGATCCGTGCGTGGTGCCCCGGTTCCATGGAGGCACACGGGGGCCGGTTACGCCTCCCACAGGGCCGCGGCCGTACGGTCGTCGGCGTAGCCCTTGACCCGCACCCGGGCGTCGGCGAGGAACGCGGCGAGGCCGGGCGCGCGGCGGCCGGACCAGCGGCGGGACAGATAGGCGCTCAGGGCGGGCTCACCGCGCAGCGGCTCCGCGAGGCCCGGTGTGCACATCAGCAGCGCATCACCCGGGCGGGCTAGCGAGACCTGGAAGCGGAAGGGGGCGCGGGCGGGCGGGGGCGGCGGCTCGGGCAGCTGTTCGTACGGGCCCTGCGGGACGCCGAGGTCGAGGGTGAGCCGGTCGTCGTCCTCCTCGGCGGGCCCGGGGGTCCTGGGCGGCGCGTGTTCCGCGGCGCGCGGTTCGATGTCCCGCCAGATGCCGTCCCGCAGCTGGAAGAGGCCGCCGTCGCCGACGCCGAAGAAGACGCGGGTACGGCAGTGCGGGTCGGCGGGCAGCAGCAGGCAGCGCAGGGCGGCCGTGTACTCCTCGGGCCGTGCGCCCCGTTCGACGGCGCTCGCGCGGAGCCGGCCGAGGCCCCGGTCGGTGAGCCGGTGCAGGCCCGCCTTCAGATCGGCGCGCCGGGTCGCCCGGATGTCCTCGGCGAGCCGCTGGTGGCTGCGTCCCACCGCCCGGCCGATCCAGCGGCACGCCTCGGCCGCCGCGAGGTGCGCCCCGGGGGTGGCCCGGGCGCCGGTGGCCATCGCGACGAGCACCAGCGCGTGTTCGCCGGTGCCGAACCGGGCGGTCAGCAGCGCGTCGCGGCGCGGCTCGCCCCGGTAGCGCGCCGAGTCCCCGCGCAGCGACACCGACCGCAGGGTCCATGTCCCGTACCGGGCCCCGTCCAGGACGGTGTCCGCCACCAGCTCCCCCAGCTCCTCCGGCTCGGCCTCGGGCAGGGCGGTGGGCTCGGGGTCGTAGGTGGGCGGCCCAGACCCCAAGAAGTCGAGCGCCGACGCGGGCTCGGGAACCACACCCGGGGACTCGTCCACCGCACCCCGACCCGGACCCTCGGACCGGACCGACTGGGTGGGGAGGCCGTGCCGGGTGGGTAGGCCGGGAGAACCTCCGATATCCGGCGAGGCGGGGAAATCGGGGGGACGTGGGGCGCCGGGCGGGGCGGGGAGGTTGGCGGGGGCCGGGGCAGCGGGCGGGGCGGGGAGGTCGGTGGGGGCCGGGGCAGCGGGCGGGGCGGGGAGGTCGGTGGGGGCCGGGGCGGCGGGCGGGGTACCGAGATCGGTGGGGGCCGGGGTGTTGGGTGGGGCGGGGGGATCGGCGGGACCCGGGGTGCGGGGCGGAGCGAAGCGGTCAGTGGGGTCCGGGGGGCCGGGCGGAGTGGAGAGATCGGTGGGGGCCGGGGTGCCGGGCGGAGCGAAGTGGTCAGTGGGGTCCGGGGGGCCGGGCGGAGTGGAGAGATCGGCGGGGGCCGGGGCGGCGGGCGGGGTACCGAGATCGGTGGGGGCCGGGGTGTTGGGTGGGGCGGGGGGATCGGCGGGGCCCCGGGTGCCGGGCGGAGCGGGGAAGTCGGTGAGGTCCGAGGCAACGGACGGAGCAGGGAAGTCGACGGGACCCGAGGTGCTGGGCGGAGCAGGGAAGTCGGTGGGGCCCGGAGTGCCGGGCGGAGCAGGGAAGTCGGTGGGGCCCGAGGCGACGGACGGAGCGGAGAGATCGGCGGAGCCCGGGGCGACGGACGGAGCGGGAAAGTCGCTGAGGTCTGGAGCAACGGGCCGTCCCGGTACGTCGGTTGGGGCCGTCGCATCGGCCGGGGCAGGGGCGTCGGGCGAACCCGGGACGTCGCCCCACGGCGGGGCATCGGCCGGCGACACGGCATCAGTCGGTCTCCTGACGCCCGTGGGAGCCGCGCCACCGGACGGCTCCGGAGCGCCGGACGCCGGGCCCGGCACATCACCCCAGGACGAACCATCGACCGGCGCCACCACGTCGGACGGCCCCCGAACGCCGACTGAGGGCGCCCCATCGGACGCCACCGGAACACCGGGCCCGCCCGGAGCGTCGGCCCGGGACGGGAGATCCGCCGAAGCCGCGAGATCAGACGGTCGCCACGCACCGGACAGGTCCGCGTCATCCGACGGAGCCGAAACATCACCCGGCCCCGAAGCACCACCCCGGGACGGGACGTTCGCCGAAGCCGAACCCTCCGGCAGTCGCCGAACATCCGCCGGAGCCGCGTCATCGGACAGGACCGGATCATCACCCGCCCCCGAAGCGCCGCCCCAAGACGGGACATCCGACGCCGAGACCGAACCCTCCCACGGCCGCCGGACATCCGACGGAGCCGAAACATCACCCGGCCCCGAAGCACCGCCCCGGGACGGGACATCCGCCGAAGCCGAACCCTCCGGCAGTCGCCGAGCATCGGACGGAGCCGGAGCATCACGCGGACCCGAGGCGCCGCCCCGAGAGGGGTCATCCACCGGGGCTACGGCATCAGACGCTCCCCTGAGAGCAGTTGGAGCCGCGTCAGTGGACGGGACGGTGCTCGTGGTCGAGACGTCGGGCGGCGGCGGCGGGGCGTCGGCCTGGGGCGGTCTCTCGCGCACCGTGTTGCGGGCCGAGGTGAAGCGGTCGTCCAGGGAGTCGGGCGCGGTCGTCGGGCCCGTGTCCCCGGTGGCGTCGTCGTACAGCTGACCCCACCAGTCGTCCTCGGGACGGGCGGTGGGCCTTCCCCGCTGCTGGCTCATGCCCTGATTGTCACCACGCGGGCGCGGGGAAAACGGGGCTTCGGGAAATTCCGGCCGCGAAAAGGTGAACGGCCGCCGGACGGTCCCACCCCCCACGGGGGGACCGCCCGACGGCGTGCTCGGTCCTCGCGGACCGGACGGTGTCGGCCACCCGCCGGGTGGCCGGATCACGGCGTACCGATGGCCGCCGTACCGAGCCCCACCTTGGCAGACGCACCTGTGATACGACGATGATGGCGGCGGCGGGTTTACGCCGTGGCCGGTTCCCGCCAGCCACGGCCCGCCGTGACGGCCGTTCTCGGACGGCCGTCGCACGGGATGCCGCGCGTTCAGGTGGCTTGTACGCGCTCGGGGCGTACTCAGGGGAGGGACGGCGGGCGATGCTGACGGCGATAGGTCTGGACGACAGACACGAGGCGGCGTACCGGGCGCTGGTCGCGGTGGGCGCGGCCGATGTGGCCGATCTGGCACGGCGGTTGACGCTCGGGGTGCAGGACACCGAGCGCGCGTTGCAGGGGCTGGAGCGGCAGGGGCTCGCGGCCCGTTCCTCGGCGCGGTCCGGCCGCTGGGTGGCGGCGCCGCCCGCGGTGGCGCTGGGCGCGCTGCTCACCCGGCAGCGGCACGAGCTGGAGCGGGCGGAGCTGGCCGCGGCGCTGCTCGCGCGGGAGTACCGGGCGGCGGCGGCCGAGCCCGCGGTGCACGACCTGGTGGAGGTGGTGACCGGGGCCTCGGCGGTCGCGCAGCGCTTCCTCCAGCTGCAGTTGGGCGCCGCCGAGGAGGTGTGCGCGCTGGTGACCGGGGCGCCGGTGGCGGTGACCGCGCCGGAGAACGAGGCGGAGGAGCAGGCGGCCGGGCGCGGGGTGCGCTACCGGGTGGTGGTGGAGCGTGCGGTGCTCGATCTGCCGCAGGCGCTCGGCGGGTTGACGGAGGCGCTCGGCCGGGGCGAGCGGGTGCGGATGGCGGACCGGGTGCCGACGAAGCTGGTGGTGGCCGACCGCTCGCTCGCGATGGTGCCGCTGACCTCGCACAGCGCGGAGCCGGCCGCGCTCGTGGTGCACGCCAGCGGGTTGCTGGAGCTGCTGGCCGGGCTGTTCGAGTCGGTGTGGCGGGAGGCGCTGCCGCTGCGGCTGAACACGGAGGGCGCGGCGGAGGAGGTGCCGGACGGCCCGGACGCCACCGATCTTGAGGTGCTGTCGCTGCTGCTGGCCGGGCTGACCGACGCAAGCGTGGCCAAGCAGCTGGCTCTGGGCCTGCGTACCGTGCAGCGCCGGGTGAAGCGGCTGATGGAGCTGGCCGGGGTGACCACCCGGCTGCAGCTCGGCTGGCACGCCTATGAGCGCGGCTGGGTCACCCGTGGCCGCCCTGACTGATCCGGCCGAGCGCCGCCCGGACCGTCTCCGCCACCGCCGCCATTCCCGCGTCGGTGAAGTGCAGATGGTCGCCGGGGTCGTACGCCGGGCGGATCCGGGTCGGCTCGGCGGGGTCGCGGACGATCGCGTCGGCGTCGGCGACCGCGTCGAAGGCGCCGCCGGTGCGGATGAAGGCGTTGACCCGCTGCCGTACGTCCTCGCGGCCGTCCGTGTAGGCGGCGTAGCCGCGGAACGGGGTGAGGGTGACGCCGACGACCCGGATGCCGCGGGCGTGGGCGCGGGAGACGAGGGTGCGGTAGGCGTCGGCGTAGGCGGCGGGGTCGTTCGCCGGGGGCAGGCCCTTGATGTCGTTGATGCCCTCGAAGACGACGAGGATCCGCGCCCCGGCCCGGTCGAGGGCGTCCGCGTCGAGGCGGGTCAGGGCGCTGGGTCCGGTGCCGTCGCGCAGCAGCCGGTTGCCGCTGATCCCGGCGTTGAGGACGCCGAGCCCGTGGTCGCGCAGCCGGGCGGCGAGCCGGTCGGGCCAGCGGTGGTCGGTGTCGGGGGTGGAGCCGGTGCCGTCGGTGAGGGAGTCGCCGAAGGCCACGACGCTGCCGGTGGCACGGCCGAGGACATCGACGCCGGTCACGTAGTACCAGGACTTGATGGTCTTCTTGTACGACGACCCGCTCGTGTCATCGGCATGGCCCGCGCCCTCGGGGGCCAGATAGCTGGTCTGGAGGGCGCTCGCGTGGTAGGTGGCGCGGCCGTCATCCTCGGGGGTGTACACGGTGACGAGCAGGTCGGCGGCGTCCGGCACGGTCAGCGGCACCCGGTCGCTGACGATGTCCCGGCCCGCCGCGACGGTCGTGGTGCGCGCGCCGCCGAAGGTGACGGCGTGCAGGGTACCGGGTACGGCGTCCGGTCCCTGCGCCCGGCGCAGCGCCACGGTGACCGCCCCGAGGCGCAGCGGCGCGGTGCCGAGCCGGTTGCTGAGCCGGATCCGTACGGCGGTGCCGCCGACGCTGAGCCGGACGACGTCGCGGATGGCCGCGCCGGGCCGCGCGGCGGTGGTCCCGGACGGCGCGGTCTCCCAACTGCCGGTCCAGCGCGGTGCGGTGTGGACGGCACCGGGTGCGGCGGCGACGCCGACGGTGGCCCGGGTGCCCGGCAGGGCCAGCGCCAGCAGCAGGACCGTGAGGACCCGTTTCACCTTGCCCATGCGCGCCCGCCCTTCCCCGTGTTCCGCCGGAGGTGACCGTGCCACAGCGGCGGCCCGCATCGCCGTAAGTCGGCGGCGATTCCACCCGGTCGGCCCAATGGACGACGGGGCGCGGCACCCGGGGCGGCGGGTGCGGGACGCGAGACCTAGGACGTTCAGCCGATGCGGGGGGCGGCCGGGGGTGCTTCGCTGGTGGCATGACCGGATTCAGCGCGGCGGAACTGTCATATCTGCGCTCCCAGCGCCTCGGCCGGATGGCCACCGTCGATCCGCACGGCCAGCCGCAGGCGAACCCCGTCGGCTACCGCCTCCAGGACGACGGCACGATCCTGATCGGCGGCTACGCGATGGGCGCCAGCAAGAAGTGGCGCAATCTGCGGGAGAACCCGAGGATCGCGCTCGTCGTGGACGACATCGTGAGCGTCGACCCCTGGCGGGTGCGCGGTGTCGACATCCGGGGCAGGGCCGAACTCCTCGTCGGTCCGCACGCGTTGGGGCCGCAGCTCAGCGAAGAGGTGATCCGGATCCATCCGGAGCGGGTGCTCAGCTGGGGCCTTGAGGAGCCCGCGCCGTGACCCTGCCCCGTTCGGCGTCGGCCATGAAGTCCAGCATCGCCCGGTCGGTCGCCGCCGCGTGGTCGATCTGGGGGCCGTGACCGGTGTCCGCGATGATCTCGGCGCGGGCCCCGGGGACGAGCCGGGGGACGCGCTCGACCTGCCGGCTGGGGTGCACGAGCAGGCTGCGCCGACCCAGCAGCAGGTACAACGGCGTGCGGACGGTGGCCAGTTCGGCGTCGGTGAGCGGCTTCGGCGCGGGCCGTCGGATGCGGTAGGCGCGCACCCCGGTGTGGGTCATCCGGCGCAGCTCGGGCACGACGAGGACCGGCTGCTCCAGCCAGGACGCGAGGCGGGGCCGCAGCGCCTTGGGCGCGAAGGTGGCGAAGAGGCTGACGAAGATCCAGGCGAAAAAGCGCAGTCCGACCTTCTCCAGGCCGCCCGGGTCGAGCAGGGTCACCGAGGCGAGCCGATCGGGCCGCCGGTGCGCCTGGTTGAGGGCGAGCCAGCCGCCGTAGGAGCTGCCGACCAGGTGCCCCCGGTCGAGGCCGAGCCCGGCGAGGGTCTCGTCCAGCCACCGGGCGGCGTGCTCGGGCTCGTGGAGGGCGGCGCGCGGCACGCTGCGGCCGGGGTCGCCGGGGGTGTCGACGGCGTAGACGGTCCGCTCGGCGCTGAGGTCGGCGGTGTTCGGGTACCACATCGCCGAGCAGCTGCCGGCGCCGTGCACCAGGACGACGGGTATGCGGTCCCGGGCGGCGGGGTCGGCGCCGCCGCCGGGGGCGGCCGGGGGGTCGTACCGGTAGACGTGCGTGGTGCCGAAGGACGTCTCCACGTCCTCCTCGAAGGACGCGGGCGCGCCCAGCGCGTAGAGCGCGTCGCAGGCGGCGAAGTGGCGCTCGCGCCAGGCGTCGCTGACGTAACGGCCGATGTCGGCCGGGGGACGGGGGGCGGTTGCGGGCTTGGACACGGCCACCTCCGGGGCAGTCGATTTTCGTGATACGAACGTACCATATTGATGGTACGGCTGTACCATCAAGGCGACCGGAGTGCGGGAGCGGAGGAGGGCGGACGATGCCCAGGCGCGTGGACCACGGCGAACGGCGGGCCGAGATCGCGGAGGCGCTGGTACGGGCCGCGGGGCGGCTCGGGCTGCACGCGGTAGGGATGCGCGACGTGGCCGCGGAGGCGGGAGTGTCGCTGCGGCTGGTGCAGTACTACTTCGAGTCCAAGGAGAAGCTGCTGCTCTTCGGACTGCGACAGCTGGCGGCCGGGTTCGGGGAGCGGGTGAGCGCGCGGATCGCCGCGGCCGGGTCCGATCCGGGGCCGCGGGCGGTGATCGAGGCGCTGCTGGCGGCCGCGCTGCCGGTGGACGCGCAGAGCCGTACGTTCCACCACCTCTACACCGCCTACGCCGTGCTCTCGGTGACCGACGAGGCGCTCGCCGCGCAGCCCTTCATCAAGGACCCCGACGCGGCGGAGGCGACCGTCACCGCGCTCCTCCGACGGGCGGCCGACGCGGGCCAGTTGCTCCCCGGCACGGATCCCGCCCCGGCCGCGGCCGGCCTGCTGGCCCTGTCCGCCGGCCTCGGCACGAGCGTCCTGGTCGGCCAGCGCAGCGCGGCCTCGGCCGCGGAGGTGCTGGCGTACCACCTGGACCGCATCTTCCGGCCGACGGACGGATCCGGCTGACGTCCTTCGAGGTCACACCCCTGAGATCAGCGCGAGCCCGGCGGCCACCGCGAAGAGCAGGACCACGGCGAGGACGACCACCAGCAGCTCGGCACCGCCACCGGGCCCGGACCTCGCGCGCATCGCGGAGACCTTTCCGGCGCCCCAGGTCATCCACAGGGGCGCCGACAGGAAGAGGCCGAAGAAGAGCACCACCACGAGGCCGTCCATGTCCACATCCCTCCGACCGCAGCAGGCGAACCGCGGCTCGATCAGCGTACGGCCACCTGCCCCCTCAACGCGCCTTCCAGGGTGAGCAGTCGGACCTTGCGGTCCAGGCCGCCCGCGTAGCCGGTCAGGGAGCCGTCGGCGCCGATGACGCGATGGCAGGGGCGCACCATCAGCAGGGGGTTGGCGCCGAGAGCGCCGCCGACCGCGCGGACGGCGGCGCGGGGTGCTCCGATACGGGCGGCCAACTCGCCGTAGGTGAGCACGCTGCCGTACGGCACCTCGTCCAGGGCGGCCCAGACCCGTCGGCGGAACTCGGTGCCCGGGGCCCGCAACGGCAGCCGGAACTCCCGGAGTTCACCGGCGAAATAGGCGTCGAGCTGCTCGCGCGCGGCGGCGAACGGCTCCGGATCCTCCCGCAGTCCCGCGGGGACGTCCCGCGCGCAGTGCAGCGAGGTGAGCGCCCCGTCCTGGTCGGCGGTGAGCAGCAGCCGGCCGAGGGGCGTGTCGAGATGGGTGAAGCTTCCGGCGGTCATCTGGGCAACTCTCCTGCCGTGTAGAGGTGTTGGAAGGCATATGTGCGCCAGGGGCGCCAGGCTTCGGGCGCCTGCGCGCCGGGCGGGGCCACATCGGGGTCGCCGAGCGCGCGGACCCGGATCAGCGCGGCGGTGGCCGCGTCCATCCCCGGCAGCGCGAGCAACTCCCGCTGGGCGTCGTCCCGGTCGGCGCCGGGATCCAGGCGGAGGGTGCCGTCGGCGAGGGCGGCGGCGAGCGCGGAGAGCGGTGCGGGCACCCCTTCCGCCCGCGCGAGCGCCGCCGGTTGGGGAAAGAGGCGGGTGAGGGTGCCGTCCGGGGCGTCCAGGGTCTTGCCGTACGCCTCGGCCAGGCGCCCGCACCCGGCCGGGCCCAGCAGCGCGCGGGCGGCCGCCTCCAGGGGGTCGACGGCGCCGGGGACGCGCAGTCCGGGGCGCGCCTCGACCAGGGGGGCGAGGCGGGGGTCGGCGCTCAGGCGCTCGTCGATCGCGTACGGGTCGGCGTCCAGGTCGAACAGCCGGCGCAGCCGCTGCACGGCGGTGGTGAGGTCCCGGGGGTCGGTGAGGTGCAGCCGCGCCTCCAGCCAGCCGCCCGGGCGCACGCCGGTGCCCGCGCGCGGCGCCCGAGATCGGAAGAGCGTCGTGGATGCCGGTGCCGTCGGCGGCCCGGCGGGCGGCGCCGCGCGGGGCGGCCGTGCGCACCTGCGTCGGGGTGGCCGCGTACACCTCGCGGACCGTGTCGTTGAACTGCCGCACGCTGGCGAACCCGGCCGCGAACGCGATCTCGGTGGCCGGCAGCTCGGTGGTCTGGAGCAGGACCCGCGCGGTGTGCGCCCGCTGCGCGCGGGCCAGCGCCACCGGTCCCGCGCCCAGCTCGGTGGTGAGCTGCCGCTGCACCTGCCGGGCGCTGTAGCCGAGCCGCGTGGCGAGCCCGGCGACGCCCTCGCGGTCCACCACGCCGTCGGCGATCAGCCGCACGGCCCGGCCGACGACGTCCGCGCGCGCATTCCACTCCGCCGAGCCGGGCACCGCGTCCGGCCGGCAGCGCCGGCAGGCCCGGAATCCGGAGCGCTGCGCCGCGGCGGCCGTCGGATAGAACCGCACATTGCGCCGTTTGGGGGTCACCGCGGGGCAGCTGGGGCGGCAGTAGATCCCGGTCGTCTCGACGGCGAAGAAGAACGCCCCGTCGAACCGTCCGTCCCGGCTGCGCACCGCCTCGTACCTGCTGTCCTCGTCCATCACAGGTTCCAGTGTGGCCCGCCGCCCGAGCCCCGGCTGGCGGAAAACGGACACGCAGTCGGCCCGTTACGATGGCCGGGGCCGGGTGCGCTCAGGAGCCACACGGACATCTCCCTGAACGGACATTCGACCTCATGGGCAACATCTGGGTCGCGCGCGCCGAGACCGGCGCCGACATCCCCGCCATCCGCGACATCAACCTCACCGCCTTCCCCACCCCCGCCGAGGCCGACCTCGTCGACGCCCTGCGCGCCGATCCGGCCGCCTGGATCGCGGGCCTCTCCCTCGTCTCGGTGGACGAGGCCGACCGCCCGGTGGGGCACGCGCTGCTCACCCGATGCCACATCGGCACCACCCCGGCCCTGGCCCTGGCCCCCTGCGCGGTCCGGCCGGAGCGGCAGCGGACCGGCGCGGGCGGCGCGGTGATCCACGCGGCTCTGGCGGCGGCGCGGGCACGGGGCGAACACCATGTGGTCGTCCTCGGGCATCCGGGCTACTACCCCCGGTTCGGGTTCACCCGTGCCTCGGCCCACGGCATCGGCCTGACCGTCGAGGTCCCGGACGACGCCCTGATGGCACTCAGTCTCCACCCCGGCCACCCGCTCCCCGGCGGCACCGTCCACTACGCCGCCGCGTTCGGCATCTGACCGCGCCCGGCCCCGCACGGCAGGGAGTGCTAGATGCTCTCCCACTGGTCCAGGATGTCGTCCGTGCTGTCCCCTGCCGGGTCCGCCGCCGGTGCCGGACCGTCCTCCTGGGGGGACAGCTCGGCCCAGATCACCTTGCCGCGGGCGGTGTAGCGGGTGCCCCAGCGGGAGGCCAGCTGGGCGACGAGGAACAGCCCCCGGCCGCCCTCGTCGGTGGCGGCCGCCCGGCGCGGGTGCGGGGCGGTGCTGCTGCCGTCGGCGACCTCGCAGATCAGGCCCCGGTCGTGGAGGAGGCGGACGCGGATGGGCGGGGAGCCGTAGCGGACCGCGTTGGTGATCAGCTCGCTGAGGATCAGCTCGGCGGTGTAGCCGACGTCCCCGAGGCCCCAGGCCTCCAGCGTGGCGGCGCACTCGGCGCGGACCGGGCCCACGGCCGCCGGATCGCGGGGCACCTCCCACTCGGCGACGTGCTCGGGGCCCAGCAGCCTGGTGCGGGCCACCAGCAGGGCGACGTCGTCGATCGGGCGGGCGGGCAGCACCGCGTCCAGGACGGCCGTGCACAGCGCCTCGGGGCCGTGTCCCGCCGAGTCCGCCAGGGTGTCGCGCAGCAGGTCGAGGCCCGCGCCGATGTCCCGCTGCCGGTCCTCCAGCAGCCCGTCGGTGTACAGCACCAGGTACGAGCCCTCCGGCAGCTCCAGCTCCAGCGTCTCGACCGGCATGCCGTCGCCGAGGCCGAGCGGCGGGGAGACCGGCACATCGGGGTAGGTGGCGGTGCCGTCGGGCAGGATGAGCGCGGGGCCGGGATGTCCGGCCCGCGCGATGGTGACGCGCCCGGCGACCGGGTCGTAGAGCGCGTACAGACAGCTGGCGCCGGTGACGTTCGCGATGCCGTCGCGCGCGACCCGGCCGTCCCGCAGCAGCCCGTCGAACTCCCCCGCGCCCTGGGCGTCGCCCCGCTCGTCGCTGTCGATGCGGCTGACCAGTTCGTCCAGATGGACGAGGAGTTCGTCGGGGCTGAGGTCGAGGGCGGAGAAGTTGGTGACGGCGGTGCGCAGCCGGCCCATGGTGGCCGCCGCGTGCAGCCCGTGCCCCACGACATCGCCGACGACCAGGGCCACCCGGGCGCCCGGCAGCGGGATGACGTCGAACCAGTCGCCGCCCACCCCGGCCTGCGCGGGCAGATAGCGGTAGGCCACCTCCAGCGCGGACTGGTCGGGGACGCCGCGCGGCAGCAGGCTGCGCTGGAGGGTGACGGCGGTGGTGTGCTCGCGGGTGTAGCGGCGGGCGTTGTCGATGGCGACCGCGGCCCGGGCCACCAGTTCCTCGGCGACCGCCTGGTCCTCCTCCTCGAACGGCTCGGCGTCCGCGGTGCGCCAGAAGCTCGCCACGCCCATCAGGACGCCCCGGGCGCGCACCGGCACCACCAGCATCGAGCGGATGCCGTGGGCGAGGATGCGGTGCGCGTTGTCGGGGTCGTTCTGCTCCCAGCCGCCGTCCTTGCGCAGATCGGGCTCCAGGACCGGGGTGCCGGTGCCCAGGCCGATGGCCTGCGGGGTCTGGGAGGCGAAGTCCACGAGGGTGCCGACGGGGTACAGCGGGTGATCGGAGTCGATGGCCGACAGAGCCGTACGGCGCATCATCGTGCCCTCGGGCTCACCGCCGCGCAGGACCGAGTCGAGCAGGTCCACACAGGCGTAGTCGGCGAACCGGGGCACGGTGAACCGGGTCAGCTCCTCGGCCGTGCGCTCCACGTCGAGGGTGGTGCCGATGCTGCTCATGGCGTCGTACAGCAGCCGCAGCCGCCGCTGGGCGACGGCGGCGCGCCCGGCGACGGCGCGCAGCTCGGTGGTGTCGCGCAGGGTGACGATGCTGGAGGGGCGGCAGCCGTGCGGCGCGGTCGGGCGGACGCTCACCGCGAGCAGCCGGTCGCCGGCCTCGCACACCTCGTCCGTGACCGGGCGGATGCTGGACAGCAGTGTGGCGAGGGACGGCGCGAGCCCGAGAGCGGTGAGCTGGCGGCCCTCCGCGTCCTCGGGGAGGCCGAGCAGGCGCCGGGCCTCGTCGTTGCTGAGCAGCAGGGTGCCGTCGGCGCCGACGATGAGGACGCCCTCGCGGGCGGCGTGCAGCACGGCGTCGTGATGGTCGTACATCCGGCGCAGCTCGGCCGGTTCCAGGCCCCGGGTCTGCCGCCGCAGCCGCCGGTTGACCAGGGCGATGCCGGCCGTCGCCAGCAGCAGCGCGCCGCCGCCGGCCACGAGCAGCAGGGGCAGCTGCCGGACGACCTGCTGGTGGATGTTGCGCACGGTGATACCGGCGGTGACCAGTCCGACGACCTTGGCGTGGTCGCCCAGGACGGGCACGGTGGACTCCACGGCCACGCCGATGGGGGTGGACAGCGTGTAGGTGCGTGGGTGTCCGTGCAGCGGCTGCGCGTAGTTGCCGATGACGTGCCGGCCGATGAGGTGGGTGTCGGGGTGGGTCCAGCGGATCCCGGCCGGGTTGAACGCCACGAGGTAGTCGATGCCGGTCTCCTTACGGACCTGCTCGGCGCGGGGCTGCAGCAGGGCGGAGGGGTCCGGGGAGCGCATCGCGGCCAGCGTGCCGGGGGCGTGCGCGAAACCGGCGGCGGCGGCGAAGGTGCGCTGCCGCGCCTCGTTCACACCGGCCTGCCTGGCCTGGACCACCAGGACGGTGCCGGCCGCCACGCCGAACAGCAGCAGGATGATCAGCTGGAGCACGAACATCTGTCCGGCGACGCTCCGGGCACCGGGCGGCAGCCACCTGAACCGACCGGAGTCGGCGGCAGCGGGGGACGCTCCGACCGGGGCGGAAGCGTCCCACCCCGAAAACAGGCCGAAACGCCTCTTCATGATGCATTTCTAGCATTCACCGAGGAGGGGGACACACCGCGACCTGCCGGGACCCCCGCCCGATCCCGGTCGAGTCGCGCCCTCCGCGGCCGTCACGTCCAGCGGCCCCGCTTGGCCTGCATCGCGGCGCGGCCCTCGGCGCCCTTGCGCTTCCAGTCGCGGCGGATCTCGGCGCGCAGGCGGGCGTCCGTCTTGGCCACGATCCACTGGTTCTCGCGGACCAGTTTGCGGTAGCTCTCCAGGCGGCGGACGGGCAGTTCCCCGGCGTCCACCGCGGCGCGCACCGCGCAGCCCGGTTCGCTCTCGTGGGCGCAGTCGTGGAAGCGGCACCGCTCGGCCAGTTCCTCGATCTCGGCGAACACCTGTCCGACTCCGCTCTCGGCGTCGTACAGGCCGACCCCGCGCAGCCCCGGGGTGTCGATCAGGACCCCGCCGCCGGGCAGGGCGAGCAGATTGCGGGTGGTGGTGGTGTGCCGGCCCTTGCCGTCGACGTCCCGGGCGGCCCGGACGTCCATCACGTCCTCGCCGATCAGCGCGTTGGCCAGCGTGGACTTGCCCGCGCCGGACTGGCCGAGCAGCACCGAGGTGCCGTCGCCGACGAGGGCGCGCAGGACGTCGAGGCCGTCGCCGGTGTGCGCGCTGGCGGCGACCACGGGCACGCCGGGCGCGGTGTTCTCGACGTCCTGCGCGAGGTGGGCCAGGGTGACCGGATCGGTCACCAGGTCGGCCTTGGTGAGCACGACCACGGGCTGCGCCCCGGACTCCCACGCGAGGGCGAGGAAGCGTTCGACGCGGCCGAGGTCGAGGTCGACGGCGAGGGACACGGCGACGACGGCGTGGTCGACGTTGGCCGCGAGGATCTGTCCGTCGGACCGCTTGGAGGAGGTGGACCGCACGAAGGCGGTGCGGCGCGGCAGATACGCCCGGACGTACCGGGGGTTGCCGCCCGCCTCGACGGCGACCCAGTCGCCGGTGCAGACGACCCGCAGGGGGTCGTGGGGGGTGACGAACGCGGTGTCGGCGCGGACGGCGCCGCCCGCGGTCACCACGTCGCACTGACCGCGGTCGACCCGCACCACCCGGCCGGGCAGCAGCCCTTCGGAGGCGTAGGGGCCGAACGCGTCGGCCCAGTCGTCGTCCCAGCCGTAGGGGGCCAGGGCGGAGTACACAGCGGAGCTGGAAGTCAAGGGAGACCCTTCAAGGGGTGGCCCCGGACGGGAGCGGTCGTCTGCGACGCGCTCGGGTCAGCCGGTGGCCACGGAGGTGGACTCGGGGAGTTCCTGGATGCGGGCAGCGCCCGGCACGGTGACAGCCATCGTCGACACCTCCTCTTCCGCACTCGCTCGTCGTCGGCGGCGGCCGACGGCCGCCTCACGAAGTGGTTCCCACCCTAGGGCCCCGACGGCCGCGCGGGCCACCGATTAACGGCTCGCCCGGCGCCCGGCCGAAGCGGGGCGGGGCGGCGGGCCACGGCGCTCGCGGGGCGCGGCCGGGTGGGCGAAGTCGCCGGGGCGGCACCGGCAATCACCGATACTCCCCCGCACCTCTTGAATGACAACGCTGTCGACCGCGACCCTGTAACACGAATTTGAACGTTCGGTTTCGCGGGCGAGTCCGGTGAGTATGCCAGGACGGCAGCCACCTCGAATCATCACCGATCATGATCGATACCAGTTCGAATTGAGTCTTGGACGGCTCGCGCGCCGATGCTGCACTTGATGCGCGAAGGACCACGCAGGCCAAACAGCCCCCACAGCAACGGTATATGGAAAGTAAATTTCTTCAGCTAATTCGGCGCAATCTGCGAGTGGCCGCCCACGGCCACCTTCACCTTGCACTTCCCGCGCCGACACCGCTAGCATCCATTCCGCCTTCAGGGGTCTTGGCCGGCGAAGTGACTACGCATCAGCTGCACCCCAAAGGAATTCCGGTTTCATTCGGCATTCTTGAATGCATCGATCAGGGCGACGGGGGACGGGGGAAATCGCCACCATGTGTCACTTATTTGTTGACACCGATTTTTCGCTGCGGTGCACGATAAGAACCACCTTTCTCACCCTCCCAGCCGCCACCTCGGACAGTCAACGGAGGAGACATGGTCACCAATCTCGATGTGACGCTGCGAGACGGGGGATACCGCAACAACTTCGGCTTCACCCTCGAATACGCCCTGGAGCACGCCCGGGAGAGCGTCGCGGCCGGTATCGAGTGGGTTGAGATCGGATACCGCAAGGGATCCTTCCAGCCCAAGCCGGGCCTGGGGCTGACGGGCATGGGCGCCGACGAGTACATACGCGCCATGGCCGAAGTCATACCGCCCGAGCGGATCTGCATGATCCTGCACCCGAAGAACATCGAGGACGAGGACCTCACCCAGATGTTCGAGGCCGGCGTGCGGCTCGTACGGTTCTGCCTGCCGTCCACGACGCCCGAGCCCGGTCTCGCCGTGCTCCGCAAGGCGGCGGACCTCGGCTTCACCACCACCGTGAACATCACCCGCGTCAGCCAGCTCGACCGGCGGCGCCTCGTCGAGCTCTCGGCGATGTCCGAGGACGCGGGCGCGGACGTGATCTATCTGGCGGACTCCAACGGCAGCCTGCTGCCGGACGAGGTCTCCCGCCTGGTCACCCTGGTGCGTTCGGTGACCCGCTCCGAGATCGGCCTGCACGCGCACAACAACCTGGGCCTGGCGCTGGCCAACTCCATCGCGGCGGTCGACGCGGGCGCCACCTGGATCGACTCCTCGGTCCTCGGCATGGGCAAGGGCCCCGGCAACCTGATCACCGAGCAGTGGCTGGCCTACCTGGGCCGCGCCGGGCGCACCGACCGGTACGACCTCGGGCGGATCCTCACCCTCGCGCACCGCATGGAGTCCGAGATCGCCGAGGCGAGACCCTCGCTGCCGCTGCCCGACCTGGTCCTCGGCCACTTCGACCTCTCCGTCGAGGAGCGCGCCAAGCTGCCCGTGGACCACATGGGCGCCGCCTTCAGCGCCGCGCGCGAGCTGACCGGACCGGTGGTCGCGGCATGATCTCGCCGGCCACGACGACCCCGCCGCGGGCCCCGGTCGCCGTGCGGCTGGGCGAGGCGGGCGCGCCCCGCACCGCCTGTGTGCTCGCGCCCGTCATGGCCCGCTGGGACCGGGGGGCCTTCTTCGAGCCCGTCGCCGAGGCGCTGGTGACGACCGGTCACCGGGTGACGGTGTACGACACCCTGTCGCTGCTGCGCGACGGGGACGACCTCGCGGCCCTCGCCGACCGGTGGGCGGGGGTCCTGCGCGCCGAGGAGCCCGACGTCCTGGTGGGCAACGCCCTGGGCGGCGCCGTCGTCCAGCGGCTCCTCGACCGGCCCTGGACGCATCGGGCCGATGTCGTCCTGCTGTCCTCCCCCACCCTCGCCGACGGGGTGCTCGACGCGACCCTGGAGCGCATCGCGGCGGCGGTGGCCGAGCGGGGTACGGCCGCCGCGCTCGACCTGCTGCACGAGGTGGTCCGCGGCCCGGCGGACCCCGCGCCCGCGACGGCCTCGGACAGCGGGCAGGGCATGGACACCGCCGACGACCCGCTGTACGGCTGGCGCCTGGCCACCGGTCTGCGCCTGCTGCGCCGCGCCGATGTCCGAGGCCCCGTCGAGGCGTTCCCCGGCAGGCTGTTGCACATCTACGGCACCGAGTCGAACCTCGTGGGCAGGCAGCACCTCGCAACCGGCCCCGGGCACCGCAGCGTCGGCATTGCGGGGGCGGGCATGCGCCCCCACGCCGACCGGCCGGAGGCCACCCGGCGGGCCGTCGCCGCGTTCCTGGCACCACAGCAGAAGAAGAGGATCCATGACCAGTAAGACCGTCGCAGTACTTCCCGGCGATGGCATCGGCCCCGAGGTACTCGATGCGGCCCTCCCGGTGATCGACGCCCTCGGGCTGCCCCTCACCCTCGAACACGGCGACATCGGCTGGGAGTTCTGGCGCACCGAGGGCACCCCGGTGCCACAGCGCACCTGGGACCTGATCGGCCGCAGCGACGCGGTGCTGCTCGGCGCCACCACCAGCAAGCCGGGCCGCGAGGCCCTGGCCGACCTGGCACCGCACCTGCGTGAGCGGGCCCCGCAGTACATCTCGCCGATCATCCAACTGCGCCAGCGCCTCGACCTGTTCGCCAACCTCCGGCCGGTCGAGAACTACCTGGGCGGCACCCCGTACCGCTTCTGCGTGGTGCGCGAGAACACCGAGGGCCTGTACGCGGGCCTCGACTGGGACCGGGTGCCCGAGGAGATGTGGCCGCTCCTCGCCGACCACCCCAACGCCCGGATCAGCGGCCGCGAGGACACCACCGCGAGCGTGCGGATGCTCACCCGGCACGGCCTCGACCGCATCCTGCGCTACGCCTTCGAGCACGCCCGCGCCCACGGGCACCCCCGGGTCACCCTCGCCGACAAGCCGAACGTCCTGCGGCGCAGCAGCGCCTACGCCCGCGAGCGTCTTGAGGAGATCGCCGCGGACTACCCGGAGATCGAGTACGAGATCCTGAATGTGGACGCCGTCGCACTGTGGATGGCACGCCGCCCGGAGCGCTTCGGGGTCATCGTCGCCGAGAACATGTTCGGCGACATCCTGTCCGACCTCGGCGGCGGTGTGATGGGCGGGCTCGGGCTCGCGCCCAGCGCCAACATCGGGGCGAACGGCAACTACTTCGAGCCGGTGCACGGCAGCGCCCCCGCGCTCGCCGGGACCGGCCGGGCCAACCCGCTCGCCGCCTTCCTGACCGTCGGCCTGCTCCTCGAACACCTCGGCTTCGGGGCGGCCGCGGGCCAGGTGCGGGACGCGGTCGCGCATGTGACGCGCCGCCGGGACCGGGTGACGTACGACCTGGGCGGCACGGCGACCACCACCGAGTGCGCCGCGGCCGTCCTTGACGCCTGCGGTGCCGTGCCGCGGGCCCACACCGCGGCCGTCGTCACCGTCGGGGACGAGCTGCTGCGGGCCGTCCTGGAGGACAGCAACGCGGGCGAGGCCTCCCGCAGGCTGGCCGCCCGCGCCGTACCGGTCCGCATCCGGCACACCGTCGGCGACGACGAGGCGGCGATCGCGGACGCCGTGCGCTCCTGCCTCGGCCGCGACGACGTGGTCGTGGTGATGGGCGGGCTCGGCCCCACCTCGGACGATGTGACCCGGGTCGGGGTGGCCCGTGCGGTCGGCCGTCCGCTGGAGCACCGCGAGGAGGCATGGCGGGGCGTCGTGGAGCGGCTCACCCGCTTCGGGGTCGCCGTCCACGAGGACAACCGCCGCCAGGGGCAGTTCCCCGAGGGCGCCGAGCTGCTGCCCAACACCAACGGCACCGCCTGGGGCTGCCGCCTCGACGTACAGGGCACCACCGTGGTGATGCTCCCCGGCCCGCCGCGCGAGTGCCTGCCGATGCTCGACGCCTTCCTGCGCGACGGCCTCGCCCACCTCCCCGAACCGGAGCCCGTCGACACGGTGTTCCGCCGTACCCTCGGGGTCATCGAGGCGGACGCCGCCGCCGCGGTGGACGCCCTGGTGCGGGACCTGGGGCTGCGGGTCAGGCCCGCCTACCGCTGGCACTACCCCTACGTGGACATCCGGATCGACTGCCCGCCACAGAGCGCGGCGGAGCTGGCGAAGCGGCTGGACGACGCGCTCGGCGCGTATGTCGTCACCGACCGGGAGCGCACCGCCGTCCAGGAGCTCGCGGAGCTGCTGGACACCCGCTCACTGGCCCTGGCGGCCGAGGACCGGGTCACCGGCGGCCGGTTCGCGGCCGAGCTGGCCGCCGAGCGGCGGCCGGCCGAGGACCGGGAGCCGTCCGCGCGGCTGTCCGTGACGCTGGACGCGGACTGGGCCGGCGGCGGTCCGCAGGACCACACCGGCACCGTCCGCCTGCTGTGCACGCTGCACGACGGGGCGCGGGAGCATACCGGCGAGCTGACCGTCCCCAACCGGGGTCCCGAAGTCCTCGCGTACGCCGCCCAGTTCGCCGCCTGGACCATCGCCCGCCGGCTCGTGGAGGAGACCGCATGACCACCGTATCCGCCGACCCGCTGCTCGACGGCGAGCTGCGCGCGCGCCTGGCCCGGCTGGACACGGCCGCCCTCTCCGACGCGATGGACAGCCTGCGGGCCGCGCCGTGCGTGCTGCCCGGCATCGCCGCCCGCACACCCGGCGGTGTGGCCTTCGGACCCGCGTTCACCGTGCGCTACCGGCCCATCGAGGACGACGGCGCGTTCCACAACGCCGCCAACTACATCGACGACGTGCCGCCCGGCTCGGTCGTGGTCGCGGACAACGGCGGCACCGGCGCCTGCACCAACTGGGGTTCCCTGCTCACCTCGGTGGCGCTGCGCCGGGGGATCGCGGGCAGCGTGGTGCACGGTGCCGTGCGCGACGTACGGGAGACCCGCGAGGCCGGGTATCCGCTGTTCAGCACCGCCGTCACCATGGTCAGCGCCAAGAACCGGGCGGTGCTCGAAAGCACCGGTGCCGACCTGGACATCGAGGGCACCGTGGTCCGCCCCGGCGACCTGGTGTTCGCGGACGACAACGGGGCCCTGCGCATCCCCGCCGACCTGGTCGCCGAGGTCGTCCGGCGCGCCGAGGCGGTCGAGCGGACCGAGCGGCGCATCAAGGAGGCAGCCGCGGACGGCACCCGGCTGGACGAGGCGCGGGCCCGCTACGGCTACGCGCGCCCCTGGGAGGACAAGGGCGACGATGACGCCTGAGCCCACGACCGCGGCCACCGCCGAACGGGCGGCGTTCGTGGACGTCCACTACCACGTCGGCCCCGACGCCTATGTACGACGGCACACCGCGGCCACGGCCGGCGATCAGTACGCCCGGCTCGGTGGCTGGGTGGTCCTGAAGAACCATCTGGGCTCCACCGCGGCCCAGGCGTGGGAGGCCCGTCAGCAGGGCCTGCCGGTCTCCGGTTCGATCGTGCTCAACGACATCGCGGGCGGCCTGGACACCCGGGCGGTGGAGCAGGCCGTGGTGCAGCACGGCGAGGACAGCGGGCTGCGCCTGATCGTCCATCTGCCGACGGTGACCGGGCGGACCCACAAGAGCCGGCTGTCCCGTACCCCGGCGCATCCGCTGCTGGCCCGGGACGGGCTGCGTCCGCTCACCGTCACGGACGGGGACGGCGCGCTCAGGGCGGAGGTGCGGGAGATCCTGCGGATGGCCCGGGACCTGCCGATCGTGGTCTCCACCGGGCACGCCGACGGCCGCGAGGTGGCCCTGCTGGTCGAGGAGGCGGTACGGCTCGATGTGCCGCGGCTGATGCTCAATCAGCCGGCCAACCCGATGACCGGTCTGAGCTGCGCCGATCTGCTGGACATCGCCTCGGCGCAGCAGGTGTACGCGGAGCAGACCGCGCTGACGTACCTGCTGGGCTACCAGGACTGGGACGACTTCGCCGCCGTCCTCGCCAAGGTGCCGCGCGCCCTCTACAGCTCCGATCTGGGGCAGACCTCCCAGATGGACATCGGGGAGTGGACGACGCACAGCCGGGACTGGTTCGAGAAGGCCGGTCTCGACGAGGGCCGGATCACGGAGGTCGTGCGGGACGCGCCGCTGCGGATGCTCGCCCTGTAGGACGGCCGGGCCGACCGGGTGCCGGCGCCCCGGAAGGGACCGAGGTCAGGGTCTCTTCCGGGGCGCCGTACGTGTGGAACGGGGTCGGTCAGGAAGTCCCCATGGTCTTGTGGCGGACCCGCGCCGCCGTCTCGGTGAGCAGTTCCAGCCGCATCGGGTCCGCGTTCTCCGGCAGCGCGAGGAACATGCGCATGGTGATGGGCTCACCGTCCAGCGGGAGCAGCGCGATCCGGCGCGAGGAGACCGTGTCGGCCGCCGTCGGGTACATCAGGGTCCAGCCGTCACCGCTCGCGCCGATCTCGGCGAGGGTGTCCTGGAATCCCGTGAAGGGCGCGCCGTAGGTGGGTTCGAAACCGGCCTTGCGGCAGGCGGCCACGACGGCGTCGTACAGCGCCGGGTTCTCGGCGCGGGAGGCGATACGCAGCGGAACTCCCGCCAGGTCGGCGAGGTTCAGGCTGGTGCGGCCGGACAGCGGGTGCGCGGCGGGCAGGGCGGCCACCAGGGGGTCGTACCAGAGGGTGAGCAGCCGCAGGCCGGGGGCGCTCTCCACACCGCGGACGAAGGCGGCGTCCAGCCTGCCCGCCCGTACCTCCTCCAGGCGGTGGTGGGCGCCGAGGGTCTGGAACTCGAAGCGGTTGCCGGATCCGGAGTCGGGCAGCGCGTCCAGGAAGTCGTCCAGGCGCTCGCCGAGGGCGGAGCTGATCCCGACGCGGAAGGTGGCGTCCTTCTGGGCGGCCAGCCGCTGGGCCTTGGCGGCGAAGGAGTCCAGCGCCTTCAGCAGCGACCGGCCCTCGGGCAGCAGGGCCTGCCCGGCCGGGGTGAGGGTGACCGTGCGGCTGGAGCGGTCGAAGAGCTGGGTGCGCAGCTCGCGTTCCAGTCGGCGCACCTGCTGGCTGACCGCGGGCTGGCCGATGTGCAGCCGCTGGGCGGCCCTGCCGAAATGCAGTTCCTCCGCGACGGCGACGAAGTACTGGATCTGGCGCAGTTCCACAGGACCCCCCAATCCTCGACGGGCGGCCCTGTGATGGAAGCTCAACACACCTATATTGATGAATAGATCAATACAGACCTCGGGGTCGCCGCAGAGGAATCCTCGCACACCTGACAGCGGCACCCGTACGCGCGTCAGCGCCGTGCGGGTGCCGCTGTCAGGGGTCGTACGGCCTCGGGTGGCCTTATTCCAGGGCGGCTTCCTGGAGGTCGGCGACCGGGCGGTCGGCGGGGTGCTCCCCGCCGCCCTGCACCGGTGCGGGCGCGGGCGCCGTCGTACGGGAGGCGAGCGAGAGGAAGAAGGCGAAGGCGCAGATGCCCAGCACCGCGGCGATCAGCACGAACCAGCCGAGGGCGAACAGGTCACCGGCGGGCAACCGGCTGGACAGATAGATGCCCAGCGAGGCGGAGAGCAGCTGGAGCGCGCCCATCAGGCCGGAGGCCGAACCGGCGGTCGAGCGGAACGTGGTGACGCCCGCGCTCATCGACAGCGGCAGCAGGAAGCCGTTGCCGAACGTCATCACCGGCATGAAGACCAGCACCAGCAGACCCCAGCGGCCACCGGCCCCGCTGAGTCCGAGGCCCAGCATCATCAGCGCGCCGACGAGGAAGAACCCGTGGCCCGTCCACAGCAGCCGGTTGACGGACCGGGTGCGGACCAGGGCGCGCGAGGTGAGGTTGCCCGCGACGTAGGAGAGCGAGACGGTGATGTAGCAGTAGCTGGTGGTCTCGGTGGCCAGCCGCATCTTCTCGAACACCAGCGGGGAGGCCGCCAGATAGCCGAAGTAACCGCCGTACGCCACGCACAGGTTGACCGTGTAGGCCCAGAACAGCGGGCGGGACAGCAGCTTCGGGTAGCCCTTGAGGGTGGCGCCCAGGTGCTTGCTGCGGCGCTCCGGCGGCAGGCTCTCGGGGATCGCGGTGATCATCGCGACCAGGGTCACCAGGCCGATCACCGCGGTGACCACGAAGGGCGCGCGCCAGGAGACGTACGTCGTCAGGTAGCCGCCGATCAGCGGGGCGACGGACGGGGAGACACCGACGATCGGCATGACCGTGGCGAACATCCGGGCCGCGTCCTTCTCCTCGTACAGGTCGCTGATCACGGCCCGGCCGAGCACCATGCCCGAGCCGGCGCCCAGCGCCTGGAGGAGGCGGCTCGCGCCGAACACCTCGACCGTGGGCGCCGCGGCGCACACCAGGGAGGCGAGGACGAACAGGCCGAGTCCGGAGACGATGACGCGCTTACGGCCGTACGCGTCGGATATGGGCCCGTAGACCGCCTGCGAGACCGCGATGCCGATCATGAAGGCGCTGAACGTCCACTGCACCGACGCGACCGGGGTGTGGAAGGCGTGCGCGGTGGCCGGGACGCCCGGCAGGTTGATGTCGGAGGCGAACAGGCCGCCCGCGTTCAGCGAGGACAGGACGGCGAGCAGCAGCGCGTAGGGCGTGCGTGTCGATGCGGACTTCATGGCACGTGGCAACTTCCTTGGTCAAGGCTCGGGTCGACCGAAAGGGGAAGCCGTTCCCGGGCGGAACGGGGGATGTGCGCCCGGGAACGGCGGCTCGGGTGTCGGCCCCGGATTCAGCGCTTGGCGGCGCGGGCGGCGAGCGTCTCACCGGCGATGGACCAGCTGTCGGTGCCGATCTCCTGGACGGTCACCCAGACGCTCTCCGGCTTGCTGCCGGTGGCCTTGACGTACGCGTCGGTCAGCTCGCGGACCAGCTCGGCCTTCTGCTCGGCGGTCTTGCCGGGGGTCTGCTGCACATGGATGAGAGGCATTGCGTTCTCCTGGATCGAGGTCGCGCCGATGGCGCACGGTCCGCGGCCGGTTCGGCCGGGATCCGCCGTGGATCCAGTCCAGCACCGGACCCGGGGCCGTCCAAGACGCAATACGCTCTGAGAACGATCACGACTCGTGATATGTCCAGGTGGGGTGGGCCGGTTGACGGCTCGTGAGGTAGAGACCAATGCCCGCGGGCGGGCGGTCGCGGCGCGGGCTACGCGCAGCGCAGGCCATTGAGCGTGAAGGCGTCCGGGGCGCGGTCGGCGTCCGTCCAGGTGCCGGTGAAGCCGAAGGCCACGGCGGTGCGGGCCGGTACGGCCCGGTCGTAGCCGGCGGCGGTGGCGGTGACCCGGGAGCCGTTCTGCCGGACGGTGGCGTCCCACACCCGGCCGATCCGCTGGCCGTCCGGGAAGGTCCAGTCGACCCGCCAGCCGTCCAGGGCCCGCTCGGTGGTGACGGTGACGGTGGCCTGGAAGCCGCCGGACCACTGGCTGACGAGGTCGTAGACGATCCGGCAGGGGGACGGCGGGGCGGCCGGGAGGCGCACCGGGCCGTGGACCAGGGAGGAGAGGCCCCTGGGCGGGGAGTCGGGGCCGGGCTCGGGCTTCGGGCGCCCGGAGCCCCGGCCGCCCGGACCGGCGGACGGCCGGGCGGAGACCGGCGGGGTCCCGGACTTCGGTACCGGCTCGGGCGTCGGCTCGCGCCCGGACGTCGGGGGCGGGGTCGGGGTCGGGGTCGGTGTCGGGGTCGGGGAGGAGCCCGCGGTGGTGGGGCGGGCGCCACCCCGGGCGCCGCCGTCGTCGGACGTGCCGCTGTCGCCGGACGCGCCGCTGTCGTCGGGCGCCGTGGTGTCGTCGCGGGTGGCGGCGGTGTCGTCCCGGGCGGTGAAGGAATCCGCGCCGGAACCGCCGGGCGGCATCAGCGAGGCGCCCAGCGCCAGCGCCGACAGCAGCAGGGCGGTGGCGAACATCCCGCCCCCGCGCAGCAGCCGCCAGAGCCCCGTGCGCTCCTCGGGTTCACCCCTCGGGGGCTCCCCCGCCCGGCCGGTCCCGGCCCGTGCCTCGGCGGTCCGCCGACGCCGCTCCAGATAGTCGAGCCCGCCCCAGCCGAGCACCCCGCCCGCCAGTACGGCGGCCAGCCCGGCGGCCTCGGGCTCCGGGGCGTCACCCCGGGCGCGCCGCCAGCGCTCCCTGAACAGCGCCCGTACCCGGTCGAGTTCGGCGCGGGCGGTGGCCGGGTCGAGTCCGAGCCGGTGCGCCGCCGTGCGCAGCGGCAGGGCCTCCACCTCGGCCAGCCACAGCAGCGCGGCGTCCGTGCCCCCGAGGTCGCGCAGGGCCCGCAGCGCCGGTGGGTGGGCGCGGGGCGAGCCGGTGAGACGGGACGCCTCGGGCGAGGACAGCCACTGGGGCAGGCCGGGGGCGAGCAGCCGGCCCTGGCCCGCGGCCGACCAGGCGGCGGCCATGGCGCGCACGGCGGTGAGCAGGGCCGGAACGGTGGGCAGCCGGCACGGCGGTGAGCAGGGCCGGAACGGTGGGCAGCCGGGCGGGGCGGCGGCCCGCGCCGCGCACATGGGTGCGCCCGGCCGCGCGGACCTCGCGCATGCCGAGGGTGAACGCCTCGGTGGCCAGCCGGTGGGCGGTGGCGGAACCGGAGGCGCACAGGGCGGCGTACGAGAGCACCGCGTCCCAGGACTCCGAGAACAGCGCGGCCTCGGCGTCGTCCTGAGGGGTCGGCAGGTCGGGCATGGAACTCCTGCATCACGGGCGAGGTCAACTCACCACAGGGACGACGGAGTTGTCATAAACCTCGCGGAGCCGAGCCTTTCATGGGCCCGGCCCCGCTGACAAGCGGCCCGTGCGCGTCCGGTCACGCACGGTGGCGGCTCACGCCGTGGCCGGCTCCTCCGCGGCCGTCTCCCGCGCGGGCAGGCTGTCCATGAAGGAGCTGACCGAGAAGACCGCGTGGCCGGGTCCGGGCGGGCCGTAGCCGGGCGGGGAGGACAGCCCGAAGTCCTCCATCGTCTGCCGGTAGGCCTGGAGCAGCCGGATGTGGTACTCCAGCGGCGCGCCCTGCGGGTTGGCCTTGCCGAGCGGGGTGGTCGGCTCCGGGCACCAGGTGGTGAAGCGGGGCGTGATGCCGTGCGACATGAAGAAGCGCAGGCCCTCGGTGGTGGACGCGATCGCCTCGTCGACGGTGGTGAAGCCGAAGGGCTCCGCCATCTCCACGCCCGCCACGAAGTTGGGGATCACATTGCGGGCGCCGAAGATCTCGGCGGAGTCCAGGATCCGCTTGTGCCACTCGTCGCGGCCGACGTAGCGCTCCTTGCCGGGGCAGTACAGCTCGAACAGCCGGCGGTCCCACACCTCGAAGTTGGGGTGGTAGATCTGCACGCCGTAGTCCTTGAACCGCTGCACGTCGTCCCGGGGCAGCGCCTGGGCGACGACCTTGCCGATCCAGCGGCCCGGGAAGCGCTCCTCGATGGCCTTGGCGTAGTGGCCGTAGAAGTCGGCCTCGTCGCGCCCGGCGACCGTCTTGGTGATGGCGCCGCCGGTGAGCGTGTAGGCCGTGGACGCCTTCTGGGTGTCGTACCGGTCGATGATCTCCAGGGCTTCCAGGACCTCTTCCACGTCCTTGACGCCCGTGTACGGCCGCCCCGCCGCCTTGTGCTGGCGCCAGTTGTGGTTGATGTCGCAGTACTGGCACTCCTCCTTGGCGCCGAAGTACTGGCAGACCCGGAAGACGGTCAGATAGATCAGGTAACCCCACTGGATGGTGGGCGCGACCTCCATCACGGACTTCCCGTTGGAGAGGGTGTGCCGGTAGTACTCCGGCATCGGGGGCACCCCGACGTCGGCGATGCGCTTGCCGTCGAGGTAGAGGCCGAGCACCCCCTCGTCGTCGGCGGCGACCCGGTAGGGGGAGGCGGGGTTCACCCGTACGGAGACAACCGTACGGCGCAGGTCGTACGGCCCGCCGGTGAGGATGATCTCCTCCGGGGGCCGGCGCAGCGCGGCCTCGCCCAGTTCGGGCAGGGTGCCGTGGTCGAAGGAGAAGATGAAGTAGGACTTCGGCTTGACGTCCCCGCTCTCGTTGTCACTGAGGGCGGATTTGTCGAAGGCGACACCGCCGCGGAGCAGGTCCTCCTTGAAGACGGCTTCCCGCGGCACGTGCGGGAAGCGCTCCATCAGATCCTCGACCAGTGCGGTGCGAGTGCCCATCCGTATGTCTCCTCCCGGCTCAGGTGTACCGCCCAACCGTATGCCCCCGGATCGGGCGGAGCGGTGCCGGGTCCCGCGGGCGCGTTCCCGGGCCCCCTCAGGCCATCCGGTCCAGCGTCCCCGGGTCGACCGCGTGGCGCGGGGCCGCGCCGGCCGCCAGCCGCGCGGCCTCCTCGACCACGACCCGGCCGAGGCGGGCCACCTCATTGCCCTGGGAACCGGCCAGATGCGGGGTGACGAAGGCGCCCGGCAGATCGAACAGCGGGGAGTCGGCGGGCAGCGGTTCGGGGTCGGTGACGTCCAGGACGGCGCGCAGGCGCCCGGTGCGCACCTCGTCGACCAGCGCGTCCTGGTCGACGAGGGAGCCGCGGGCGGTGTTGAGGAGCACCGCCCCGGTGGGCATCAGGGCCAGCTCCCGGGCGCCGATCAGCCGCCGGGTCGCGGGGGTCTCGGGGGCGTGCAGGGTGACGACGTCGCTGGTGCGCAGCAGGTCGTCCAGGGGCAGCAGCGGCACCCCGAGACGCCCGGCGGCCTCCGCGTCCAGGGTGGGGTCGGCGAGGGTGACGGCGAGGTCGTGCGGGCGCAGCAGTTCGATCAGCCGACGGCCGACGCGGGAGGCGCCGACGACGCCCACCCGGCGGCCGTGGTTGCCGAGGCGGGGGACGATCGCGCCGTACGGGAACTCCCGGCGGGCGCGCAGGTCCTCGCGCAGCGCGAAGACGTCCTTGCCGGTGAGCAGGATCATGGCGAGGGTGTACTCGGCGACGGGCAGCGCGTTGGCGTCGGCGGCCGAGGAGACGAGGATGCCGCGCCGCCACACCTCGGCGGTGGTGAAGCCCTTGACCGATCCGGCCGCGTGCAGCACGGCGCGCAGCTTCGGGGCGCCGTCCAGGGCGGCCGCGTCCAGGCGGGGGCAGCCCCAGCCGGTGACGAGGACCTCGGCGCGGGCGAGGGCCGCGCGCGCCCGGGGCTCGGTGAAGTCCTGGACCACCAGGCCGGGATCGAGGTCCAGGTGGGCGCGCAGCAGGGCGAGGAGGTCGGGCGGGAAGACGTACGGCACGTGCTCGGCCGCCATGGCGAGCACGGCCTGCGGGCGCTCGGGCAAGGACGGACCCTCCGGGCTCGGTGCGGCGCGGCCCTCCTTACCGTAGGGCGCGGCGGAGAAGAGGGTCAACGGACCCGCCGCCCCGGCGAGAGGAGCGGCAGCATGAGGGAGACCGTCACCAACTGGGCCCGCACCGTCACCTACGACGCGAGGGAGTACCGGCGCCCGGCGTCGCTCGACGCGCTGCGCGCCCTGGTGTCCGGTGCGGCGAAGGTGCGGGTCCTGGGCAGCGGGCACTCCTTCAACCGGGTCGCCGACCCCGGCCCGGACGGTGTGCTGCTGTCGACGGCCGGGCTGGCACCGGTGATCGAGGTGGACTCGGCGGCGCGCACGGTCCGGGTCTTCGGCGGGGTGCGCTACGCCGAGCTGGCCCGCGCGGTGCACGCCCGCGGTCTCGCGCTGCCCAACATGGCGTCGCTGCCGCACATCTCGGTGGCCGGTTCGGTGGCGACCGGCACCCATGGCTCGGGCCCGGCCAACCCTCCGCTGGCCGCCGCGGTGCGGGAGGTGGAGCTGGTGGTCGCGGACGGTACGACGGTGACGATCGCCCGGGGCGACGCCCGCTTCGACGGCGCGGTGACCTCGCTGGGCGCGCTGGGCGTGGTCGTCGCGCTCACCCTCGACCTCGAACCGGCCTTCGAGGTGGAGCAGCGGGTGTACACCGAACTGCCGCTTGAGGGGCTGGAGTTCGAGGCGGTCGCCGGATCGGCGTACAGCGTCAGCCTGTTCACGGACTGGCGGGACGCGGGCTTCCGGCAGGTGTGGGTCAAGCGGCGCACGGACCGGCCGGCGGTGGACTTCCCCTGGGCGGCACCGGCGGCGGGGCCGATGCATCCGGTGCCGGGGATGCCCGCGGTCAACTGCACCGAGCAGCTGGGCGTGGCGGGGCCCTGGCACGAGCGACTGCCGCATTTCCGGGCGGAGTTCACGCCGAGCAGCGGTGAGGAGATCCAGTCGGAGTACCTGGTGCCGCGCGCGGCGGCGATCGGCGCGCTGAACGCGGTCGAGGGGATCCGGGAGAGCGTCGCGGAGGTGCTCCAGACCTGTGAGGTGCGCACGGTCGCCGCCGATCCGCAGTGGCTCAGCCCGGCGCACGCGCGGGACTCGGTGGCGCTGCACTTCACCTGGGTGCCCGACGAGGCGGCCGTGGGGCCCGTGGTGCGGGGCCTGGAGGAGGCGCTGGAGCCGTTCGAGCCGCGTCCGCACTGGGGGAAGGTGTTCGCCATGCCGTCGGCGGTGCTGCGGGGGCGATACGAACGCCTCGACGACTTCCGGGCGCTCGCGCGGTCCCTGGATCCGACGGGCACGTTCACCAACGCGTTCGTCGCGGACGTCCTGGACGACTGACGCCGCTCCCCGGCCCCCTTGCCGGGGGCCGGGCGCCGTGCCTAGCCTCGCGTGAGCATCCCTCCCGGCTGACCCGGCCCCCGCGTCGGGTGGGGCACCAGATCGGAGACCGATGTCCGTCGACTCCACCCCCGGCAACGACACCGCCACCGAGTACGTCGAGGACGTGTCCCCCGGCTCCGGAGCGCTGCCGCCCCGTGCCTGGTACCCGTCCTCCGACGCCAAGTCCCTCTCGCTGAACGGCTCCTGGCGCTTCCGGCTGTCGCCGACGGCCGAGGCCGAGGCCTTCGCGCGGGAGGGGTACGACGCCGCCGGGTGGGCCGAGATCGCGGTCCCGGGGCACTGGGTCCTCCAGGGCCATGGCTCCCCGATCTACACCAACCACCGCTACCCGTTCCCGGTCGATCCGCCGCGCGTGCCGACCGAGAACCCGACCGGCGACCATCTGCGGGTCTTCGACCTCCCCGGGGACTGGCCGCACGGCGACGGCGACGGGGCGGTGCTGCGCTTCGACGGGGTGGAGTCCTGCGCCCGGGTCTGGCTGAACGGCACGGAGCTGGGCACGTTCAAAGGGTCCCGGCTGGCCCACGAGTTCGCGGTCGGGCCCCTGTTGAAGGCCACCGGCAATGTGCTCGCCGTACGGGTCCACCAGTGGTCGGCGGGCTCCTATCTGGAGGACCAGGACCAGTGGTGGCTGCCCGGCATCTTCCGCGATGTCACCCTGCTGCACCAACCCGCCGACGGCGTACGGGACTTCTTCGTGCACGCCGCGTACGACCACCGCACGGGCACCGGCACCCTGCGCGTCGACTCGGACACCGAGGGCCGGGTCACGGTCGCGGAACTCGGCATCGACGTCCCGACCGGGGAGGCGGTGACCGTGCCGGTGCGGCCCTGGTCGGCGGAGGTGCCCCGGCTGTACGGCGGGGTGCTGGCCACCGGCGGGGAACGGGTGCCGCTGCGGATCGGCTTCCGCACGGTGGAGGTGGCGGACGGTCTGATCGAGGTCAATGGGCGGCCGGTGCTGTTCAAGGGCGTCAACCGGCACGAGTGGCATCCGGAGCGGGGCCGGGCGCTGGACCTCGCGGCCATGCGCGCGGACGTGCTGCTGATGAAGCGGCACAACATCAACGCCGTACGCACCTCCCACTATCCGCCGCATCCGGCGTTCCTCGACCTGTGCGACGCGTACGGCCTGTGGGTGATCGACGAATGCGATCTGGAGACCCACGGTTTCACCGAAGCGGGCTGGCGGGACAACCCCGTCGACGACGACCGCTGGACCCCGGCCCTGCTGGACCGGGCGGCCCGCATGGTCGAGCGGGACAAGAACCATCCGTCGGTCGTCCTGTGGTCGCTGGGCAACGAGGCCGGCACGGGCCGGGGCCTGACCGCGATGGCCGAGTGGATCCGCGCCCGCGACCCCGCCCGCCCGCTGCACTACGAGGGCGACCGCGACTGCCGTGACACGGACGTGTACTCACGGATGTACGCCGGACACGCGGAGGTGGAGCGGATCGGCCGGCACCTGGACGGGGGCCCGGCGCGCAGGCGCCGGCTCCCCTTCCTGCTGTGCGAGTACGCGCACGCCATGGGCAACGGCCCCGGTGGACTCGCCGACTACCAGCGGCTGTTCGCGTCGTACGAGCGGCTCCAGGGCGGCTTCGTCTGGGAGTGGATCGATCACGGCATCGCGCATCCGGAGCTGGGTTTCGCCTACGGCGGCGACTTCGGGGAGGAGTTGCACGACGGGAACTTCGTCTGCGACGGGCTGGTCTTCCCCGACCGGCGGCCCTCCCCCGCACTGGCCGAGTACAAGAAGGTGCTGGAGCCGGTCGGCATCACGGGCGGCGGTACGCCCGGGGCGGTCCGGGTGACCAACGGGTACGACGTCGCCGATCTGTCGGCGCTCACCTTCTCGTGGTCGTACCAGGTGGACGGGGAGACGCTGGCCTCCGGCCCCCTGCCGGTGCCCGCCCTCGCGCCCGGCTGCTCGGCGGAGGTCAAACTGCCCGCGCCTCCGGCCGAGGCGCCGGACGGGGAGGCGCACTGGCTGGTCAGGGCGGCGCTCGCGGCCGACACCCCGTGGGCGGAGCGGGGGCATGTCGTCGCGTGGGGACAGTTCCGGGTCTCGGACCGCACGCCCCCGCGGGTCCCGGCGACCGCCCGACTCCGCTCCACCGAGGGCGCGTTCACCCTGGGCCCCGGCACCTTCGACGCGCGCACCGGCGCCCTGACGGCGGTCGGCGCCGTGCCCGTCACCGGTCTCCGGCTGGACGTGTGGCGGGCCACCACCGACAACGACGAGGGCGCCGCCTGGCAGGACGACCCGCGCTGCGGACCCCTGTGGCGCGGGCTCGGCCTGCACCGGATGCGGCACCGCCTGGACGCGGTTCAGGCGGGCGGCGACGCGCTGACGGTCCGCAGCCGAGTGGCGCCCGCCGGACGGGAGTTGGGGCTTTCGACGGTGTACCGCTGGACGGCGGACGGGGACCGGCTGCGGCTGGCCGTGCGCGTCGTACCGGAGGGCGACTGGACGCTGCCGCTCCCCCGGCTCGGCATCCGCCTCGGGCTGCCCGCGCCCGCGACCGACCGGGTGCGATGGTTCGGCGGCGGCCCCGGGGAGGCGTATCCGGACAGCAAGTCGGCCGCTCTGGCCGGGCGTTGGGAGTCGACGGTGGCCGGTCTCCAGACGCCGTACGTCCGCCCGCAGGAGAACGGCGCCCGGATCGACGTCCGCTGGGCGGAGCTGGGCGGTCTGCGCATCGAGGGCGATCCGGTGTTCCTCCTGACGGCCCGCCGCTGGACCACGGAGCAGCTGGACGCCGCCACCCACCGCACCGATCTGGTGCCGGGCGACACGGTCTGGGTCAACCTGGATCACGCGCAGCACGGCCTCGGCTCCCAGTCCTGCGGCCCCGGCCCGCTCCCCCGCCATCAACTGCGCGCGGAACCGGCCGAGTTCGCCTTCGTCTTCGCCCCCGATCCGGGCGCCGCGTAATTCGGAGGCTTCGGGGCGGGGCGGCGCGTACGGTCGGCCGGTCAGGACGATCGGCGCCCGGACCTCGGGCGCCGGACCCGGAGAGGACCAGCGATGACCGGCACGGCGGACGACGAGCGCGATCACTACGACAGCACGGGCGAGGGCCCGGTGCTGTTGCTGCTGCCGGGCGGCGCCGGGCATCCGATGGGGCTCGGGCCGCTGATCGGGGCACTGGCCGCGCGGTTCACCGTGGTGACGTACGACCCGCTGGGCCTCGCCCATGGCCGGCTCGGCCTGCCGGTGCCGGAGCAGCGGGTGGCGGACTGGAGCGAGGGGGCGCACCGGGTACTGGCGGCGGTGCTGCCCGAGGGCGAGTCGGCGTACGCGTTCGGGACCAGCTCGGGCGGGATCGCGGTGCTCGATCTGCTCGCCCGGCATCCGGCGCGGCTGACGCATGTGGTCGCGCACGAGCCGCCCTGTGTCACCGTGCTGCCGGACGGGGCGGAGCGGCGCGCCGAGCTGCTCGGACAGCTGGACGGCGGCGAACGGCCGCCCGCCGAGGGCGTGTCGGCGACCCCGATGGGGGTGTTCCTGGCCCGGGTGCTGCATCCGTTCACCGCGTACACACCGGTCCCCGCGTCGGATGCGGCCGCTCGGCTCACACTGGTCGCGGGCACCGGCTCACGCGGTCAACTCCTGCACCGTACGACCGAGTTCACGGCCGGGCGGCTGGGCGCGGCGTTCACCGAGTTCCCCGGCGGGCACCTGGGCGCGCTGGATCATCCGGGGGAGTTCGCCGACCTGCTGACCGAGACGCTGCGCTCCAGCGCGCACACCTCGTCGTAGGAGGGGGTGGTGCCGCCCGGCGTCCGGCCGGCGGCGATGTCGTCCATGGCGTCCAGGGCCGCGCCCAGCGCCCTGCGGTACAGCAGGGAACCGAGGCTGATCCGGGCCACACCCAGCTCGGCGAGGCGGGGGACGGTGGGCCCGGCGGGCGAGTGGAGGATGTTGAGGGGGACGCCGAGGTGCCGTACCAGACCGGCGATGCGGGCCGGGTCGGTGAGGCCGGGCACGAACACGCCGTCGGCGCCCGCCCGTTGATAGGCGTCGAGACGGCGGAGGGTGTCCCGCTCGTCGCCGTCCCCCGACCAGTACGTGTCGGTGCGGGCGTTGACGAACATCCCCGGTACGGCGGCCTTGACGGCGTGGATCTTCGCGGCGAGCAGGTCGCTCGCCCCGAGCCCGTCCTCCAGATTGAGGCCGGCCACGCCGACGGCCCACAACTCCGTGGCCAGCCGCGCCACTTCCGCCGGGTCGTCGCTGAAGCCGTCCTCGGCGTCCACGGACAGGTGGTACGGCTCGGAGCCGAGGGTCAGGGCGAGCCGCACCGTGTGCTCCCGGGTCGCCGCCGCCCCGTCGGGCAGCCCGACGCCCGCCGCCACCGCGAGGCTCGACGTGGCGATCGCGGGGAAGCCGCGGGCGGCCAGGGCGGCGGCCGAGGCATGGTCCCAGGCGTTGGGCAGCAGCAGCGGCTTGCCGGGGCGGTGCAGCGCGGCGAAGGAGATTCCCCTGAGGTCTGCGGTCATACGGCCACGCTAGCCCCGGGTCCCTTCGGCGCGGACCGAAACGTGCGCGGGTCCCCGGTGTCCTGCCCACCCCCTGGACACCCCCCGCCGCTCCCCCTCCCGGTGGACTAGCGTCACCGGTATGAC
Source organism: Streptomyces sp. LaBMicrA B280 (assembly GCF_049222185.1). Lineage (NCBI taxonomy): Bacteria > Bacillati > Actinomycetota > Actinomycetes > Kitasatosporales > Streptomycetaceae > Streptomyces > Streptomyces sp. LaBMicrA B280. The sequence continues at coordinate 175,010 of NZ_JBMJCT010000001.1, read as the reverse complement.
CGGCAACGCTTCCACCCCCGCCCTCGCCGCGGCCCTCGCCGCCGGGACGGTCGTACTCGACGGCGGGCTGTCCAACCAGCTGGAGTCCGCCGGGCACGACCTGAGCGACGAGCTGTGGTCCGCGCGGCTGCTCGCCGAGCGGCCGGAGGCGATCACCGAGGCGCATCTCGCCTACTACCTGGCGGGCGCGAGCGTGGCGATCACCGCCAGCTACCAGGCCACCTTCGAGGGCTTCGCCCGGCGCGGCATCGACCGCCCGGCGGCGCAACGCCTGCTCTCGCTGAGCGTCCGGCTGGCCAAGGACGCGGCCCGGCGGGCCCAGGAGGCGGGCGTGGAGCGCCCGTTGTGGGTGGCGGCCTCGGCGGGACCGTACGGCGCGATGCTCGCGGACGGCTCCGAGTACCGGGGCCGCTACGGGCTCGACGTGGCCGAACTGGAGCGTTTCCACCGGCCCCGGCTCGAAGCGCTGGCCGCCGCCGCGCCGGACGTCCTGGCCCTGGAGACCGTCCCCGACACCGACGAGGCCCGCGCGCTGCTGCGGGCGGTGCGCGGCCTCGGGGTTCCGGCCTGGCTGTCGTACACGATCGACGGCCCCCGCACCCGGGCCGGGCAGCCCCTGGAGCGGGCCTTCGCGCTCGCGGCCGACGCGGACGAGATCATCGCGGTGGGCGTGAACTGCTGCGCCCCGAAGGACGCGGCCCCCGCCGTCGAACTCGCCGCCCGCGTCACCGGCAAGCCGGTCGTGGTCTACCCCAACAGCGGCGAGTCCTGGCAGCCCGACGCCCGCACCTGGACCGGCCCCAGCACCTTCACCCCCGCCCAGGTCACCTCCTGGCGCACCGGCGGCGCCCGGCTGATCGGTGGCTGCTGCCGGGTGGGCCCGGGGAGCATCGCCTCGATCGCGCGGACGCTGGGGGCGCAGCCGGGCTGACCGGGGGCGGCCGTGTCCTCCGACCGGAGGACACGAGGTCCGGCCGGTCATCGGTACCGGGCCGCGGGGGCGCGCGGCAGGGTGAGGAGCGTCCAGGTCTCCGGTTCAGGGAGCAGTCCCATGTCCACCACACCGAGCGGCGAAGGCGGCCGGCCCGCTCTCGTCGGTCTCATCATCGCCGTCTCGATGACCACGATCGACCAGACGATCGTCGCGCTCTGCGCGCCGACCGTCGAGACCGATCTCGCCCTCACCCACGACGCCATGCAGTGGGCCGTCAACGTGTACCTCGTGGCGACGGCCGCGTGCTTCCTGCTCGGCGGCAGGCTCGCCGACGTCGTCGGGCACAAGCGGATGGCGCTGATCGGTATCGCGTCCTTCGGCGCGACCTCCCTGCTGTGCGGTCTCGCGCCCGTCGGCGACTGGGCCGCCACCTGGCTCATCGCCGCGCGGGCCCTCCAGGGCGTCGCGGGCGCCCTGATGTTCCCCGCGGCCATCGGCATCGTCGTGCGGGGCTTTCCGCGGGAGGGCAGGGCCAAGGCCATGGCCACCTTCTTCGGCATCACCGGTGCGATGACCGCCATCGGCCCCATCGCCGGTGGATACCTCACCCAGTGGACCTGGCGCAGCGTGTTCTGGGTGAACGTGCCGCTGACGATCGTCTCGTTCGCCGTCGTCGCCCTTACGGCGCGCCCGGGGGAGCGGCGGCGCGAGCGCGTCGACGTCCCGGGCGCGCTCGTCATCGCCGCGGGCCTCGGCCTCCTCGTCTTCGGCCTCCAGCAGGCCGGCTCCTGGGGCTGGGCGAGCGCCGGGGTCATCGGCAGCCTGGTGGCGGGGGCGCTGCTCGTCGTCCTGTTCGCCGTGGTGGAGTCGCGCACCCGCGAGCCGCTGATGAACCCGCGGGTGCTGCGCGACCGCGGGTTCGCCGTTTCGGGCCTGGCCATGTTCTTCGCGGCGGCGGCGTTCCTCGCCACGTTCTTCTTCCTCAGCGTGTACGGCCAGGTCGCCCTCGGGCTCGGCGCGACCCAGACCGGTCTGCTGTTCCTGAAGTTCTTCATCGGCTTCGTCGTCGCCGCCCAGGTCGGCTCGCGCCGCTTCGACCGGTCCGGCGCGCGGGGCGTCTATCTGATCGGTGGCCTCGCGGGCGCGGCCGGTTTCCTGTGGCTCGCGCGCGCCGCGACGACGATCCCGGACCGGCCGGGCGCCTTCGTCAACGGCCAGACGCTGCCCATCATGCTGGCGGGCGCCGGGATCGGCTTCATGCTGAGCGCCGCGTCCACCGATGCGGTCAACCGCTCGATCGGCGCCTCGTACGGCGAGGTCACCGCGGTCTCGCAGACCTTGCGCAACCTCGGCGGCGCCCTCGGCATCGCGGTGCTCACCACCGTGGTGACGAACCGGCTGACCGCGCGGCTCATCCACTCGTTCACCGGGCTGGGGGCGAGCGCGGCCGAGGCCCGGGCCGCCGTCGCCCGGGTCGGCGGGACCGGCGCGGGCGGCCGTCGCCCGGGTCGGCGGGACCGGCGCGGGCGGCGGCAGCGGGCCGGCCGAGCTGCCCCCGGCGGTGCGCCGCCAGTTCCTCGACGCCGTACGGCACGACTACGCCCACGCCGTCCCCTGGGCGTTCGCGGGCGCGGCGATCGCGATGGGTGCCGTGGCGCTGCTCTCCTTGGCCTATCCGCGGCACCAGGTGTCCGCGGGCCCGGCGGAGGCGGACGGCGCGGAGGGGCCCGCATCGGCGCCGGTTAGGGTCTGAGCATGCCCGTGCCCGAGAAGGCCCACGCCGAAGAGGCCCACTTCCGCTCCTGGCTGTTGTTCTTCGGGCTTGCCACGCTGGGGACGGCGCTGGTGGTGGTCGCCTTCTCGGACGGGCCCGGCTGGCACGCCGCGACGGCCGCCGCCCTCCTCGTCGCCTCGCAGGTGCTGTACTGCGCGACGGCCCGGCCGAGCCTCGCGGGCGTGCACGCGAACTCGGGCCGCGCCTGGACGTTCGTGGCCGTCGCGGTCGTGGTCTTCGCCGCGTGCGTGACGCTGAGCCCGTGGGCCTCGATGGCGCAGTTCGTCTTCGCGCCCCAGGTGTTCATCCTGCTCACGCCGGGGCTGGCCGCGGCCGTCGTCGTGGTGCTCAGCTGCACCTGGCCGGTCCTGCAGTTCCTGTACGTGCCGCTCACCTCGGCCCAGGAGGTGCAGAGCATCGCCACGGCCGCGGCCATCGTCGTGTTCTCGTTGTTCTTCGCGGTCCGCATGCTCGACGTCACCCACCGGAGCCAGGAGCGCCAGCGTCTCATCGACGCGCTCCACGAACGGGAGGCGGAGGTCGCGGCGCTCTCCGCGGCCCAGGGCGCGGAGATGGAACGGGCCCGGCTCGCCCGGGAGATGCACGACACCCTCGCGCAGGGCTTCACGTCGATCGTGATGCTCGGTCACGCGGCCCGCGGCGAGCTGGAGTCCGATCCGGCCGCCGCGAGACGGCACGTCGAACTCATCACCGCGACCGCCCAGGAGAACCTCGCCGAGTCGCGGCGCATCATCGCCGCCCTGACCCCGGCGCGGCTGGACGGCGCGTCGCTGCCGCAGGCGGTCGAGCGCATCGCCGCCGCGTTCGCCGCCGAGACCGGCATGGCGGCGGCCCTGCGGCTGACGGGCGAGGTGGTGCCGTCGGCACCGTCCGTCGAGGTCGTGGCGCTGCGCGTCGCGCAGGAGGGCCTCGCCAACATACGCAAGCACGCGCGCGCCGCCCGGGTGGACCTCGTGCTCGCCTACGCCGCCGGCACCGTGAGCGTCGAGATCCGCGACGACGGGGTCGGGTTCGACCCGGACACGCCGTCCGCGGGATACGGCCTCGCCGGTATGCGGGCCCGGGTCGAGGAGGCGGGCGGCGGCCTGCGCGTCATCAGTGGACCCGGCGCGGGCACCATCGTGCGCGCGACCTTGCCCGGCGGGAGCGGAACATGATCAGGATCATGCTCGTGGACGACCATCCGATGGTCCGGGAGGGCATCCGCGGCATGCTCGCGGGCCAGTCCGACATCGAGATCGTCGGCGAGGCCTCGGGCGGCCCCGAGGCGGTGGCGCTGGCCGCGGCCGAGCGCCCCGACCTCGTCCTGATGGACCTGCGCATGCCGGGCGGTGACGGGGTGGAGGCCACCCGGGCCATCACCGCGGCGGGCAGCTCCCGTGTCGTGGTGCTCACCACCTACGAGACGGACCAGGACATCCTCCGGGCCATCGAGGCGGGCGCGTCCGGTTACCTGCTCAAGGACATCGTGCCCGACGCGCTCGCCCGTGCCGTGCGGGCGGCGGCGCGCGGTGAGACGGTGCTGGCGGAGCCCGCGCAGCACACCCTCCTCAACCGGGTGCGCAACCGCCACACCGCCCCGGCGCTGTCCCCGCAGGAGGTGGCCGTGCTCCGGCACGCCGCCCAGGGGCGGACGAACGCGGCCATCGGCGCGGCGCTCCACATCAGCGAGACCACCGTGAAGACGTACCTGAGCCGCGCCTACGAGAAGCTGGGCTGCGGCGACCGCACCTCGGCCGTCCGGGTGGCCGTGCAGCGGGGCCTGATCGTCTGACCCGTACGCCCCCTGACGGCGCCGGTGCCGACGGTGTCCCGTCCCGGCCGGGACCCGGGGGGTGCGCTCACGGGGTGCCGCGCAGGCCGGTCAGCAGGACCTCCAGGGCCAGATCGGTGGCTTCCCCGACCGGTGTCCCGTCCAGCAGCCGGCCGACGGCGAGCACGGCCAGGCCGTGGACGGCGGCGAAGGCGACCTGGGCGAGGCGCACCGCGTCGCCGGGGCGGACGGCGCCGGTCCGCTGGGCCTCGGCGATCAGCTCGGCCGCGATCTCCAGGCTGCGGTGCCCGAGCACCCGGATCTCGGCGTCCGGCTCCTGCTCGTGCTTGGCGGTGAACATCAGCTCCAGCAGGGCGGGCCGCTCGGTCGCGAACCCCACGTAGGCGCGCCCCAGTTCGGCCATCCGGCGCTCGACGGGGCCGGGGCCCCGGGACGCCGCCGCCATCCGCCGGTTCAGGTCGGTGAAGCCGTCGACCACCAGCGCGTCCAGCACCGCCTGCCGGTCACGGAAATGACGGGTCGGGGCGGCGTGGCTCACACCGAGGTCCCGGGCCAGCCCGCGCAGGGACAGCCCGACGGCGCCGCTCTCGGCCAGCACTCCCTCCGCCCGCTCCAGCAGGGCGGCCCGCAGATTGCCGTGGTGGTAGGAGCCTTCGGCCACGCTGTCTCTCCCGATGTTGTCAGTTGACTACAATGATGTCAGTTGCCTACATTGAGGGAACCGGCACACCTCGAACGAACGACCGAAGCGGAGCCATCTCCCATGCCCACCATGTCCTATCAGGGGACCGCGGCCCTGATCACCGGCGCCAGCTCCGGCCTGGGCGAGGAGTTCGCCCGGCAGTGGGCCGAGCGCGGCGCCGACGTCGTCCTCGTCGCCCGCCGCCAGGGCCGGCTGGAGACCCTCGCCGCCGAGCTGGAGAGCCGGTACTCCGTCTCCGCCACGCCCATGGCCGTGGACCTCGCGGAGCCGGGCGCCGCCACCGCACTGCGCGAGGAACTCGCCGCGCGGGGCAGATCCGTCCAGACCCTGATCAACAACGCCGGATTCGGCAGTCACGGCGCCTTCGCGGAACAGGACCCGGAGCAGATCGCGCGCATGGTCCGGCTCAACGTCGGGGCGGTCGCCGAGCTGTCCCGGGCCTTCCTGCCGCAGCTGGCCGCCGACGGCCGCGGCGCCCTGGTCAACGTCGCCAGCACGGCCGCCTACCAGCCCACCCCGGCCATGGCCCTGTACGGCGCCACCAAGGCCTTCGTGCTCAGCCTGACCGAGGCGCTCGCCCATGAGAACCGCGACCGGGCGCTGCGCGTGCTCGCGGTCTCCCCCGGACCGGTCGCCACCGAGTTCTTCGACGTCGTCGGCAGCAGGAAGGCGGTCGTCGGCCGGATGGCCACGGCCGCCGACGTGGTGGCGGCGACCCGTGGCGCCCTGGCCGGCCGCCGCACTCCGGCCAGCGTCATCGCCGGGTTCGGCAACCGGGTGTCGGCGACGGCGGCCCGGCTCGCCCCCCCCGCGCCGCGTCGCCCTGGCCGCGGCCGGCCGGGCCCTGGGGGCGTGAGCGGGCCGGTCGCGGCCCGCGCGATGACCGGAAGTGGTCCGTCCGCGAACCGTCGCCCTTGACCCGGACCTCGATGCGAGTGGCACGGTGCCCGAGGGCCGCGGCGGCGGACCGGCCCACCACGAACGAAGGAGCAGGCGATGCCGAGCACGTTGGTGAACAGATTCCGGCCGGTGGCCGTCGCGGCGATCGCCGCCGTCCGCAGACCCCTGGCGGTGGCGGACCCGTTCGCCGACGTCCAGGCCGCGACCCGGCGGCACCGGCGCGCCCACCGCTGCGGGGCATTCGCCTACGGGGAGGGGTCGCTGCCCGCGGCGATCGCGGCGGCGGTCGGCGCCGGGCGGATCGTGGAGGTCGGTACGGCACTGGGCTACACGGCTCTCTCGATGGCCCGCGCGGCGCCGGGCGCGCGCGTGCAGACCATCGACATGGACCCCCTCCATGTCCGCCTGGCCCGGGAGCAGATCGCCGCGCACCGGATGGACGACCGGGTGGCCGTCCTGCCGGGCGACGCCGGGACGGTCCTGAAGACGCTGGACGGCGGCTCCTACGACGTGGCGTTCTTCGACGGATTCACACCCACCGGCGATGTCGTCCGAGAACTCCACCGGCTGCTGCGGGTCGGCGGGACACTGATCGCCGGCAACCTCATCCTGGGCCCGGACCGGACGGTCACCTCCGATCTCTGCGACGCGTCCCGCTGGCAGACCCACTCCTTCGGCGAGACGGCGCTGTGCGTCAAACTCGCCTGAGCACACCGGCCACCCGCCCGCGAGCCGGATGGCCGGTCCCGGCCGAACCGGCCGGATTCTCCGCGGAGTTCCCCACCGAGTGCGGGTGCGCCCGGCCTGGGGATCAGCGCCGCCGCGCCCCCACCGAGCGGCGCAGGCGGCGCATGGCGGAGGCCAGTTCGGCGCCGGGGGCGCGCGGGACGGAGGCGGGGCGGGGTGGCGGGGTGCGGGGGGTGGTGGACCAGAGGGCGTACTCGGCGTCGCGGGGGCCCTGGGCGGTGTACGCCGGGCCGTCGCCGAAGACACGGACGGGGTGCGTGCGGTTCCAGGACTCCCAGCCGGGGTCACCGGTGGTCGCGAACCGCACCCAGGCGCCGTGCATCTCCTCGCACAGCTCGTGCGGGGCGCCCGCACCGGCCAGTTTCTGGGACTCCGGGAGATCGCCGGAGTCGAACACGAAGCCGAGTTCCAGGGCGTGGCAGGCGCGCAGGTCGGGGCGGAGCGAGGGCCAGGCGAACTCGTAGAGGTGGCTGGTGGCGGGGCGGGCGTCGGCGAGGCGGTGCAGCGGGACGCGCAGGATGTGGTCGGTGACCATCTGGCCGACGATCTCGGCGGCGCCCGCCTCCGGTCGCAGGGCCCGGTAGCCGCGCGGTATCTCATGGCTCGCGTGGCAGCGGGCCATGGCACCGGCGACGGCGACGGCCCCCAGCCGGTCGATGTGCTCCAGCAGCCCCCCGGGCACCAGCCACAGCCGGTACTCGTCCCGGGTCCAGCCCATCAGCAGGTCCACGCCCCGGGCGGTGTCGCCGTCGATCAGGGCCTGGAGCGGGTCGCGGGGCACCAGGTCGCCGTCCACGACGATGCCGAACGCCGGTCCGCCGAGCACCGGACCGGCGAGCCGGCCCGCCTCGGCCTGGGTGCGCAGCAGCAGTTCGGGGTCCACGGCGGCGAAGGCGGCGGCGGTCGCCGGGATCTTCAGCCGGGCGGCCATCCGGCGCACCATCCGCCGTACCTTGTCCCGCTCGAAGACCTCCGGCGGGCCGCTCTGCAGCACCGCGCGCCGGACCAGGCCGTCGGTGTGCGGCGAGGCGAGCAGGACGCCCGCGCTGATCGCGCCCGCCGACTGGCCGCACAGGGTGATCCGGTCCGGGTCGCCGCCGAACGCCGCGATCGCCTCGTGCACCCAGCGCAGCGCGGCGAGCTGGTCGCGCAGGCCGGGGTTGGGCGGCGCGTCCGGGAACAGTCCGTAGCCCTCGATGCCCAGCCGGTAGTTGACCGAGACGAAGACGACGCCGTCCCGGGCGAAGGTACGGCCGTCGTAGACCGGGACGGCAGAGGAGCCCCTGGTCAGGGCGCCGCCGTGCAGCCACACAAGGACGGGCAGCCTGGCGCCGGGGGCCGGGTCGGGCGTCCAGACGTTGAGGTTGAGGCAGTCGTCACCGGGGATCGAGGGGTCGGAGAGGTACTGGGCGAACGCCTCGGAGTACGGCGGTTTCGGCGCGGTCGGGCCGAACGCGGCCGCGTCCCGCACCCCGGCCCAGGGCTCGGGCGGCTCGGGGGGCCGGAAGCGGCGGGGGCCGACGGGCGGGGCGGCGTACGGGACGCCCCGGAACACGGCGACGCCGCGCTCGCGGCGACCGCGTACGGCGCCGTGGGGCGTGCGGACCACCGGGCCCATCGGGTCTGCCGTCATCGCCCACCAGCCCTTCGCGCCGTCATGCACCTTTCATAAGAGAGCACCACAAGAGGCCGGTGTATTCCGGTGCACAGACCTCCGGCTGGGCCGTTCGGGGTACCGACGAGGGCCGGGCGCCCCCTCGCGGGAGATACCCGGCCCTCGCCGCCCCGAGCACGCGGCCCTGTGTGCCGACCGCGTGAGCGCGCACCCTCCTCGGTCCGTCAGCAGTCCCTCAGTCCCTCAGTCCGTCAGCTCTTCGGTCCTCAGTCCTCGTCCGGCTTCGGTGGGTTGCCGAAGAGCGCCTCGATCGCGTCCACCGCGCTGCCGTCGTGGTCGCTGCCCGCGTCGCCCTTGCCGGTCTGCACATTGGCCGTGCGGTCGACCTCCAGCCAGGAGTCGGCGTGGGAGTTGTCGACCAGCGTGACCAGGCTGTTGTCGGCGAGCGCCGGAGCCGCGCCCGCGCCGAGGAAGGCCGCGGTGAGGGCGGCCGCCGTACCGATACGGGCGGCCCTCACACGCCCACGCTCTCGGGGACGAGGCGGTCGCGGGCGATGTTGCGTTCCAGCAGGGTGGTGGACGCCTGGACGCCGACCCCGCTCGCCGGGTCCACCACGGGCAGCCGGCCGTCGGCGGCCTTCAGCCCGGTGAGCGCCGAGTCCACCGCCTCGTGCGCGGCGAACAGGCAGGGCGTGCTGTAGATGGCGACGTCCACCCCGAGGTCGGAGAGTTCGCCGAGGGAGAGGCGGGGCGACTTGCCGCCCGCGATCTGGTTGAACAGCAGCGGCTTGCCGCCGACGACCTCCCGGATCCGCTTGATCCACTCCACGCTGCGCACCCCGTCGACCAGCACCACGTCCGCGTCGGTCGCGGCGAGCCGCTCGGCGCGGTGCAGGATGTCGTGCTCGTCGGTCGCGTCGGTGCGGGCGACGACGACCAGATCCGTGCGGGTCTCCAGGACCTGGTTCAGCTTCTCCAGGTACTCCTCCAGCGGCAGCACCTGCTTGCCGTCGGCGTGTCCGCAGCGGCGGGGCCGCTTCTGGTCCTCCAGGATCACCCCGGAGGCACCGATGCGCTCCAGGTGCTCGACGACATGGCAGGCGACCTCGGGATCGACGTACCCGTCGTCGATGTCCACGAGGAGGTGGTGGTGCGGGAAGGCGCCCCGCAGCCGCTGGACGAAGGCCACCATGTCGGGCCAGGCGATGAATCCGATGTCCGGCAGGCCGTAGTACGAGGCGGCGAAGCCGAATCCGGAGACGAACATACCGTCGTAGTGCTTGGCCGCGATCGATGCCGAATACATGTCGTAGACGCCGATCAGCGGTGTGGTCCCGGGCCCGGCGATGCGGTCGCGCAGCTTCTTACCGTGGGTCAAGGTCCGGCTCCTTCTGTGGGTACGGCACGGCGGCGAGGGCCACCGCACCTCAGTGCCCTTTACCAATCCAAGAGCATCTCTAGGTACTCACATTGACTTGCCATGACGCCACCTTTACTCACTGGAATGGCGCAATCCGTTCACCGCAGAAACGTCACTTGAGGGGCCGACCCGCCCAGCCGACTCCGCCGACCGGGTGAGCGAGAAAGCCCGGATCCCGACGGGCGGCACAGGCACGGGCGCTGGTGCGCGTGCGGCGGAGGAGGGGCGGGAGCATGCGGTGACCTCATGACGCGGGTCTACGTCAACTGGCCCGGGAGTTGCGGTCGATGAGGGACGTGCCCGCGTGACGGCCTTGAACGGGGCGGCCGTTGACCGTAGCCTCCCACGGGGTGAACGCCATTCCTGCGCATCTGGACCACCTTGTCCTCGCCACCCCCGATCTGGCCGCGTCCGTCGCCGAGTTCGCACGGCGCACCGGGGTGGCCCCGGCGCCCGGCGGCGCGCATCTCGGCCACGGCACCCGGAACCATCTGGTGGGGCTGGGCGGCCGGGCCTATCTGGAGATCGTCGGCCCGGACCCGGAGCAGCCGGCGCCGGTGGGTGAACGGCCGTTCGGGGTCGACCGGTTGCCCGGACCGTCCGTACTGACCTGGGCGATCAGCCCGCCGGACCTGGACCGGGCGATCGCGGCGGCCCGCGCGCGGGGCTACGACCCGGGGCCCGCGCACCCGATGAGCCGCCGCACCCCGGACGGGGAGCTGCTGCGGTGGCGGCTGACCGGTGGCGAACAGGCGCATCCCTCGGGCCTGGTGCCGTTCCTGATCGACTGGGGCGACTCGCGCCACCCCGCCGACTCGGGCCTGCCGGTCACCCCGCTGATCGGGGTGACCGCGACCGCGCCGGGACCGGAGGAGGTGCGCGGCCCGCTGGCGGCCCTGGGCACCGGCCTCGACCTGGCCGAGGGGCCGGTGGCGCTCCGCTTCACCGTGGACACGCCCCGGGGCCCGGTCACGTTCGGCTGAACGGGCCGGGTGTCCGTTTCCTTCAAGTCCCGCCGCCTCGGCCTGGTGTTCCCGGCGGGCGCCGGGGCCGAACTGCCCGGCGGGCTGGTCCTCGACCCCGACGGCAACGGCGCCGACCTGTTCGCGCCGCTACCGCTCGCCGAGGCGCACAGGCCGAGTCCGGCCGCCAGGGCACGGGCCGGCCGGGAACTCCGTTCGGCGTACGCGGGTGCCAGGGTACGACCGCGGGCGGGGGGCGCCCCGCCCGGTTCACCACTGGCGGTAAGGGTTCTCGCCGTTTCCGTCGCCGGGGATATGGGGGGCACCGCTGTTACCCGGGAGATGGGGGCCGTCGGCCCGCGGGCCGAGGCCGTTCGTCGGCCGCGGCTCGGTGCCGTTCACCTGCTCCCCGTCCCCCTTGTCCCCTCTCTCACCCTTCTCCCCCTTGGGCGTCACCCGTCGGTGCGCCCCGGAACCGCCCCACGTGGGCGTCCGCAGCCGCGAGGTGACGTCCTCCGGCGGCAGGAAGCGCGACCAGCGTTCGGGGAACTCGGACGGCATGTCCGGGTCGTCGGGGTCGTCGGAGAACGTCTCCCGCGTCGCCGTGGCCCGTGCGACGTACTCGGCGACCTGCGCGTGCCGCACCCGCTCGTTGGCCTCGCGGGCGGCGGCCGTCGCGGCGGCCGGCCAGACCCGGTCGATCGCGGCGTTGACCGCCGCGCCGACCAGCACGGCGAAGGCGGACACCCCGATCCAGAGCATGACGGCGACGGACGCGGCGAGGGAGCCGTAGATCGTGGCGCCCTCGATGGTGTGCACCAGGTAGATGCGCAGCAGGAAGCTGCCGAGGACCCACATCGCGAGGGCCACCAGCGCGCCGGGCACGTCCTCGATCCAGGGCGAGCGCACCGGCACGGACACGTGGTACAGCGTGGTCAGGAAGACGATGGACAGGACGATGACGACCGGCCAGTACAGGACCTGTACGACCGTCTCCGACCACGGCACCACCCGTACCACCGCGTCCGGTCCTGCGACCATCAGCGGCAGCGCCACCGAACCGATCAGCAGGGCCACGATGAACAGCACGAAGGACATGATCCGGGTGCGGACGATGCCCCGGACGCCGTCGAGGCCGTACATGACGGTGATGGTGTCGATGAAGACGTTCACCGCGCGGGACCCCGACCACAGGGCGAACAGGAAGCCGAGGGAGATGACGTCGGGCCGGCCGCCCTTGATGACGTCGTGCAGGATCGGTTCGGTGATCTCCTTGACGCCCTTGTCGGACAGCACGGTCCGGGAGGCGTCGAGGAGATTGGTCTCCAGGCTGCCGATGGTGTGCGCGCCGGTCCAGGTGTCGACGTAGGCGAGCAGCCCGATGAGGCAGAGCAGCAGCGGGGGCACCGACAGCAGGGTGAAGAACGCGGCCTCGGCGGCGAGGCCGAGGATGCGGTACTCCATGCAGGAGTTGACGGTGTCCTTGAGCAGCAGCCAGGCCGTCCTGCGCTTGGATACGTTCCGGTAGAGAGCGCGGGCCCGGTGGAGCCGTCCGACCGGCCGTTCGGGGGAATCACTTGCTGGCTGCACGACCCAAAGGTATCCGCAGCGAGCGCCCCTCCTCACCTCGCGGGGCGTTGCGGCGACCGCCCGCGCACGACCCGCACCCGGCTGTCCCGATTCCTCCCGCCGCCCCGGCCACCCGTGTCACCCTGGAGGCCCGCACCGCCGCCGTTCCGGGTAGGTTCGCCCTCATGGCAGGCTTCTCCACCCACACCGTGACGAACCAGCCGCCGCCACTGGCCGGCTACGACCTCTTCGCCACCGACCGCGCGCTGGTGGACGCCGTCGAGCGGCACACCCCGGCCGAGCTGCGCGGCGAGGTGCGCGCGGAGCTGTCCGCGCTGGGCCGGGCCGGGGGCTCGGCGCAGCTCCAGGAGTGGGGCAGACAGGCGGACGAGCAGCCGCCCCGGCTCCGCACCCACGACCGGTACGGCCACCGGATCGACGAGGTGGAGTTCCACCCGGCCTGGCACCGGCTGCTCGGCAAGGGCGTCTCGGCCGGGCTGACCGGCGCCTGGGCGCGGCCCGCCGGGCATGTGCGCAGGGCGGCCGGGTTCCTGCTGTGGAGCCAGGTCGAGGCGGGCACCTGCTGTCCGCTGTCCATGACCCACGCGGCCGTGCCCGCGCTGCGCGCCGATCCCGCGCTCGCCGCCCTGTGGGAGCCGCGGGTGACCTCCACGGTGTACGACCCCGAGCTGCGGCCCGCCGCGCGCAAGCCAGGCGCGCTCTTCGGGATGGGCCTGACCGAGAAGCAGGGCGGCAGCGACGTCCGCGCGAACAGCACCCGGGCACGGCCGCTCGCGGAGGCGGGGACCTACGCGCTCACCGGGCACAAGTGGTTCTGCTCGGCCCCGATGTCGGACGCCTTCGTGGTGCTGGCGCAGGCGCCCGAGGGGCTGACCTGCTTCCTGGTGCCGCGCGTCCTGGACGACGGCACGCGCAACGTGTTCCTGCTCCAGCGGCTCAAGGACAAGCTGGGCAACCGGTCCAACGCCTCCGCCGAGGTCGAGTTCGACGGCACCTGGGCGCGCCGGGTCGGCGAGGAGGGGCGGGGGGTGCGGGCCGTCATCGGGATGGTCGCGGCGACCCGGCTGGACTGCGCGCTCGGCTCGGCGGGCCTGATGCGGCAGGCGGTGGCGCGGGCGGTGCACCACTGCACGTACCGGGAGGCGTTCGGCGGGCGGCTGCTGGACAAGCCGCTGATGCGCAATGTGCTCGCGGACCTCGCGCTGGAGTCGGAGGCGGCGACCGCGCTGGCGCTGCGGTGCGCGGCGGCCTACGACGACGGGGGTGAGCGGGAGCGCGCCTTCCTGCGGCTCGCGGTGCCGGCCGCCAAGTACTGGATCACCAAGCGGTGTGCGCCCGTCGCGGTGGAGGCCGCCGAGTGCCTGGGCGGCAACGGGTATGTGGAGGAGTCGGGGATGCCCCGGCTGGTGCGCGAGTCGCCGCTCAACTCCGTGTGGGAGGGCGCCGGGAACATCCAGGCGCTCGATGTGCTGCGGGCGCTCCAGCGGGAGCCGGGGGCGCTGGACGCGTGTCTGACGGAGATCGGGCGGGCGCACGGCGCCGACCACCGGCTGGACCGGGCGGTGAAGGACCTGTTCACCGAACTCGCCGATCTGGAGGGCGCGGAGGGCCGGGCGCGGCGGCTGGCGGAACGGCTCGCGGTGGTGCTCCAGGGTTCCCTGCTGGTGCGGCACGCGCCGTCGGCGGTCGCGGACGCCTTCTGCGCCTCCCGGCTCGGCGGCGACCACGGCGGGACGTTCGGCACGCTGCCGGGGGGTCTGGATCTGGCGTCGGTGGTGGAGCGGGCCCGGCCGATGCCCTGAATCGCCGTGCCCTTGGGGGAGTTGGGCGCCCTGGCCGAAATCCGACGGTGCCCGGCCGGGGGTGGTGCTGCGCCGACACGGCACCACCCCCGCCGACTGGGCCCGTTGCGGCCCGTGGACGCCGCGCGGGGCGTCCTGGTCAAGTCTCGGCCGGGATCGGTCGGTTCACCAGGGTTGCAGGGGGTTGCAACATGTCGGCGCACATGCGCGGAGTCTGTGCCTCCGGCCTGTCCGGCCCGGCAGTATAGGAGGGACGACCGACCGGAAAGCGCCGCCCGGACGGCTGGAAGAGTGTGTACGACCCCCCGCTCCGGGAGGAGAACCCGTGGTGAACCCGCCGATGAACGTGGCGCGCCTGGCCGCCGTGGACGCGACGCGGGCGGCCCGGGTGCTGAGCGAGGTGCGCGAGGCGGCGCTCGCCGGGCAGCGGGTGCCGCTCGCGCCGCGGCCGGTGATCGAGCAGTCCTGGGGGCGGATGCTGCGCGGCGGCGTCGACCCGGACCGCGACTTCAGATCCGGGCTGCTGCCGCCCGACGAGGTGCGCAGACGGCGGGAGGAGTCACCGCTGCGGCATGTGCTGCCGGTGCTGCGCGAGGGGCTGCTTTCGGTCGCGGACGTCGCCCAGCACATCATGGTCGTCGCCGACGCGGACGGCCGGGTGCTGTGGCGCGAGGGGTCCGCGCCGGTGCTGCGCAAGGCGGACGGGCTCGGCTTTGAACTGGGCGCGGACTGGCGGGAGGACGTCGTCGGCACCAACGGGGTGGGCACCCCCGCGGTCGTACGGCGGCCGGTACAGGTGTTCGCCGCCGAGCACTTCGTACGGTCGCACACCTCCTGGACGTGCACGGGGGCGCCGATCACGGATCCGCGGGACGGGCGGCTGCTCGGGGTGGTGGATGTGAGCGGCCCGCTGGAGACCATGCATCCGGCGACGCTCTCCTGGGTGGACGCGGTGGCGAAGCTCGCCGAGGCGCGGCTGCGGGAGCTGCATCTGGACTCGCTGGAGCGGCTGCGGGCGATCGCGGCGCCGGTGCTGGCCCGGCTGGACGGGCGGGCGCTGGTGGTGGACCGGGACGGCTGGTCGGCGGCGGTGACCGGGATGCCGTATCTGCGGCGGGTGACGCTGCCCAACTCACCGGCCCCCGGGCGCCGGTGGCTGCCCTCGCTCGGCTGGTGCGTGGCGGAACCGCTCGGCGAGGGCTGGCTGCTGCGCGCCGACGAGGAGCCGGGCGCGACGCCCGCCTCCCGTGTCGTCCTGGACCTGTCCCGGCCGGAGCGCGCCGCGGTGACCGTCTCGGCGTCCGGCCCGGCGGGCGCCTGGTCGCGGGAACTGAGCCCGCGCCACGCCGAGTTGCTGTTCCTGCTGACCGAACACCCGGACGGGCGCGGGGCGGCGGAGCTGGCCGGTGACCTCTTCCAGGACCCGTCACGCACGGTGACGGTGCGGGCGGAGATGTCGCGAATCCGGCGCTATCTCGGGGGACTTCTCCAGCATCGGCCGTATCGGTTCTCCGAGGCGGCCGACGTCGAGGTCGTCCTCCCCGAGAACCCCCGTGACCTGCTGCCCCGCTCCACGGCGGCGGTGGTGGCGCACCGGCGGGCGGCCCCGCCGGCGGAGCGGCCGCGGCCGGCGTGACAGCGGGGGCATGACGCCCGCGGCGTGACTTCCGGGTATTTGCGGGGTCTTCGCCCTGCGCGGACCGTTACTGCCGTAGCATCCCCTACGGGCCCGACCACGCTGTCAACGCGACGACCGACGGGCGCAGTTGACCCGCCTCGGCCGGGGGGCCGGGGCGACGGCGCGCGCCGGAGCGCAAGGGCCCTGAAGAGGGGACGACATGAAGCAACGCGGCAGACATCGTCGGCGCAGGCGGGGCACCGCCCTGCGCGCCGTACTGACCGGGACCGCACTGGCCCTGACCGCGGCCGCCACCCTGATCAGCACCTCCCAGGCGCAGGTCACCGAGCGCCCCGGCGCGCTCAAGCCGCTCACCTCCCCCGCGGACACCGGCCTGCTGCGGCTGCGCGAGCACCTGGTGCCCGCCCGCACCCTGGACACCCTGGCCGCCTCGATGGGCCGGCCGGTCGGCGTGGACGCCGTGCTCCGGGACGCGGACCGCACCCTGCGCGAGGGCTCCGGCTGCGACGACACCGACCACGCCTCCCTGCCCGTTTCGCCCTCCCCCGCCCGCGCCTACTGCTGGGACCCGGCCGACACCGGCGTTCCGGGCTGGCGGCCGGCCTCGGTGACCACGTCCGGGGACGCCGACGACGGGGTGCGGGGCACCCACCGGGTCCTGCTCAGCGGCTGGACCCACAGCACCCGCACCGGCCCGGGCGCCGAGCGCGGTCTCGCCCGGGTCGCCGTCGTGGACGCCGACGACCCGGACCGCCTCACCTACCGCTGGGTGCTGCTGGTGGTCCCGGTGGACGGCGGCCGCGACTACCGGGGCCTGGCCTCCCGGGTGTCCTCCATGGTCTGGTACCAGGACAAGCTGCTGGTCACCGCCCGCCGGGGCGGCTCCGCCGTGCTCTATGTGTACGACCTCGACCGGATCCAGCGCGCCACGGTCGACGGGCCCGCGATCGGCCGGGTGCCCGGCGGCTGGTCCGCCGACGGGTACGGGTATGTGATGCCCGCGGTCGGCAGTTACAGCTACACCGCGGGCCGCTGCTCCGCCTCCGGGGCGCCCTGCCCGAGCGCGCTCGCCCTGGACTCGGGTACGGCACCGGCCAGCCTGGTCGCCGCGGAGTGGACCTCCCCCGGCGGCGAGGGCCCGGCCCGGCTGTGGCGGTACGCGTTCAGCACGGACCCGCGCCGCGCGGGGCTGCTCGCCACCGACGGCGCCGGACGGGTGGACGCGATGGAGGAGTACCGGACCAAGGTGACCGGGATCCGGGGCGTGCTGTCGTACCGGGAGCCCGGCGCCGAGCGCACGTCCTGGTATGTGGGACGGCTGCCCGGTTCGCAAGACGGGCACGGGGGGCTGTGGCGGCAGGACACCCGGGGCGCGAAGGCGGCGGAGTGCGGCGCGGACGCCACGCACCGCTGCTGGGCCGAGTCCGCGGGCTCCCTGTCGTACTGGCGTCAGACCGGTGAGGTGTGGTCGCTGTCCGACCGGATGCTGTTCGCGGTGCCGCTGGCGGAACTGGACCGGTCGCTGGGCTGACCCCCGCGCTCACCACCGGGCCGACCTCCGCGCACCGGGGGCCGATCGATCGACAGACACCGGGACGGGATGATTCCCTGGCCCGCATGAGCAGCGTCCCTGTCACCACCTGGTACCTGGAGCAGACGTCCCCGGCCGATCTGCTGCCCGCCGCCGCGCCCGAGGGCGATGTGCGGATCGTACGGGCCGAGGTGCCCTCCCCCGAGTTCAACCGGTTCCTCTACACGGCCGTCGGCGGGGACATCCGCTGGACCGACCGGCTCGACTGGCCGCACGCGCGCTGGCGGGAACTGCTGGAGGCGCCCGGCGTCGAGACCTGGGTGGCGTACGACCGCGGCACCCCGGCCGGGTTCATCGAGCTGGCGGCGCAGGACGACGGCGCCGTGGAGATCCTCTACTTCGGGCTGCTCCCCGCCTTCCGCGGCCGCGGCATCGGCGGCCATCTGCTGGCGCGCGGCACCGCCCGCGCCTGGGACCTCGCCGAGCGCTGGCCGGGACTCGCGCCCACGAAGCGGGTATGGGTGCACACATGCGACAAGGACGGCGAGTTCGCCATGGCCAACTACCAGCGGCGCGGCTTCGCGCTGTACGACACCCGGGTCGAGCTGGAGCCGGACGCGCCGAACCCGGGCCCCTGGCCGGGCGCATACCCTGCCTGACCTGCCCCGACAACCCTTCACGCGGCGCATGTGAGCCAACACACCCTTGTCCCGCGATACGAGACAAGGGTGTCCACATGCCGGAAGAAGCTGGACTGTGTCCAGAGCGCCGTGACACGCTGCCGTCATGCCTGGAACTGGAATTGCCTTGGTGAGTCGGCGGCACGTCGACCTCGGCCGCATGTCCAGCGCCATCTGTCCGGCGAGCTGACCTCTACAGCACCGCCGCTCCCCCGCCTCCCGCGCCCGCTCGACCGCCGCCCGCGCCCGGCCCCACCTTCCGCCGTGCGTCCGCTTTCGCGCAGGTCAGAGCCTTTCAGCGCCGCTTCTCCCTGTCCGCAGCCTGTCCGAAGGACGTAGCAATCATGGCCGCCTCCCCACCCGACCCCGCCGCCTCCGCGCCCCGCCGCAAGGTGAGCCGTCACCGCGGTGAGGGCCAGTGGGCCCAGGGCCACTTCACGCCGCTCAACGGCAATGAGCAGTTCAAGAAGGACGACGACGGTCTCAACGTACGGACACGTATTGAGACGATCTACTCCCAGCGCGGCTTCGACTCCATCGATCCGAACGATCTGCGCGGCCGGATGCGCTGGTGGGGTCTGTACACCCAGCGCAAGCCCGGGATCGACGGCGGCAAGACCGCGATCCTGGAGCCGGAGGAGCTGGACGACGAGTACTTCATGCTGCGGGTGCGGATCGACGGCGGCCGGCTGACCACCGGGCAGCTTCGGGTGATCGGCGAGATCTCCCAGGAGTTCGCGCGCGGCACCGCCGACATCACCGACCGGCAGAACATCCAGCTGCACTGGATCCGGATCGAGGACGTGCCGGAGATCTGGCGGCGGCTCGAAGCGGTCGGCCTGTCCACCACCGAGGCGTGCGGTGACACCCCCCGGGTGATCCTCGGTTCCCCGGTCGCGGGGATCGCCGAGGACGAGATCATCGACGGCACCCCCGCCATCGAGGAGATCCACCGCCGGGTCATCGGCAACCCGGCGTACTCGAACCTGCCGCGCAAGTTCAAGTCCGCGATCTCCGGCTCGCCGCTGCTCGACGTGGCGCACGAGATCAACGACATCGCGTTCGTCGGGGTCGAACACCCCGAGCACGGGCCCGGTTTCGACCTGTGGGTCGGCGGTGGGCTGTCCACCAACCCGAAGATCGGGGTCCGGCTCGGCGCCTGGGTGCCGCTGGCGGAGGTCGCCGATGTCCATGAGGGCGTCATCTCGATCTTCCGCGACTACGGCTACCGGCGGCTGCGCAACCGGGCCCGGCTGAAGTTCCTGGTCGCGGACTGGGGCGCGGAGAAGTTCCGGCAGGTGCTGGAGGACGAGTACCTGGGGCGCAAGCTGACCGACGGCCCGGCGCCCGCGCAGCCGGTGCGGCGGTGGCGCGACCATGTCGGGGTGCACCGGCAGCAGGACGGCCGTTTCTACGTCGGGTTCGCGCCGCGTGTCGGCCGGGTCGACGGCACCACGCTCGCCAAGATCGCCGAGGTCGCCGAGGCGCACGGCTCCGGCCGGGTGCGCACCACCGTCGAGCAGAAGATGATCGTGCTGGACGTCGAGCAGGACCAGATCGAGTCGCTGTCCTCGGCCCTGGAGTCGCTCGGCCTCACGGTCTCCCCGTCCACCTTCCGGCGCGGCACCATGGCCTGCACCGGCATCGAGTTCTGCAAGCTCGCCATCGTGGAGACCAAGGCGCGCGGCAGCGCCCTGATCGACGAACTGGAGCGCCGGCTCCCTCAGTTCGACGAGCCGCTGACCATCAACCTCAACGGCTGCCCGAACGCCTGCGCCCGGATCCAGGTGGCCGACATCGGCCTCAAGGGCCAGCTGGTCCTGGACGACGACGGCAACCAGGTCGAGGGCTACCAGGTGCACCTGGGCGGCGCGCTCGGCCTGGAGGCGGGCTTCGGCCGCAAGGTGCGCGGTCTGAAGGTCACCTCGGACGAGCTGCCCGACTACATCGAGCGGGTGCTGCGGCGCTATCTGGCCGAGCGCGCGGACGGCGAGCGGTTCGCCGTCTGGGCGGCCCGCGCCGATGAGGAGGCCCTGTCGTGAGCGAACGCGCGGCCCCCTTCTACTGCCCCTACTGCGGCGACGAGGACCTGCGCCCGAGCGAGCAGGGCCATGGCGCCTGGGAGTGCGGGGCGTGCAACCGGGCGTTCCAGCTGAAGTTCCTCGGACTGCTCGCGCAGGGCCTGCGCCGGGCCGACGACCAAGAGGACGGGCGGACATGACGACGGATCAGAAGCCGCGCACCGACGACGAGTTGCGGGCCCTCGCCGAGCGCGCGGGACGGGAGCTGGAGGACGCCCCGGCACTGGAGATCCTGCGCTGGGCGGTGGACACCTTCGGCGCGGGGTTCTGCGTCACCTCCTCGATGGAGGACGCCGTGGTCGCCCATCTCGCCTCCCGGGTGCGCCCGGGCGTGGACGTGGTCTTCCTGGACACCGGCTACCACTTCCCGGAGACCATCGGCACCCGGGACGCGGTGGCGGCGGTGCTGGACGTCAACGTGCTCACCCTCACCCCGCGGCAGACGGTGGCCGAGCAGGACGCCGAGTACGGCCCGCGGCTGCACGACCGCGACCCGGACCTGTGCTGCGCCCTGCGCAAGGTGCGCCCCCTGGAGGAGGGCCTGGAGAACTACCGGGCCTGGGCGACCGGTCTGCGCCGCGACGAGTCCCCGACCCGGGCGAACACCCCGGTGGTCGGCTGGGACGAGAAGCGGCGCAAGGTCAAGGTCTCCCCCATCGCCCGCTGGACCCAGGACGACGTGGACGCCTATGTCGCCGAACACGGCGTCCTCACCAACCCGTTGCTGACGGACGGCTACGCCTCCATCGGCTGCGCCCCCTGCACCCGCCGGGTGCTGGAGGGCGAGGACGCGCGCGCCGGACGCTGGGCGGGGCGCGCCAAGACCGAGTGCGGGCTGCACGGATGACGGCCCCTCAGGCACAGATACAGCCACCGACACAGCCACGGATACAGACACCGCCTCTGACTCAGGAGAACGACGTGACCACCGGAGCCACCGTCTGGCTCACGGGTCTGCCGAGCGCCGGCAAGACCACCATCGCCCATGAACTGGCGGGCCAACTGCGCGCCGGGGGCCGCCGGGTCGAGGTGCTCGACGGCGACGAGATCCGCGAGTTCCTCTCCGCGGGCCTCGGCTTCTCCCGCGAGGACCGGCACACCAATGTGCGGCGCATCGGCTTCGTCGCCGAACTGCTGTCCCGCAACGGCGTGTTGACCCTCGTACCGGTGATCGCGCCGTACGCGGACAGCCGGGACGCGGTGCGGGGGCGGCACGAGGAGAACGCCACCCCGTACCTGGAGGTGCATGTGGCGACGCCCGTCGAGGTGTGCAGCGTCCGCGATGTGAAGGGGCTGTACGCCAAGCAGGCCGCGGGCGAGCTGACCGGGCTGACCGGGGTCGACGACCCGTACGAGGAGCCCGCCGCGCCCGAGCTGCGCATCGAGTCGCAGCACCAGAGTGTGCAGGAGTCCGCGGCCGCCGTGTCCGCCCTGCTCAGCGAGAGGGGACTGATATGACCACGCTCGCCGAGGTGGAGGGCGGTACGGACAGCCCGTACGCCCTGTCGCACCTGGACGCGCTGGAGTCCGAGGCCGTGCACATCTTCCGTGAGGTGGCGGGCGAGTTCGAGAACCCGGTGATCCTGTTCTCCGGGGGCAAGGACTCGATCGTGATGCTGCACCTCGCGCTGAAGGCGTTCGCGCCCGCGGCGGTGCCGTTCTCGCTGCTGCACGTGGACACCGGGCACAACTTCCCCGAGGTGCTGGAGTACCGGGACCGCGCGGTCGAGCGGCACGGGCTGCGCCTGCATGTGGCCTCCGTGCAGGACTACATCGACCGGGGGGTGCTCAAGGAGCGCCCGGACGGCACCCGCAACCCGCTCCAGACCCTGCCGCTGACCGAGAAGATCCGGTCGGAGAGGTTCGACGCGGTCTTCGGCGGCGGGCGCCGGGACGAGGAGAAGGCCCGCGCGAAGGAGCGGGTGTTCTCGCTGCGCGACGAGTTCTCCCAGTGGGACCCGCGCCGCCAGCGGCCCGAGCTGTGGAACCTGTACAACGGCCGGCACGCGCCCGGCGAGCACGTCCGGGTGTTCCCGCTGTCGAACTGGACCGAGCTGGACGTGTGGCAGTACATCGCCCGCGAGGGCATCGTGCTGCCGCGGATCTACTTCGCGCACGAGCGCGAGGTGTTCCAGCGGGCCGGGATGTGGCTGACGGCCGGTGAGTGGGGCGGCCCGCGCGAGGACGAGCCGGTCGTCAGGCGCCTGGTGCGCTACCGCACCGTCGGTGACATGTCCTGCACCGGCGCCGTCGACTCCGACGCCACGACCCTGGACGCCGTCATCGCGGAGATCGCCGCGTCCCGGCTCACCGAGCGGGGCGCGACCCGCGCGGACGACAAGCTGTCCGAGGCCGCGATGGAAGACCGCAAGCGCGAGGGGTACTTCTAACCATGAGCACTGTCACCACCGAGGCCCTGGCGGCCACCACGCTGCTCAGGTTCGCCACCGCCGGTTCCGTCGACGACGGCAAGTCCACCCTGGTCGGCCGCCTGCTGCACGACTCCAAGTCGGTGCTCACCGACCAACTGGAGGCCGTGGCGCGGGCGTCGGCGAACCGCGGCCAGGACGGCCCCGATCTCGCGCTGCTCACCGACGGGCTGCGCGCCGAGCGGGAGCAGGGCATCACGATCGACGTGGCGTACCGCTACTTCGCCACCGCCCGGCGGCGGTTCATCCTCGCCGACACCCCCGGCCATGTGCAGTACACCCGCAACATGGTCACCGGCGCCTCCACCGCCGAACTGACGGTGATCCTGGTCGACGCCCGCAACGGGGTGGTCGAGCAGACCCGCCGGCACGCCGCGATCGCCGCGCTGCTGCGCGTCCCGCATGTGGTGCTGGCCGTCAACAAGATGGACCTGGTCGGCTACCGGGAGCCCGTCTTCGCGGCGATCGCCGAGGAATTCACCGCCTACGCCACCGAGTTGGGCATCCCCGAGGTCACCGCGATCCCGATCTCCGCGCTCACCGGGGACAACGTGGTGGAGCCGTCCGCGCACATGGACTGGTACGGCGGCCCCACCGTCCTTGAGCACCTGGAGACCGTCCCGGTCAGCCATGACCTGGCGCACTGCCACGCCCGGCTGCCCGTGCAGTACGTGATCCGGCCACAGAGCGCCGAGCACCCCGACTACCGGGGCTACGCGGGCCAGATCGCCGCGGGCAGCTTCCGGGTCGGCGAACAGGTCACGGTGCTGCCGTCCGGGCGGACCACCACGATCTCCGGCATCGACCTGCTGGGCGAGCCGGTCGACGTCGCCTGGACCACCCAGTCCGTGACGCTGCTGCTGGCCGACGACATCGACGTCTCGCGCGGCGATCTGATCGTGCCGACGAAGGACGCGCCGCCGACCACGCGGGACGTGGAGGCGACGGTGTGCCATGTCGCCGACGCCGCGCTGACCGTCGGCCACCGGGTGCTGCTCAAGCACGGCACCCGGACCGTGAAGGCGATCGTCAAGGACATCCCGTCCCGGCTCACCCTGGACGATCTGTCCCTGCACCCGCACCCCGGGCTGCTCGCCGCCAACGACATCGGCCGGGTGAAGATCCGTACCGCCGAGCCGCTGCCCGTCGACGCCTACGCCGACTCGCGCCGCACCGGCTCCTTCATCCTGATCGACCCCGCCGACGGCACCACCCTGACCGCGGGCATGGTCGGCGAGTCCTTCGCCGCGCCGGAGCCCGTCAAGGACGCGGCCGACGACGACGGCTGGGACTTCTGAGCATGAACGCACCCGATGTCTACTCCACGTTCGCGAAGGAGGGCGGCCGCGTCGGCAGCGGCGCCCTCGGCAGCGGACAGGGCGGGGTCGCGCGATGTGTGCGCTGACGTACGCGCACCGCTCGCGCGCCCTCACCCCCCACAGACGAAGACCTGCCGACCTCCCGGCCACGACCTGAGAGACCGTGACCCGCCGGGCCAACGAGAGGAAACCCTCCCGTGCCTGCCATCAACTCCTCGTTCCTGCGCCGCTCGATGGCCGCGCTCGCCGCGCTGCCGCTGCTCACCCTCGCCGCCTGCGGCTACGGCTCCGACGCCAAGAGCGACGACACCGCCAAGGTCGCCGCCGGTGCCAAGAAGATCGACGGTCTCGGCTCCGTCAAGATCGGCTACTTCCCGAACCTGACGCACGGCACCGCTCTGGTGGGCCGGGAGCGGGGCCTGTTCCAGAAGGAACTGGGCGCCACCAAGGCCGACTACGCCACCTTCAACGCCGGGCCCTCCGAGATCGAGGCGCTGAACTCCGGCTCCATCGACATCGGCTGGATCGGCCCGTCCCCGGCGATCAACGGCTACACCAAGTCCGACGGCAAGTCCCTGAAGATCATCGGCGGTTCGGCGTCCGGCGGGGTGAAGCTGGTCGTCGACCCGAAGAAGATCACGTCCCTGAAGGACGTCAAGGGCAAGAAGATCGCCACCCCGCAGCTGGGCAACACCCAGGACGTGGCGTTCCTCAACTGGGCGGCGGAGCAGGGCTGGAAGGTCGACCCGCAGAGCGGCAAGGGCGATGTCACGGTCGTCCGCAGCGACAACAAGGTGACCCCGGACGCCTTCAAGTCCGGCTCCATCGACGGCGCGTGGGTGCCGGAGCCGACCGCGTCCAAGCTGGTCTCCGAGGGCGGCAAGGTGCTCCTGGACGAGTCCTCGCTGTGGCCGGGCCACAAGTTCGTGATCACCAACATCATCGTGCGCCAGGCGTTCCTCAAGGAGCACCCGAAGGCCGTCGAGGCGGTCCTGAAGGCGTCCGTCGAGGCCAACAAGTGGATCAACGCCAACCCGGAGCAGGCGAAGAGCGCCGCGAACAAGCAGCTCGCGGACGACTCCGGCAAGGCGCTCCCGGCCGACGTGCTCGACCCGGCGTGGAAGTCCGTCCAGTTCACCGACGACCCGCTGGCCGCCACCCTCGACACCGAGGCGGCGCACGCGGTCAAGGCCGGGCTGCTCAAGAAGCCGGACCTCAAGGGGATCTACGACCTGACGATCCTCAACCAGGTGCTCAAGGCCGAGGGCGAGAGCCCGGTCGACGCCGCCGGCCTCGGCACCAGCTGACGCCCGCCCCGAAGACGTCCCAGGAGGTGACGACCATGGCCACGACCCTCGCCAAGGCCGCGCGGTCGGTGGAGTACGCCGCACGCCTTGAGCATGTCTCGAAGTCCTTCGCCACGCCGGGCGGCTCCCAGCTCGTCCTGGACAACATCAGCCTCGATGTCGCGCCCGGCGAGTTCGTCACCCTCCTGGGCGCCTCGGGCTGCGGCAAGTCCACCCTGCTCAACCTGGTGGCGGGCCTGGACGAGCCCACCACCGGCGCCATCCGCACCGACGGCCGCCCCGCGCTGATGTTCCAGGAACACGCCCTGTTCCCCTGGCTGACCGCCGGCAAGAACATCGAACTGGCCCTCAAACTGAGGGGAGTTCCCCGACCCGAGCGGCGCGGCAGGGCCGAGGAGCTCCTCGAACTCGTCCGCCTCCAGGGCGCGTACGGCAAGCGGGTGCACGAACTGTCCGGCGGTATGCGCCAGCGGGTCGCACTGGCCCGCTCGCTCGCCCAGGAGAGCCGACTGCTGCTGATGGACGAGCCGTTCGCGGCCCTGGACGCCATCACCCGGGACGTGCTGCACGACGAACTGACCCGGATCTGGTCGGAGACCGGCCTGTCGGTGCTGTTCGTCACCCACAATGTGCGCGAGGCCGTGCGCCTCGCGCAGCGGGTCGTGCTGCTGTCCTCCCGGCCGGGCCGGGTGGCCCGCGAGTGGGAGGTCGGCATCCCGCAGCCGCGCCGCATCGAGGACGCGCCCGTGGCGGAACTGTCCCTGGAGATCACCGAAGTACTGCGTGGGGAGATCCGCCGCCATGGCCAGCACTGACACGACACCCACCGACGCCCCGGCCGCGGGCAGCGTGGAGGCGGGCCTCGACGCGCTGGAGACGACCCAGCCGAGCCGGGCGCCCTTCCGCAGGACCCTGATCGACAAGATCCTGCCGCCGCTGGCCGCGATCGCCGTCGTCCTGCTGGTGTGGCAGGGCCTGATCACCCTGAAGATCGTGGACGACCCGACGAAGCTGCCCACGCCGGGCGCGGTCTGGGGCGCCTTCCGCGACGACTGGCTCCAGGGCAAGCTGCTCGGCTACATCTGGACGTCCGTCTCGCGCGGTCTGCTCGGCTTCTGCCTCGCCCTGGTGATCGGCACCCCGCTGGGGCTGCTGGTGGCCCGGGTGAAGTTCGTGCGTGCCGCGATCGGTCCGATCCTGTCCGGCCTCCAGTCGCTGCCCTCGGTCGCCTGGGTGCCCCCGGCCGTGATCTGGCTGGGCCTGGACAACTCCATGATGTACACGGTGATCCTGCTCGGCGCGGTGCCGTCCATCGCCAACGGGCTGGTGTCCGGCGTGGACCAGGTGCCGCCGCTGTTCCTGCGCGCGGGCCGCACCCTCGGCGCCACCGGCGTCAAGGGCACCTGGCACATCACGCTGCCGGCCGCGCTGCCCGGCTATGTGGCGGGCATGAAGCAGGGCTGGGCCTTCTCCTGGCGCTCCCTGATGGCCGCCGAGATCATCGCGAACTTCCCCGACCTGGGCACCGGCCTCGGCCAGCTCCTGGAGAACGCCCGTACGGCCAGCGACATGGCCATGGTGTTCGAGGCCATCCTGCTGATCCTGTTCGTCGGCATCGCCATCGATCTGCTGATCTTCAGCCCGCTGGAGCGGTGGGTGCTGCGCAGCCGCGGTCTGCTGGTGAAAGGCTGATCCGGATGGAAGCGCCCGTGCTCCTCGTCATCGCCCACGGCAGCCGCGACGCGCGGCACGCCGCCACCGTGCACGCCCTGGTGGAGCGGGTGCGCGCGCAGCGCCCCGGGCTGCGCGTGGAGACCGGCTTCCTGGACTTCAACGTGCCGTCCGTACACGGCGTGCTGGAGTCCCTGGCGGCGGAGGGCGTCCGGGACGTGGTGGCGCTGCCGCTGCTGCTCACCCGCGCCTTCCACGCGAAGGCCGACATCCCGGCGGTGCTGCGGGCGGCCCCGGCGCGGCTGCGGATCCGGCAGGCGGCGGTGCTCGGCCCGTCGCCGCTGCTGCTCACGGCGCTGGAGCGTCGGCTGTACGAGGCCGGGCTCAGCCCCGCCGACAAGTCCTCGACCGGGGTCGTCCTGGCCTCGGCGGGGTCCAGTGACCCGGAGGCGATCGCGGTGATCGCCGATATCGCGCGGGAGTGGCGGGGCACCGGTTGGTGCGCCGTGCGGCCCGCGTTCGCCTCCGCCCGGCTGCCGCGCACCGAGGACGCCGTACGGGAGCTGCGCGCGCTCGGCTGCGCGCGGGTCGCCGTCGCGCCGTACGTCCTGGCGCCCGGCTTCCTGCCGGACCGTATCGCGCGCGGCGCGGCCGGGGCGGACATCCTCGCCGAGGTGCTGGGGCCCGCGCCGGAGGTGGCGCGGCTGCTGCTGCGCCGGTACGACGCCGCGTGCCGCCCGGCGCTCCAGGCGCTCGGCGCCTGAGGGGCCGCAGCCGTCCGGGCGCGGCCGGGTGTCACAGCCCGAGGGCCTGCACCAGCTGCCGGGTGTAGGCGAGGCTGGCGGTGCCGGCGGACGCCCCGATGCAGATGTCGTCCAGGGCGGAGCGGATCCGGCCGCGGTTGGGCGGCAGTCCGTCGTCGGCGGACTCCGCGAACGCCGCCTCGATGATCTGGCCCTGCCGGACGAGCCCGGGGCACTCCCTGCGCAGTGCCTCGGTGAGCCGGGCGGAGACCGCGATCAGCGCCTGAAGCGGTGGCGTGCCGTGGGTCAGGTCGAGGCCGACGAACTCACCGTACTGTCCAGGTCCGTTGGGGTGTCCGTAGTCGTAGGTGCTCATGTCCTGTCCTCGCTCGTGGATCAGAGGTAGGCCGAAAATCGCCACTGTGCGGGCGGCCCGGCTGTCCGCCCGCGGCCCCGGACGCGGTAGCGGAACGGCGTGCACACGCTCCGGTGGGGGGATGGGCGGTGTCGTTCCGGCCGTCCGGCGTGCCTCACCCTAGGGACAACGGGGCGCACTTGTCGCGTTGTTCGCGGAGCCGCCCCCTTACGGGTGAGGACCGTGGTAAAAGCCGTCGCGGTCCGGCGTTCCCCTGTGACGTCGGACCGCGACGGCACTCCGTTCTGCGCCTCGGGTGATCCGGATGTCACAGGGGAAGGCCAAGTCGGGCCTCCGCGGGGGCGGTTATCAGCCACTCCGGCGGGGGTCTGTTCGAACTCCGGTTCAGGGGAAGCGGAGTGCGCCGTCCAGGACCGTTCGCCGCCGCTTCGAGGGAGGGTCAGGCCGACGCCTGTCGCGCCTCGTCGGCCAGCCGGACCAGGTCGGCGGGCGGCAGGGAACCGGCCGCCCGGTGCTCGCGGGCGAAGGTGCCGGCGAGGCGCTGGAGGAGTTCGTTCAGCGGGGTGGGCACGCCGTACAGGCGGCCGAGGAGGACGATCTCGCCGTTGAGGTAGTCCGCCTCGATGCTGCCGGTGCCGCGCACCAGGGACTGCCAGGAGGAGCCACCGCCGCGCGGGGCATCCGCCAGCGGGACCGGGTTCACCTTGTCCCCGCGCACCGCGCGCTGCTCCTCGACGCTCGCGTGGGCGATCCGGGCGGCGGCCAGGACGGCCTCCCCCTCGGCCCGCACCCTCGCGTACAGCCCCTCGGCCGCCGCGCCCTCGATGGGGCCGCTCAGGGCCTCCTGGGCGTTGGCGAGGTTGCCGAGCAGCTTGGCGTACTGCCAGCGGGCCACGTCCGGCACGACCGGCGCCTCGAAGCGCGCGGCGGCGAGGTCCCCGGCGATCCGCCGGGCGGTGTCGTCGGTGCCGCCCTCGGCGCGGCCCAGGTGGAGGATGCCGGTGAGCGGGGCGCCGGGGGCGGAGACGACGCCGGGCTCCACGAAGGTGGCGGGCAGCCAGACGCAGACGCCGTACACCCGGCGGAAGCGGCGCAGCGCGATCCGGGGGCTCTCCACGCCGTTCTGGAGGCAGAGCAGCGGCAGCCGCTGCCCCGCGGTGCCGCCGCCCGCCACCGGGGCGGGTGCCCAGGCGTCCAGGGCGGCCGCGGTGTCCTGGGTCTTCACGGCGAGCAGCAGGACGTCGTCCGCGCGCAGCTCGCCGAGCGGCTCCGGGCCCTCGACGGCCGGCAGCCGGTACGTCAGCTCCCCCTCGGGGACGCGCAGTCGCAGCCCGTGCCCGGCGAGTGCCGTCAGATGTCCGCCGCGGGCGACGAGGACGACCTCGCGTCCGGCCTGGGCCAGCCGTCCGCCGACGGTGCCGCCGACCGCTCCCGCTCCGATCACGATGTAGCGCATGGACCCGATCCCATCACAGGGGATCACGCCTCGGGGGCGGTCAGCTCGGCGAGTTTCAGCACGGTGTTCCAGTTCCGGCTGGTGGCGACCAGGTCCTTGGCGGCCCGCGGGCGGCCCAGCGCCTCGGCGAGCCTGGAGCGGCCGAGGCCGTCGGGGGCGTACAGGTACAGACAGCGGTCGCCGAGGCGGAACTCCTCGGGAAGGAGCGCGACTTGGTCGAGGTGCGCGTAGCGGTCGGGGGTGACGGGCGCGGAGAAGTAGGTGACGTGCAGCTGCCGGGCCGCCAGTTCGGCGGCCGGGAAGGGGCAGGCGCGGACCACCTCGGCCAGATAGGCGTGGTCGCGCACCAGCACGTCCACCGGGAAGCCGAAGCGGTCCTCGATCGCCCGGGTCAACTCCCCGGCCAGGGAGTCCTCGTCGCCCCGGTCGGTGGTGAACACGGCCTGTCCGCTCTGGAGATGGGTGCGCACACCGGTGTGGCCGAGGGTGTCGAGCAGGGCGCGCAGGTCGGCCATCGGGAGCTTCCGGTTGCCGCCGACGTTGATCCCGCGCAACAGCGCCGCATAGGTCGTCACCCGGTCAGTTTAGAGCGGCCGTCGTGCCCCGTGGGGGCGGGCACGACGGCCGGGGCCCGGCCCCCGTGGGGCGGGCTGCGCGAAACAATGCCGCTTCGGCGGGGGCCGGATCAACCTCTGAACGCAGCTGTGACTTGTTCAACAAGCTTTCGTAATCACAAAGTGGATCTCTGACGGCGGAACGGACATCCCATGACGCCCGGGCGGGTGCCGGGCCGCCCGGATGGGAGACTGACCGGGGAAACGGCGGGTGCCGGTCCCCCGGGAACGGCTCGCGGAAGACGGCGGCACGAGAGGCACCACGATGGACGAGGCACGGGCGCGGGACGTACTGGCCGCGGCGGGCGTGCCCGCGGCGGGGGCCGGGGACGCGGTGCTGCTCGCGCTCGGCGAGAACGCGGTGTTCGCCGCCGGTGACCTGGTCGTCAAGGTGGGGCGCGACGCCGAGCTGCTGGCGCGGGCCCGGCGCGAGGTGGACATCGCCGGGTGGCTCGCCGAGGCGGGCGTGCCCGCGGTGCGGGCGGCCGAGCCGGAGCCGCGGCTGGTCGAGGGCCATCCGGTGACGGTGTGGCACCGGCTGCCGGACGCCGTACGCCCCGCCGAGCCGCGCGACCTGGCCGGGCTGCTGCGCCTGGTGCACGCCCTGCCCGCGCCGTCCTTCGCGCTGCCGCCGCGTGAGCTGCTGGGCGGGGTGGAGCGCTGGCTGCGGCTCGCGGGCGAGGCGATCGACCCCGAGGACGCGGCCTTTCTGCGGGCGCGCCGGGACGGCTTCGCGGCGGCCGCGGCCGCGCTGACGCCCCGTCTGACGCCGGGGCCCATCCACGGTGACGCGCTGCCCCGCAATGTCCACATCGGGCCCGCGGGGCCGGTCCTGGTGGACCTGGAGACCTTCTCCGCCGATCTGCGCGAGCACGATCTGGTGGTGATGGCCCTCTCCCGTGACCGGTACGGGCTGCCCGCCGAGTCGTACGACGCCTTCACCGGGACCTACGGCTTTGACGTGCGCGAGTGGGAGGGCTGCTCGGTGCTGCGCGGCGCCCGCGAGACGGCCAGCTGTGCCTGGGTCTCCCAGCACGCGCCCAGCAATCCCAAGGCCCTGGCCGAGTTCCGCCGCCGGGTGGCGTCGCTGCGGGACGGGGACGAGTCGGTGCGCTGGTACCCCTTCTGATCACACCGGCCGGACGGCCGTCGTCACACCGTCTCGGGCGTCAGCTCGCGCAGCGGCCACACTCCGTCCACCACCGCCGTCGCGTCCCCCTTGCGGCGCAGGAAGGCCTGGAAGTCGGCGGCCCACTCGGCGTACCACTCGATCTGGCGACGGTGCAGTTCGGCCGGGCCGAGCGCGCCGACCTTGGGGTGCCGGACGGCTATCGCGGCGGCGAGGCGGGCCGCGGCGAGGGCGTCGGCGGACGCGTTGTGCGCCGCGCCCAGGACGATGCCGTACTCGGCGCAGACCGCTTCCAGGTTCCGCTTGCCGCGGCGGTAGCGGTCGGCCCGGCGGTCGATGGTGTACGGGTCGATCACCGGCGCGGGCGCGGCTCCGCCGAGGCGGTCGGCGAGGGACGGCAGCCGGTGGCGGCGCAGCTCGGCGGAGAGCAGGGTGAGATCGAACGCCGCGTTGTAGGCGACGACCGGGACGCCCGCCTTCCAGTACGACACCAGCGCCTCGGCGATGGCGTCGGCGACCCGGTCGGCGGGTTCGCCCTCGGCGGCCGCCCGCTCATTGCTGATCCCGTGCACGGCGACCGCGTCCGCCGGGATCTTGACGCCCGGATCGGCCAGCCACTCCCGGTGGCCCAGCGGCTCACCGGCCCTGACCTCGATCACCGCGCCGGTGACGATGCGTGCCTCGCGCGGATCCGTGCCGGTCGTCTCCAGGTCGAAGCCGACCAGCAGCTCCTGGTGCCAGCCCATGGGCGGTCCCCCTTCTCGATGGTGCGTTCCCCCAGTGGTCTCCACCCTCGCACGGGGCACTGACAATCAGAGGACCGCGTTCCGCTTTTCGGCGGAGCTCGGGGGACGGATCAGGACACAGGGCGCGAATCCGCCCATGCCAGTTCGAATTCCTCGCGGTAGGTCGGGAACAGCCCGGCGTCGCCCGCGTCGTCCGACGTGACCAGGCGGCTGCCGTTGCGCAGCACCAGGACCGGCGACTCCATCCCGCGCGCCCCGCGCAGATAGGACTGCACCACGGCGACGCCGTCGGCGCCGTCGCCGTCCACCAGATAGGCGGTGAAGCGCGGCGTCTCGTCGTACACCTGGATCTGGAAGGCGTCCGGGTCGCGCAGCCGGGAGCGCACCCGGCGCATGTGCAGGATGTTCATCTCCACCGAGCGGCTCAGTTCGCCCCGTTTCATCCCGAGTTCGCGCTCGCGGCGCTTGACCGAGCTGGAGGCGGGGTTGAGGAAGAGCAGCCGGACGCGGCAGCCGGTCTCGGCGAGCCGGACCAGGCGCCGCCCGGAGAAGTTCTGCACCAGCAGGTTGAGGCCGATGCCGATGGCGTCCAGGCGCCGGGCGCCGCCGAAGATGTCCTCGGCCGGGAACTGGCGCATCAGCCGCACCCGGTCGGAGTGCACGGCGACCACGTCGGCGTACCGGTCGCCGACCAGGTCCTCGACGGCGTCGACGGGCAGCCGGCGCGCGGAGGGCACGTCGCCGTCCGCGCCGAGCATCTCCAGGAGCCGGGCCGAGGCGCGCTCCGCCTGGCCGAGCACCGCCTGGGACAGGGCGCGGTTGCGGGAGACGACATTGCGGGTCACCTCCAGCTCGTCCAGGGCGAGTTCGAGGTCGCGGCGCTCGTCGAAGTACGGCTCGAAGCAGGGCCAGTGCTGCACCATCAGCTCGCGCAGCTGGGGCAGCGTCAGGAAGCTGAGCACATTGTCGTCCGCCGGGTCGAGCAAGTAGCCCTTGCGGCGGCTGACTTCGCGCACGGCGACCGCGCGCTGCACCCATTCCTGGCCGGCCGGTCCGGCGGCGGCGACCACCCACTCGTCGCCGTGCACGGGCTCGTACACCGGCCGCAGGACGGCGGCGACGACCGAACGCAGCCGCTGCTCCACGAGGTTCAGCCAGATGTAGGCCCGGCCGGCCCGCTGGGCGCGGGTGCGCACCTCGTGCCAGGCGTCGGCGCCCCAGTCCAGCTCCGGGCCGATGGAACCCGCGTCCATCGGCCGTGCCAGGGACACCGCGCCGGGCGGGACGTCCGTGGAGTCTCCCTCGTGACCCTCGCCACCAGGGGGCAGCTCCAGCCCTCCCGAGCCCACCCGTGCACCGCCTTCCGTCCCCGGGCCTTTCCCGTCTCGACGATCAAGGAAGGGTACTCCGGGAGCGCGGCGCGGTGCAGCCGGATGGACAGGTCGGTCCCCCTCCTGCTTTGCTCAACTGCTTGGCGTTCGTGGGCCGTTCCGCGCCGCCCGCACATGGGGAGTGAGCGGTTTCATAGCCGGGGGTACCCGGCCGGGCCCGTTCCTG
Organism: Streptomyces sp. LaBMicrA B280; assembly: GCF_049222185.1. Classification (NCBI taxonomy): domain Bacteria; kingdom Bacillati; phylum Actinomycetota; class Actinomycetes; order Kitasatosporales; family Streptomycetaceae; genus Streptomyces; species Streptomyces sp. LaBMicrA B280. The sequence goes on along the minus strand of NZ_JBMJCT010000001.1, from coordinate 141,490 downwards.
CTTTCGGGGAGACTTCGTGCCGTCGCGCGGACCGGCCCCCGGGCGGGCCGCCCACCTGGGAGAGTCATTGCCATGCAGGTCTGGCCTGGAGAGGCGTATCCGCTCGGCGCCGCGTACGACGGCGCCGGTACCAACTTCGCGGTCTTCACCGAAGCCGCGGACCGAGTGGAGCTGTGTCTGCTGCACGACGACGGCTCGGAGACGGCGGTGGAACTGCGCGAGAGCGACGCGTTCGTGCGACACGCGTATGTGCCGGGGGTGATGCCGGGGCAGCGCTACGGATTCCGGGTGCACGGCCCCTACGACCCCGGGCGCGGGCTGCGCTGCAACGCGGCGAAGCTGCTGCTCGACCCGTACGCCAAGGCGGTGGCGGGCGCGGTGCGCTGGGGCGAGGAGGTGTACGGCTACCACTTCGACGCGCCCGAGCGGCGCAACGACCTGGACTCGGCGCCGCACACCATGACCTCGGTGGTGATCAACCCGTACTTCGACTGGGGCGACGACCGGCCGCCGCGCACCGAGTACCACCACACGGTGATCTACGAGGCCCATGTCAAGGGACTGACCATGCGTCACCCGGGCCTCCCCGAGGAGCTGCGCGGCACGTACGCGGCGCTCGCCCATCCCGCGGTCATCGAACATCTGACCAAACTCGGGGTGACCGCGCTGGAGTTGATGCCCGTGCACCAGTTCGTCAACGACCACCGGCTGGCGGACCTGGGCCTGAGCAACTACTGGGGCTACAACACCATCGGGTTCTTCGCCCCGCACAACGCGTACGCCTCCTGGGGCGATCGCGGCCAGCAGGTGCTGGAGTTCAAGTCGGCGGTGCGGGCGCTGCACGAGGCCGGGATCGAGGTCATCCTGGACGTCGTCTACAACCACACCGCCGAGGGCAACCACCTGGGTCCGACGCTCTCCTTCAAGGGCATCGACAACCCCTCGTACTACCGCCTCGCGGACGATCCCCGCTACTACACGGACACCACCGGCACCGGCAACTCGCTGCTGATGCGGTCCCCGCACGTGCTCCAGATGATCATGGACTCGCTGCGCTACTGGGTCACCGAGATGCATGTCGACGGCTTCCGCTTCGACCTCGCGGCGACCCTGGCCCGGCAGTTCCACGAGGTGGACCGGCTGTCCTCGTTCTTCGACCTGGTCCAGCAGGACCCGGTGGTCTCCCAGGTGAAGCTGATCGCCGAGCCCTGGGACGTGGGCGAGGGCGGCTACCAGGTGGGCAACTTCCCGCCGCTGTGGACCGAGTGGAACGGCAAGTACCGCGACACCGTACGGGACCTGTGGCGGGGCGAGCCGCGCGCGCTCGCGGAGTTCGGCTCCCGGCTGACCGGCTCCTCCGACCTCTACCAGGACGACGGCCGCCGCCCGCTGGCCTCCATCAACTTCGTCACCTGCCACGACGGTTTCACGCTGCGCGACCTGGTGTCGTACGACGACAAGCACAACGAGGCCAACGAGGAGGGCAACCGGGACGGCGAGAGCCACAACCGGTCCTGGAACTGCGGCACCGAGGGCGAGAGCGACGACCCCGGGGTGCTCGCGCTGCGCGCCCGCCAGACGCGCAACTTCCTCGCCACGCTGATGCTGTCCCAGGGCGTGCCGATGATCAGCCACGGCGACGAGTTCGGCCGTACCCAGCGCGGCAACAACAACGCCTACTGCCAGGACAACGAGATCTCCTGGCTGCACTGGCCCGAGGACGGCGGGGAACTGCTGGAGTTCGTGCGCACCATGGTGTGGCTGCGCCGGGACCACCCCGTGCTGCGGCGCCGCCGCTTCTTCCACGGCCGCCCGGTGGAGGGCGGCCACGGCCGGCTGTCCGACATCGCCTGGTTCACCCCGCAGGGCGCGGAGATGACCCAGCGGGACTGGGACGCGGCGGGGGCGTCCGCGCTGACGGTGTTCCTGAACGGCAACGCCATCTCCGAGCCGGGCCCGCGCGGCGAGCGGATCACCGACGACTCCTTCCTGCTGCTGTTCAACGCCTCCCCGGAGCCGCTGGACTTCCTGGTGCCGGTGAACCACGGCCGGCAGTGGCAGGTGGTGGTCGACACGGCCCGCGACGAAGGGATCCCGCCAGGTTCGGGGGCGAAGGCGGGGGCGGGCGACCGGCTCACCCTCAAGGACCGCAGCCTCATGGTCTTACGCCGTCCGGCGTAGGGCGCCGTAGGCCATGTGGGTGAGCGCGGATGAGCCGCCTCGCCCACCGGCCCGGTCCGGGTGACACGAAACGCGGCAGGGCGGGTACGTAGGTCTCCATGACCTCTGCGCGACCCGGACCGGGGGTGCCCACGGCCACCTACCGGCTCCAGCTCCAGCCCGCCTTCCCGTTCTCGGCCGCCGCGGCGGCCGTCCCGTACCTCGCCTCGCTCGGCGTGTCCCATCTGCATCTGTCCCCCGTCCTTGAGGCCGTCCCTGGTTCCACGCACGGCTACGACGTGGTGGACCACACCCGCGTCCGCGCGGAACTCGGCGGCGAGGAGGGGCTGCGCGCGCTGTCCCGGACCGCCCGCGAGCACGGCCTCGGCCTGGTCCTGGACATCGTGCCGAACCACATGGCGATGGCGCCCGGACACAACCGCGCCCTGTGGGAGACGCTGCGCGAGGGACCGGAATCGGCCTACGCCCGCTGGTTCGACATCGACTGGGACGCCGGGGGCGGCCGGGTGCTGCTGCCGGTCCTCGGCGCCCCGCTCGGCGCCGAGCTCGAACATCTGCGGATCGACGGCGACACGCTGCGCCTGCGCGACCAGGTGCTGCCACTGCGCGCCGGCACCGAGGGGCTGGCGCTGCCCGAGCTGCTGGACGCCCAGTGGTACCGCCCGGTGTGGTGGCGGCTCGCCCGGACCGAGCTGAACTACCGGCGGTTCTTCAGCATCTCGGAGCTGATCGGGCTGCGGGTGGAGGACCCCGCGGTGTTCGACGCCACCCACGCCAAGATCCTCCAGCTGCTGGACGAGGGCGTGGCCGACGGGCTGCGCGTCGACCACCCCGACGGGCTCGCCGACCCCGACGCCTATCTCGCCCGGCTGCACGAGGCGAGCGGCGGCCGCTGGACGGTGATCGAGAAGATCCTCGCCGACGACGAACGGCTGCCGCCCTCCTGGCCGGTCGCGGGCACCACCGGCTACGACGCGCTGCGCCGGGTCGACGGCCTGTTCACGGACCCGGACGGTGCGGTCGAACTGCTCACGGAATACCGGCGGTTCGCGGCCCCGCAGCAGGACCGGGGCGGCGTCTGGGACGCCACGGCCCGCCGGGCCGCCTACAAGGTGCTCACCCATGAGCTGGCCACCGAGACCGAGCGGCTCACCCGGGTCGCGGTGCGGCTGTGCGCGCACTCCCCCGACCTCGCGCTGCGCGACCGGGCCCCCTGGGCGCTGCGCACGGCCCTGGAGGAACTCCTGGTCCGGATGCGGGTCTACCGGCCGTACGCCTCCGGGGACGCGGCCGCCGTCATCACCGAGGAGGCCGCCGAGGAGGCCCGGCTCGCGTTCGTGGTGCCCGAGGAGGCGGCGGCCGTCGACCTCGTGCGCCACCTGCTCGTCGAGACGCCCGGGGACCCGGCCGCGCCGGACCACGCCGACCGGCTGGAGCTGCGCACCCGGTTCGCGCAGACGGCCTCCGCGCTGCGGGCCAAGTCGGTCGAGGACACGGCGTACTACCGCTATGTGCCGCTGCTGTCGGCGACCGAGGTGGGCGGCGACCCGGGCCGGCCGGGGATCTCCCCGCGCGAGTTCCACACGTACTGCGCCCGCGTCCAAGGCGAGCGGCCGCTCACCGGTACGGCCGTCACCACGCACGACACCAAGCGCAGCGCCGACGTCCGCGCGGCCCTCGCCGTCCTCACCGAATGCCCCGGCCGCTGGGCGGAGTTGGTGGCCGAGGTGACCCGGCCCGAGGAGGGCGCCCCGGACCGGCAGCTGGCCTGGGCGGCCTGGCAGACGGTGTTCGGGCTCGGCCCGGCCGACGAGGAGCGGGTACGCCGGTATCTGCTGAAGCATGCGCGCGAGGCGGGCATGTACACCAGCTGGACCGAGCGGGAGACGCCGTACGAGGAGGCGGTGACCGCCTTCGCCGCGGCCGGTCCCTGCGGGCCGCCCGGTGAGCGCGTGACCGCCTTCCGCAAGACGCTGGAGCCGCACATCCGGGCCAACGTCCTCGGCACGGCCCTGGTACACCTGACGATGCCGGGCGTCCCGGACGTGTACCAGGGCGCGGAGGGCGAGTTCCGCGCCCTGGTGGACCCGGACAACCGCCGCCCGGCCGCCCTGCCGCCCGAGAACCCGGGCGAGAAGGCCGCGTTGACCCGCGCGGCACTGCGGCTGCGCGCCCGCAGGCCCGACGCCTTCGGGGCGGCCGCGTCCTACGACCCGCTGCCCGCCGAGGGCCCGGCGGCCCAGCACTGCACGGCCTTCACCCGCTCCGGGGAGGTGATCACCGCGGTGACCCGCCTCTCCCTGCGGCTCGCGGAGTCCGGCGGCTGGCGGGACACCAGCCTGCCCCTGCCGCCCGGCCGCTGGGCCGATGTGCTGGACCCGGAGCGGGAGTTCACCGGCCGGGTACGCCTCACGGAACTGTTCGGACCCCGGCCGGTGGCACTCCTGGAGCGGGCCGCGCGGGAGTGAGCGGCAACCGCTCGGGCCCCGCCGGGAGACCGCTCACGGCGGGCCAGCGGGTGCGCAGCAGGTCCACGAAGGCCGCGGTGGCTCCGATGGGTTCCGTGCGGGCGTAGACGGTCAGCGGGCGCCGCCAGGGCGGGTCGGGGGTGAGGAGCACACAGTCCTCGCCCACGGCGCCGCGCACGATGTGGGCGGGCGCGGCACACACCCCGACCCCGGCGGCGGCCATCCGCACCGCCGTCGAGGACTGCTCGGTCCACACCGCGGTCCGCGGCGTGAACCCGGCCCGCCCGCAGGCCCAGTCGAGGAAGCGGGCGCCGTGCACCACGGGCTCCATGGCGCAGCGGACCCAGGCCCGGTCGGCCAGTTCGGGCAGGGTCACCGTCGAACGGCCCGCGAGCCGGTCGTCGAACGGCACCACCAGGACGATCTCCTCCGCGCCGATCGGTACGACGGTGCCGACCGGCTCGGCGGGCTCGGGGCCGATGGCGAGGTCGGCGGTGCCGCGCCGCACGGCGTCCTCCAGGGCCTCGGCGGTGGCGTACTCGTACAGCCGCAGCAGGACGTGGGGGCGGTCGGCGCGCCAGCGGGCGAAGACGTCGGGCAGGGCGCCGACGGCGATGGAGTGCAGGGCGGCGATGTGCAGTTCGCCGCCCTCGGCCCCGGCGGCGGCGCGGGCCGCTCGACGGGCCCGGGCGGCGGCGCGGGCCGCGCGACGGGCCCGGGCGGCGCTGCGCACGGCGAGTTCGGCGCCCGGCCAGAAGGCGCGGCCCATCGGGGTGAGCCGGGCGCCCCGGGGCAGCCGCTCCAGCAGCGCCCCGCCGACCTCCTTCTCCAGCGCCTTGATCTGGTGCGAGAGCGCGGACTGGGTGACATGCAGGGCGTCGGCCGCGCGGGTGAAGGACGCCTCCTGGACGACCGTCACGAAGTACTCCATCTGCCGCAGGCTCAACTCCGCGCCCTCCCATGAACGTTCCGCATGGATGCCACAAGAACATTGCCTTGGACTCATGGCAAGGGCCGGCCGCAGGGTGGTGGGCATGACCACGAACACAGCGGATGCCACGGACGCGGCCGGGGCGGCGGACACGGCGGATGTCATCGTCATCGGCGGCGGCACGGGCGGCTACGCCACCGCCCTGCGCGCGGCCGCCCTCGGCCTCTCCGTCGCCCTCGTCGAACGCGACAAGCTGGGCGGCACCTGTCTGCACCGCGGTTGCGTCCCGAGCAAGGCGATGCTGCACGCCGCCGAGCTGATCGACGGCATCGCCGAGGCCCGGGAGCGGTGGGGGGTGAAGGCCACGCTGGACTCCGTCGACTGGCCCGCGCTGGCCGCCACCCGGGACGACATCGTCTCCCGCAACCACCAGGGGCTGCGGGCGCATCTGGCTGAGGCGGGGGTGCGGGTGGTGCGGGGCAGCGCACGGCTGACGGGGGCGCGGACGGTGCGGGTGGAGGGCGTACGGGACGCGCCCGGCGTGCGCCAGCTCACCGCGCGCCGTGGCATCGTCCTCGCCACCGGTTCACGCCCCCGCGCGCTCCCCGGGCTGGTGCCGGACGGACGGCGGGTGGTGACGAGCGACGACGCGCTGTTCGCACCCGGGCTGCCGGACTCGGTCCTGGTCCTCGGCGGGGGCGCGATCGGCGTGGAGTACGCCTCCCTGCACCGCTCCCTGGGCGCGGAGGTCACCCTGGTGGAGGCGGCGGAGCGACTGCTGCCCCTGGAGGACGCGGACGTGAGCCGGCACCTCACCCGGGGGCTGCGGGGGCGCGGCATCGACGTCCAGGCGGGAGCGCGGCTGCTGGACGCGGAGGTGCTGCCCGACGGGGTACGGGCCCGGGTGCGCGGCGCGCGCGGGGAGACCCGGACGCTGACGGCGCGGCGGCTCCTGGTGGCGGTCGGCCGGGTCCCGGTCACCGAGGGCCTGGACCTGGGGGCGGCCGGTCTCGCGGCGGACGCCCGCGGGTTCGTCGTACCGGCCGACTGGGACCGGCTGGAGACGGCCGTGCCGGGGATCCATGTCGTCGGGGATCTGCTGCCGCCGCCGTCGCCCGGCCTCGCGCACGCCTCCTTCGCCGAGGGGCTGGTCGTCGCCGAGACGCTCGCGGGACTGCGGCCCGCGCCGGTCGACCACACGGCCGTACCCCGGGTCACGTACTCCTCTCCGCAGACCGCCGCCGTCGGGCTCACGGAGGCGGAGGCGCGGGCCCGGGGGCACGAGCCGGCCGTGCGCGCCATGCCGCTGACCGCGCTGGCGAAGGGCATGGTGCACGGCCGGGGCGGCATGGTGAAGGTGGTCGCCGAGGCCGGTGGCGGGCGGGTGCTCGGGGTGCATCTGGTCGGCCCGCAGGTATCCGAACTGATCGCCGAGGCCCAGCTGATCGTCGGCTGGGAGGCCGAACCCGCCGATGTGGCCCGGCATGTGCATCCGCATCCGACGCTCTCGGAGGCGGTGGGCGAGGTGTTCCTGACGCTCGCGGGGCGGGGGCTGCACCAGCGGTGAGCACCGTGAACGCGGTGGCACCGGCTCCGGTTGGCACCTGCCGACCGGGCATCCGGCCGGACGCTTGACAGCCACCGCGCACCGTGCGGGACTGGGAGGGCGAAGCAGGGCGGACGCATCGGGGGTGAGTCTCCTGCCGGAGCTGCGCTATCCCAGCGTTCCCGAACTGGTGGCCTGCGCACGGGCGTTGGCCGCTTCGGAGCCTGGGCTGTGCGCGCTGCGGCAGGTGGGCCGCTCGCGCGCGGGGCGCCCCCTGCACCTGCTGTCGGTGGGACACGCGCGACAGTCGGTGCTGGTGGTGGCGGGCGCCCACGCCAACGAACCGACCGGCGGTTCGACCCTGCGGACGCTGGCCCGACGGGTGCTGGCGGAACGCGAGTTGCGCACCGGCACCTCCTGGCACTTCCTGCTGTGCGCGGACCCGGACGGCGCCGCCCTCCATGTCACCCCGGCCCCGCGCAGCCTGCTCGACTACCACCTCGGCTTCTACCGCCCCACCGGCGCCGAGCAGCCGGAGTGGTCGCCGTCCGTGCTGCCCCCGGACCGGCTGCCGCCCGAGACCCGGGCGCTGACCGGGGTGATCGACGAGCTGCGCCCCTACCTCCAGGTGACCCTGCACGGCACCGATCTGGGCGGCAGCTGGGTGCAGTTGACCCGGGACGTGCCGGGCCTCGCGGAGCCGTTCGCCAAGTCGGCGGCGCAGTTGCACATCCCGGTGGAGACGGGCGCCTCGGACGCCGCGGGCTGGCCGGCGTCCGGGCCCGGGGTGCATGTGATGCCGGGGCCCGACAGTGGCGTGGCCTACCCGAGCATGCCGGACGACGCCCGGCACAGCACCTGGTACCACGCGCACCGCTACGGGGGTCTGACCGCCGTGGTGGAGGTGCCGATGTGGGCCAGTGACCTGGTGGACGACCCGGCGCCGCACCCGGCACCGGCCGCGGCGATGCGGCGGCTGGCCGGGCGGCTGCTGCGGGACTCACGGGAGGTGGAGCGGGTGCTGGCCGAGGCGCTGCCCCGGCTCGACGGCGCCGACGGGCCGCTGCTGCGGGCCGCGCGCTGGGCGCTGGAGCTGATCCCGGGCCTGGCCGAGGACTGGACCCACACCGCCCCGGCCGCCTCCACGATGGCGTACGTCGGCAGCGTGGACGCCTTCGGGCGGCGGCTGCCGCTGCGGGCGGCCGCGATGCTGCTGCGGGTGCTGCGGGAGAGCGGCGACCGGGCGGCGCCGGACCTCGAACGGCTCGTCGCCACCTGGTCCGACGCCTTCGCCCGGCGCTTCCGGGCCCGCTGGGTGCCCCTGGACCACCAGGTGGAGCACCAGTCGCGCACGGTGCTGCTGGCGGCCCAGCAGGCCCGGGAGCAGGCGGATCGGTAGGGCGGGGCGGTCTCCCCGGGGGAGGTCAGTCGCCGAGGTCGAAGACCGAGCCCGTGCGCGCCCGCAGTTCGCAGGAATTGGTGTACGTCCGCCGGAAGTCGACCGTCCGGCCGTTCCAGCGGCCGTGCGCCGTGGCGGTGACCGGGGAGTAGATCCGCGGGCAGAACACCTTGCGGGCCGGGATGCGGTCGATGTCGCCGCGGGCGGCGGTCAGTTCGGCGCAGGCCACGACCGCGTACGGATGGCCCTGCGGCGGCAGGCAGCGCAGCAGGGCGCTGCGGCCGCTGTCGGCCCGGGCGCCCGAGCGGGTGATCGTGAGGTGCAGCCGGTTGCCGTGCGGATGGGATGCCGCCTGGGCCGGGCCCGCGGCGAGGAGACCGGCGGCGGCCAGGAGCATACCGGCGGCCGCTGTCGCTCTGGTGAAGTACGTCATGCCCGTTGCATCGGCAGGACGTCCGGCGTTCCGCAGTGCGGGTCACCCGTACGAACGACCGGGGCGCCGCGGCCGCGCGCTCAGCTCAGCTCAGCTCAGCGACAGGCGGTACGCCACCCGCCCGAACGCCACCTGGTCGCCCTCGCGGACCGCGACCGCGCCGATCACCCGGCGGCCGTTGACGGTGGTCCCGTTGGTGGAGCCGAGGTCCCGCAGGATCCACAGCCCGCCCTGCCGGCTGAGTTCGGCGTGCACCCGGGAGACCGTCTCGTGCGTCAGCCGCAGCCCGTTGCCCGGGTCGCGGCCTATCCGCAGCCGGGTGTGGGCCGGTCCCGGCAGCAGCAGCTTGGGCAGCCGCTCGGCCTGCCAGGCGCGGCGCAGTCGTACCGTGAAGCCGGAGACGGCCTCGACGGTGCCGAAGATCGCGCGGGAGAAGCGGTTGTCGCGGGGCAGGTCGGCGACGAGGACGGCGAGTTCGTCGGCGTGCCGCGCGGCGAGCGCCAGTTCCATGCGGCGCACGAACGTCTCGTGCGACAGCCGGCCCTTGGCCGCGCCCTCCCGCAGCACCACGAGCGCCGCTTCCCGCTCCGTGTCGGACAGCCGCGCGGACGCCGGGGCCGGGGCGGTGGGGAACTCGAAGGACGACGTCACGCCTGTGATTGTCGGTCAGCGGGCGGCGGGTGTCCAGAAAGCGGGTGATCGGCGCACGCCCGCCGGTACTTCCGCGCGGCCCGCCGGGAAACATCGCACGACACCTGGGGGGAAAGGGCCCGATCGAAGGGGAGATCGGCGGTGGGGGCGGGCACGATGGGAGCGCGGGACATCACGGTGAACAGACGAAGGGGAACCGTCCGTGCAGTTCGAGGTGTGGGCACCGCAGGCAGACCGGGTGACGCTCCAGTGCGAGGGCGCCACGCGGGCGTTGGCGCGCGATCCGGAGCGCGAAGGCTGGTGGCAGGGGGAGGCGACGGCGGGTGACGGCGCCCGGTACGGGTTCGCGCTGGACGACGGTCCGGTGCTGCCCGACCCGCGCTCGCGCCGGCAGCCGGACGGCCCGGACGGGCTGAGCGCGGTCGTCGACCAGGAGCGGTACCGGTGGCGGGTGCCGTGGCCGGGGCGGGAGTTGCCGGGCGCGGTGCTCTATGAGCTGCATGTGGGCACGTACACCCCCGAGGGCACCCTGGACGCGGCGGCGGCCCGGCTCGGTCATCTGGCGGAACTGGGCATCACCCACGTGGAGTTGATGCCGGTGTGCCCGTTCCCCGGGCGGCACGGCTGGGGGTACGACGGGGTGTCGCCGTGGGCGGTGCACGAGCCGTACGGCGGCCCCGAGGCGCTGAAGCGGTTCGTGGACCGGGCGCACGAGCTGGGGCTCGGTGTCGTACTGGACGTGGTGCACAACCACTTGGGGCCCTCCGGCAACCATCTCCCCTTCTTCGGGCCGTACTTCACCGACACGCACACCACTCCGTGGGGCGCGGCGGTGAATCTGGACGCGCCCGGTTCGGACGACGTGCGCGCCTTCCTCGTCGAGAGCGCGCTCGCCTGGCTGCGGGACTTCCGGCTCGACGGGCTGCGCCTGGACGCGGTGCACGCGCTGTACGACACCCGGGCCGTGCACTTCCTGGAGGAGCTGTCGGCGGCCGTCGACCACCTCGCGGCGGAGGTGGACCGGCCGCTGTTCCTGATCGCCGAGACCGACCTCAACAACCCGCGCTTCATCACGCCGCGCACACGAAACGGGCTCGGGCTGCACGCGCAGTGGAACGACGACTTCCACCACGCCCTGCACACCGCGCTGACCGGCGAGTCCCAGGGCTACTACGCGGACTTCGCGCGCGATCCCTTCGCCGCGCTGGCCAAGACGCTCACCGGGGGCTACTTCCACGACGGCACCTACTCCGGCTTCCGGGAGCGGCACCACGGCCGGCCGCTGGACCGCGCGCGGGTCGCCGGGCACCGGCTGCTCGGCTACGCCCAGACCCATGACCAGATCGGCAACCGCGCCCAGGGCGACCGGCTTTCGGCGCACCTCTCCCCCGGTCTGCTGGCGGGCGCGGCGACGCTGGTGCTGACCGCGCCGTTCACCCCGATGCTGTTCATGGGCGAGGAGTGGGCGGCCGGGACGCCCTGGCAGTACTTCGCCGACCACACCGACCCGGGCCTCGCGGAGGCGGTACGGCGCGGGCGGCGCCGGGAGTTCGCGGCGCACGGCTGGGCCGAGGAGGACGTACCGGACCCGGGGGACCCGGCGACCCGGGAGCGCTCCTGCCTTGACTGGTCGGAGCCCGAACGCGCCGAGCACGCACGGATGCTGGACTGGTACCGGCGGCTGATCGCGCTGCGCCGCGACCAGCCGGACCTCACCGACCCGGATCTCGCCGACACGAAGGTGGCCTACGACGGGCAGGCCCGCTGGCTGGCCTTCCGGCGGGGCGACGTACGGGTCGCGGTGAACCTGGGCGAGGACGTGGCCGCCATCCCGCTGGGCTCCCGCCCGGCCCTGGTCCTCGCCGCGTGGGGGCCGGTGCGGGCGCCGGGCGCGGACGGGATCCTCCAGCTGCCCGGGGAGTCGTGCGTGGTGCTCAGCCAGCCCTGAGGCGAGGGACGCCGGTCACAGCTCCTCCCCCGCCGACTTGAAGTCGGTCACCCGCTCCAGCAGGATCGGCTCCCACGCCCGGCGCAGCTGGGTGCGCAGCAGCGTCGCATCGCCCGGGGCGCGGCCGTCGAGGCGGTCCGCGAGGCGCAGCACCGTGTCGCAGCGGGCGAGCCAGAGGCCGCGCAGGCAGGGGCGGGCGCCGTACCCGGCGAGGGTGGCGGCGCGGACGGCGGCCGGGGAGCCGACGGCGACGGCGAGCCCCGCGATGTCCTCGGCGGGATCGCCGAGCGCCGTCTCGGTCCAGTCGAGGACGCCGCGCACCCGCCCGTCGGCGCCGACCACCACGTGTTCGCCGGTCAGCCCGTGGTGGGTGAGCACGGCGACACCGGGCTGCGCGGCGAGCTGGGCGGCCCCGGCCGGGGTCAGCTGGTACATCGGCGCGGCGTCGAACTCGTCGGCGGCGGCGAGCTGTTCGGCCGCGTGCACCGCCATCCGGCGCAGCGCCTCCAGGGAGCGCGGGGCGGCGCGCGGCACACCGAGGGACTCGGCCTGCCGTACCGGCACCGCGCGCAACCCGGTGAGCAGCCCGGCGAGATCGGCCTCGCCGGCCGCCGAGACCTCGTGCTCCTCGGCGGTGCCACCGGGCACCACCGTGTCCAGGGTGCAGGCGAGGCCGGGTGCCCAGTCGGCGTGCGCGACGCTGACCGGCACCGCGACCGGGACGTGCGGGCGGACCAGGGCGCGCAGCCGCAGCTCCCGGCGGCGGCGGGCGGACGCCTCCCGGTCGGGGGCGAGGCGCAGCACCTGGCGGGTGCCGACCCACCAGGTGTACGCGTGGCCCTCCCGGACCAGCCGGACGTCGGGTCCGTCGCCCTCGGGGCCTTCCTTGAGCAGCGAACGGACCAGCTGGCGGACGGTGTCCGCGGTGGGGGTCGGTGCCTGGGTCATGGATCGCGCGTTGCCGTTCCGGGTGTCGTCGGGGGTGGTCGCCCTGGGCCCGCGGGGGCCCTCAGTCCACTGTCACCAGCTCGCGGCCGGTGTTGTTGAGACGGCGGCCGCCGTCCTCGGTGACCGTCACGATGTCCTCGATGCGCACCCCGAACCGGCCGGGCAGATAGATGCCGGGCTCCACCGAGAAGCACATCCCGGGCACCAGCGGCAGCTCCTCGCCCTCGATCATGTACGGCGGCTCGTGCGTGGTGACGCCGATGCCGTGCCCGGTGCGGTGGATGAAGTACTCGCCGTACCCGGCGTCGGTGATCACCTCGCGGGCGGCCCGGTCGACCTCCTGGCAGGCGACGCCCGGCCGCACCGCCTGGTAGCCGGCCTCCTGGGCCTCGCGCACGATGTCATGGACCCGGCGCTCCTCCTCGGTGGGCTCGCCGACGTGCACGGTGCGCGTGGTGTCGGAGCCGTAGCCGTCCTTCAGGCCGCCGAAGTCGAGGACGACCATGTCGCCGCGCCGGATGACGCGGTCGCCGACCTCGTGGTGCGGGTTGGCGCCGTTGGGGCCGGAGCCGACGATGGTGAAGTCGACCTGGGAGTGGCCGAAGCGGCGCAGCAGCGCGGCGAGGTCCCGGCCGAGGTCGGACTCGCGGCGTCCGGCGAAGGTCACCTTGCGGATCTCCTCGAACGCGGCGTCGGCCGCGGCTCCGGCGGCCGCCAGCAGCTCCACCTCGGCGGCGTCCTTGACCGCGCGCAGCATGGGCAGGGCGTCGGTGAGGGCGGCGTACGAGCTGCCGGGCAGGGTGCGCTGGAGGCCGAGGACGTGCATCCCCCAGGTGTTGTCGCTGATGCCGTAGCGGCCGCGGCCGTCGAGCAGCCCGGCGGTGACGGCGTAGGGGTCCTTGCCGTCGGTCCAGTCGCGCAGGGTGAGCACCTCGCCCGCGGCGGAGTGCTCGGCGTCCGGGGCCTCCAGGGTGGGGACGACCAGGACGGGATCCTGGCCGGGGGCGAGGACCAGCAGGGTGAGCCGCTCGGTGACGGCGGTGGGGGTGTAGCCGGTCAGCCACACCATGTCCGGGCCCGGCGCCACGAGCAGCCCGGCGAGACCGGCGTCGGCCGCGGCGCGCGCGGCACGCTCCATGCGGGCCCTGTGGTCGGCTGCGCTGAAGGGCGTGGTCGTACTACCGGTCATCCGGGCCTCCGGGCGGTTCGGGCTGGTCGGGCTGGTCGGGCAGGTACCGGGGCGCGCGGAAGGCGCCCCCGGCAGCATCCTGCCCGCCCGCACCGGGCCCCGCGACCCGATCGGAGGATCCCGCGGCGCTCAGGTCACCACGCCCGGCACCACCGTCAACTGCTGGAAGCCGCCGCCGCTGTGCCGCACGGTGAGCAGGATCTCGCTGCCGGGGCGGGCGCGGGCGACGGCCCGGGCCAGGTCGGCGGCGGTGTCGACGCGGGCGCCGCCGAACTGGAGCAGGACGTCCCCGCGGGCCAGGCCCGCCCGGTAGCCGGGGCCGGGCGTGTGCACGCCCACCACCAGCGCGCCGGGGCTGCCGTAGTCGACGGCCTCCACGCCCAGGGTGGCCCGGGGGGGCGCCGCCGCGGCCCGGGGGTGCGGCGCGCTCGCTCCTGCCCCGCCGAGCACCGTGGCGCCGACCGCGCCGATGCCCACGCCGGACAGCACCAGCAGGGTGCCCGCGCAGGCACCGAGCAGCAGGGTCCGCAGCCGCCGCCGTCGCCGGGCCGCGGCGTGCGGGTGGTGGGCGGGGCCGCCGCCGGTCCGGGGGCCCCGGCCCGGCAGCGGCCTGGGCCGCAACGCAGTGTGTTCCATGGTTCGCTCGCCTCCGGCCGGTCATCTACCCGGCGCACCGGCCCCTGACGAGACACGAACGAGTGAGACTGTCCGGAGGCCGGCGGCGGGTAGTCACTACGGACGCCCCGCGCACCGGCCCCGGCTCAGGAGCGGCTCAGGGCCGGCTCAGCCCAGGTGCCCTCCGTGGCCGCCGTCGTGCATCGCCCCGTGGTCGAACTTCATCGCCTCGGCCGGCATCACGACGAACGGGCGCATCATGCCCATGTCCTCGTGCTCCAGCAGATGGCAGTGGTACATGAACCTGCCGTACGCCCCGTCGAAGCGCCCCATGACCCGCAGCAACTGGCCGCCGGGCACCCGGAAGACGTCCTTGTGGCCCTGCTCGTTGGGTGCGAGCGGGATCGCGGTGCCCGCGTCGTAGCGGATCGGGGCGCGGGTGCCGCCGATCGCCGGGTCGAAGCCGGAGACGTCGTAGGCGTCCCGGCCCAGCAGCTGGAAGTCGGCCAGGTGGATGTGCATGGGGTGCACGATGGGCGCGAGGTTGAGGAAGCTCCACTGCTCGTAGCTGCCCTCGCCGATGGTGAATCCGAGCCCGTCGTTGAAGGTCCGCGCGATGCGCCGGTACGTCTTGGTGGTGCCGTCGGAGCCGGTGAGCCGGATGACCCCGTCGGCCGGGAGCGCCGGTCCGTCGGTGCCGGTGACCTCGGTCATCTCCCAGATCTCCGGGTGGCCGCCCGCGCCCTTGGTGGCGGGCGGGGTGAGCACGACCAGCCGGTGGCCGTGCGGCAGGTCGTGGGTGAGGCGGCGGAAGGAGCCGGACAGGACCTCGGGCAGCTCGAAGGTGTCGCGCTCGGCGGCCTCGCGGACCCGGAACTCCATGACGGCCGGACAGCGCACGTCACCGGCCGCGTCGGGCACGCCCGCGGGCTGGTTGGGGCCCTTGTTGACCAGCCGCAGGGTGCGGCCGGCCAGCCGCCGGAAGTCCACCAGCAGATCGAAGCGCTCGGCGGGCGCCGCGGTCAGGGTGGGCAGTTCCGCACCGAAGTCCACCGGCACGGGCCGCGGCAGCAGCCCTCCGTCGCTGCCGATCTGGTGCACGATGCCGGGCACCGGGTCGCCGTCCTCGTCGATCAGCACCAGGTCGAAGATGCGCGCGTTCGAGGCGTTGACCAGGCGGAAGCGGTACCAGGCCGAGTCCACCTCGGCGTACGGCCAGATGCGGCCGTTGACCGTGGTGTAGGGCCCGGTGAACGGGATGGTCACCGGCTTGCCGGTCTCCGGGTCGCTCTGCTGTACGACGACCGTCTTGTGCAGCAGCCGTCCGTTGAGCCGTCCGTCCTCGTCGGTGTCGAGGTTGCGGTCGGCGAGCAGCAGCGGGATCTCCCGCTCCCCGGACGGCAGATGGAGGGCGTCCTCCTCGTCGTCGCGGACGAGGTAGGTGCCGTAGAGCCCGGACATCACGTTCCAGCGGGTGATGTTCATGGCGTGGTCGTGGTACCACCACTGCGTCGCCTGATGGTCGTTCGGGTACTCCGACAGCTGGGCGTCGCCGGAGCCGACGGCGTTGTCCGCCCAGCCGTCGTTGCCGCCGCCGGTCTGAGCGCCGTGCAGATGGGTCACCGTCCAGGCGGGCAGGGCGGCGACGTCCTTGTCGGGTTCGGCGCCGCCGCGGCCGGGTTCGGTGGTGGCGGGCGCGGTGCCGGGCGCGCGGACCGGCACCGCCACCGAGGTCACCGGGTACTCGGCGTCCCTGGGGACGCGGTTGGTCCAGGCGATGCGGATCCGGCGGCCGCGCCGCACCTCGATGGTCGGGCCGGGGACATGGCCGTCGTAGCCCCACATCAGGGTGGGCGGCAGCTGCGGGTGCAGCCGCACCCAGGTCGGGCGCAGGGCGATCTCGGTCTCCCGCCGGACGTCGGCCCCGGCCGGCCGCAGCACCGGCGGCACGGTCAACGGCGCGACATACGGCCGCAGTTCGCCCGGCGCCCGCTTCTTCTCGCCCGTGGCGCCGGTGATCCCCTCGACGGCCTTCTCGATGATCTCGGTCAAGCTCGAACACCCCCCGTGTTCTCGCGTGGTGTCGTTCCCCTTGACTGTGAAGACCGCGAAGAGTCCACCGAAGTTCCCTGAATGCCCTACTCCGTACGAGTAGATTCCGAAACGGCCGGTCAGCCCGGAGTGAGCAGCGGGCGCACGGGCGGGCGGTCGGGCAGGAAGCCGTGGGCGCGCCGGGACAGCCACGCGTCCTTGTAACGGTCCACGCCCCGGTGCCAGTTGAGGATGCCCGCGAGCCAGTTCCGCAGGTCGTCGACGTAGCCGTCCACCGCCGCCCGGGCCTGCGGGGACAGCCCGAAGTCGTCGTACAGCACGGGCAGTTCATGGGCGACCACATGCTCGAACTGCCGCATCCGCTGGGTGGTCAGGTCGTGGACGACGCCGAGCGCGGTCGGGTAGTCGACGCCGAAGAAGTTCTGCACCACCAGGACGGCGTTGTGGATCTCACCCTCGTACTCGATCTCCTTCTGGTACGAGAAGATGTCGTTGAGCAGGCAGGCATAGTCGATGGCGGCGTTCTCCAGGGAGCGCACCGGGCCGCTGCGGTAGACCTCCGGCGGGACCGCGGGGCCCCGGCCCATCCGGCACAGGCTCAGGGTGAGGTCGGAGCCGAAGGTGGCGCGGCGCATCTCCAGGTAGTCGACCGGGTCGGGCACGCGGTTCTGGAGCTGGTTGGACAGCTCCCACACCCAGCTCTCGGTCATGGTGTCCACGGCCCGCTTGAGGGTGCGCCGCTGCGCGGTGCTCATCGGGGCGGTGGTCCGGGCCCACAGGTCGCTCAGGGAGCGTTCCAGGGCGTTGCCGGGCACCAGCGGGGGCTCGCCGTCCACGGGCATGCAGGCCGACAGCCGGGCGGTGGCCAGGCGGGCCCCGGCCAGGTCGCCGCGGCGGCCGTGGACCAGCGGGTAGTAGTCGTCGCCGTAGGTGCCGAAGGCGAGCCACTGGGCGCTGAGGTCGAGGGCCTCGGGGGTGGCGTCGGGGTCGAGGCCCGCGGAGCACAGGGCGAGGTCGCAGGCGCGCAGTCTGTCCTCGTCCCAGACGCCCTCCTGGAGGATGCCCACCTGGTCGCACCAGGCGCGCAGATTGCGGCGGGCGGCCTCCAGGTGCGGGCTGAGCTCCAGGGCGAACGGCATGTGGAACTCGGGCAGGATCGAGGGGCCGACCTTCTGATGGGGCACATGCGCGTAGGCGCGCAGCCGCTCGTGCGCGGCGGAGGCGAGCAGGGCGCCGACGCGCGCGGCGGAGGTGCCGGGGCCGCTGGGCAGCAGCCAGGGCGCGTCGTTGCGCGCGCCCTGGTTCATGTAGCGGCTGGAGCGCAGGTGCCATTCGTGGCCGCCGCTCTGCCAGTCCTGGAGTCCCTTGGCGTAGGCGGCGATCGCGGCCGTCTCGGGCGGGGTGAGGCCGTGTTCCAGGGCGACCGCGGGCACCTCGGTGAGCGCGGTGTGCTCGAACTGGTGCAGGCGTGAGGTGAGGATGTCGTTGACGGTGTCGGCGGCCTGCTGGGTGGTGCAGCCGAAGAAGGTCTCCAGGACGAGCACGCCGTTGCTGTTCTCGCCCTCGTCCTCGACCTCGCGCTGGTAGGAGAACAGGTCGTTGCGCAGATGCACGGCGTCGGCGAAGGTCTCCATGAGCACCCGCAGCGGCCTGGTACCGGCGACGGATGCGGGCACCTCGGCGGTCGCGTACTCCACGAGCCCGGCGGACCAGGGCGCGCCGCCCACCTTGCGGCGCATCTCGATGTACTCGACGGGGTTGGCGATCCGCCCCTCGTTGATGTTGGACAGCTCCCACATCGACTCGTTGAGCAGATGCTCGGTGGCCACCGAGAAGCGGCGGCGCCAGTCCACCGACATCGCGGGCACCGTACGCGCCCACAGGTCCTTCAGACCCGCCTCGACGGGGTTCTCCGGCTCGGGTACGGGGGTCGCGGGATCGATGGGCATGAACAGCGGGAGGCGGTCGAGGTGGGCCTTGCCCGCGGCGCGGTCCTGGGTCCGCTTGAACATGTCCAGGAAGTGGTCGTCGAAGAAGAACACCCATACGTACCAGTCGGTGATCAGCGAGAGGGCGGCGCCGTCGCAGTCGGGGTGGGTGTAGGCACACAGCAGCCCGTAGTCGTGCGCGTCCAGGTCGGCCCGGTCCCAGATCCCGGAGCCCTCCAGCATGCCCATCTCGCGCGCCCACCCGGCGGAGTGGGCGCGGGCCTCGTCGAGGTGCGGATTGAGCCGCGCGGGAAACGGCATGTAGAAGTGCGGGAGTTCGAACGGCTGCGTCATGGCCGGGCCCTACCCGGGGCCCCGAACACCCATCCCACGCGCGGGACATGATCACACCATCGCGTGAACCGCCCCCGAGGTGTGCCCCGTCCGCGCCCTTGCCGTGCTCGGGCACCCGGGCCACGGTGGGCGCATGAACTCCTTCGTGCTGCCCCATGAGGTGCACGGCGACGGCGCCCACCGGGTGTTCGCCGTGCACGGCTGGTTCGCCGACCGCTCCGCCTACGCGGCCGTCCTCCCGGACCTGGACCGCACCTCCTTCACCTATGTGCCGGTCGATCTGCGCGGCTACGGGGAGGCCGCGGCCGCGCCGGGGCCGTATACGACGGCGCAGGCGGCCGTGGACCTGGTGGCGCTGGCCGACCGGCTCGGCTGGGCCAGGTTCTCGGTGGTCGGGCACTCCATGGGCGGCGCGGTGGCCCAGCGGCTGCTCGCGCTCGCCCCCGAGCGGCTGCGCCGGATCGTCGGGGTCTCCCCGGTGCCCGCCGCGGGGATGCCGCTATCGGGCGAGCAGGGCGCGCTGTTCATGGACGCGGCGCACAAGGCGGGCAACCGGCGCGCGATCATCGACTTCACCACCGGTGGCCGCCGCCCGGCCGCCTGGCTGGACCGGATGGTCTGGAACTCGTTCCAGCGCAGCGACGCGAAGGCGTTCCGGGCCTGGCTGGACTCCTGGGCGGGCGAGGACTTCCACGCCGAGGTGACCGGCAGCGAGGTGCCCGCGCTGGCCGTGGCGGGCGAGCTGGACCCGGCCCTGTCGCCCGGCCTGATGCGGGAGACCTGGCTGTCCTGGTACCGGCACGGCGATCTCGTCGCCCTGCCCGGGGCCGGGCACTACGCGATGGACGAGACACCGCTGGAGCTGATCCGGGTGGTGGAGGACTTCCTGCGCGCGGACGGGAGCGACGAGGCGTGAGCACCAGGACCGCCGGTCCGGTGCCGGACGTCTTCGACCCGCGCCGGTACGCCTCCGGGGTGCCGTACGACGCCTACCGCGTGCTGCGCGAGGAGCACCCGGTGGCCTGGCAGGAGGAGCCCGAGGTGCTGGGCTGGCCCGCCGGGCCCGGGTTCTGGGCGGTGACCCGGCACGCGGACGTCGTCCGGGTCCTGAAGGACTCGGCCGTGTACTCCTCGCACCTCGGCGCGACCCAGATCCGGGACCCCGACCCGGAGGACCTGCCGTTCGTCCGGCGCATGATGCTCAATCAGGATCCGCCCCAGCACGGCAGGTTGCGGCGGCTGGTGAGCCGGGCGTTCACCCCGGGGCGGATCGAGCGGTTCGCGGACCTCGCCCGGGAGCGGGCGCGGACCCTGCTCGCGGCGGCCCGGGAGCGGGCCGCGCACGGGGGCGGCACGGTCGATCTGGTGGCGGCCGTCACCGATGAGTACGCCCTGCTCAACCTCACGGATCTGCTGGGCGTCCCGGAGAGCGACCGCGGGCTGCTGCTGGACTGGACGCGGCGGGTGATCGGCTACCAGGACCCGGACGAGGCCGCCGCCCCGGTCCTCGACGGCTCGGGCAGGCCGCTGAACCCGCGCTCCCCGGCGCTGCTGCGGGACATGTTCGGCTACGCGCACGAACTGGCCGCGCACAAGCGCCGGCACCCCGCCGACGACATCATGACGACCCTCGCCACCGACCCCGAACTCACCGGGCCCGAGCTGGAGATGTTCTTCTTCCTGCTCACGGTCGCGGGCAACGACACCGTCCGCAGCGCGGCCCCGGGCGGTCTGCTGGCCCTGGCCGAACACCCTCGGTCGTATGCGCTGCTGCGCACCGGAAAGGCCGGACTCGCCCCTACTGTGGATGAGTTGCTGCGCTGGCACCCGCCCGTGCTGACCTTCCGGCGCACCGCCGTCCAGGCCACCGAGCTGGCGGGCCGGCGCATCCCGGCGGGCGACAAGGTCGTGGTCTTCCACGCCTCCGCCAACCGCGACGAGCGGGCCTTCGCCGACCCCGGGCGGCTGGACCTCGCCCGCTCCCCCAACCCGCACGTCTCCTTCGGGGACGGCCCGCACGTCTGCCTGGGCGCCCACTTCGCCCGGCTGCAACTGCGGCTGCTCTACGCGGAGGTGGCGCGCGCCCTGCCCGGGCTGCGCCCCGCGGGCCCGGCCGAGCGGCTGGTGTCGAACTTCATCAACGGGATCAAGTCGCTTCCCGTGCGGATCAGTTGACCTGGATCAGCGCATGTGTGCCGTCCGTGCGCCAGCGCTGCCCCTCCGCCGCCACCAGCCGCTCCTCGGTGGCGGCGGTCAGCCCGGTGATCACCTCGGACTTCAGGGTGCGCAGCGCGGCCACCGGGCCCGGGAAGTAGCCGGTCGCGTCGGCGAAGGGGGTGGTCGGCGGCCATCGCCGGTCCCCCACCAGGCGGCGGTAGTTGAGGTCGCCCTTGACGACGGTGAGGGTGGCGGCGGCGAACTCGGCGCGCAGGTCCCGGGGCATCCGCTCGTACGGCAGCGGGGCGCAGAAGAAGGGGTGGGCGCGGACCGTGAGCCGCCCGTCGGCCATGGCGGAGCGGAGCAGCCGCCCCAGCTCACCGGCCGCGCCCGGCGCCGTCCGCAGCCGTTCCAGGCCGTCGAGCACATCGGCCATGATCGCGTCCGAGACGTAGTAGGGGTACGGCTTCACCTGGAGCACCGCCCGCGCGATCCGGCCCCCGGCGAGCAGATGGGCGATCAGCAGCAGGTCGGGGACGAGTTCACGTCCCGCGTTGTCCGCGACGAGGACCAGGTCGGCGGCGCCGCCGGGCGGCAGCAGCGACCACAGCCGCTCGCTGTCGTCGGCCACCAGCGCGGGCGCCGGGTCCCGGGCCTCGGCACCCTCGGCGGACAGCCGGAAACCCAGGTCGGCGCGGTTGCCCCAGAGCGAGCCGTGCAGCAGGGCGCGGCCCCGCTCGGGCTCGGAAAGTTCCCGCAGGTCATCGAGGGCGGCGAGCTCCCGGTCGGTCTCCGGGGCGTCCAGTTCGGCGCGCTTGACGGGCCGGAAGGGGTCGATGCCCCGCCAGGGTCCGGGCGCGAAGTAGCCGACGGCTTCGAGGAGTCGGCGGTAGAAGTAGCTCTCGGACCACAGCCACGGCACGTCGAACCAGGACCGCCCGGCGTACTCGGCCAGGTCCCACTCATGCCACGCCGCGCGGTCCGGGGCGTCGGCGGGCAGGGGTGGCACGGTCCCCTCGGCGCAGCTCTCCAGCAGTTCGTCCAGCGCCCGGTGCTGCCCGGGGCCGTACGGGAGGGCGTCCCGCACCTGGCGGATGATCGCCGGGTGCCGCTCGGCCAGCACGCCGTGCGGGAACGAGCCGGGCTCATTGCCGAGAATCACGGATGCGAACGGGGTTCGGGGCATGTCCGTCACCGTACCGCGCGTCTCACGCGGTCCTGATCTCCCGCTCCAGCTGCGTGGCGAGGGTGACGTAGCGGGGGCGGCGGTGCACCGGGACCAGGCCGCGGATCATCAGGTGCCACATCTCGGCGACCCGGCGCGGCAGGCGTCCCACGGGTTCGAAGCGGCCGGCGACGCGGGTGCCGAAGAAGAAGCAGACGAGCGAGTGGGAGGCGGCGGAGACGTCCAGGTCGCCGTGCACATCGGCCTCGCGTACGGCCCCGGTGAACTTGCGGGCGGCGAACTCCAGCCATTCGGTGTAGGGGTGGCGCAGCGGCGGCCGTACGGTGACGTCGGCGGTGGCGAGGCGCAGTCCGGCGCGCGGCACCGGGTCGTCCACGGCGAGCCGGGCGATCCCGAAGGTGGTGCGCATCAGGCCCTCGAGGGAGGAGTAGCCGCGGCCGTCGAGGTCGGCCACCAGGCGGCGGGCCGCGCGGTTCTCCAGCTCCAGGATCGCGTGCGCCAGATCCTCCTTGGCGGCGAAGTGGAAGTAGAGGGCGCCCTTGGTGACCTTCGCGTGTGCGACGATGTCGCTCAGACTGGTGGACTCGTAGCCGTGTTGGTCGAACAGATCGGCGGCGGCCGTGATGATCGTGGCCCGGGTCTGTTCGGCGCGTAACTGCCTCGCCATGCTGGGACCCCTCCTCGCGAGACGAACGAACGGGACATGCGGTTTGTTTTTAACCCCTTGCATACGATAACTCACCGAATGACAACGGGAGTCCCCATGATCGCCACGATACGAGGCGGACGGCCGGCTCCTCAACGGCGTCTCACCGGCGGGCCGGAAAAGACCAACTGCCTTACGGGTCAAGGCAGTACGGCCCTTTCGGCGGGATGGCACACAGCAGGGCGGCGCCGCCGCGATGCCTGAGTGCACCGCGTCGGCGCCGCCTGGGCGCTGCGTTCAGGACGGCCCGAAACGACCGCCCGGGGGACGTCAGTTGACGTAGACCGATGCCCCGCCGTCGGTCACCGGTGCGTACTTGGCGCTGAAGTACGCGGTGGAGAAGCAGAGCGAGGACCCGGAGGTCTTGCTGAACTGCTGGTTGGTGAAGGTGATGCTGTTGTCGGCGTTGGCCGTCTTCCCGGCCAGGCTCGGGCCCTGGTAGACACAGGTGACACTGCCCAGCAGGGTGCTCAGCTTGACCGTGGACTGGATGACGGAGCCGCTCGGGGGCGTGACGGTGAGGGTGCCGCTGGAGGACGCCGCCGCCGTGTAGGGCAGGTTGTCGATGGTCACGCTAGTGACGCCGAGGACACCGGTGACATTGCTGGTGCAGCCGCTGAAGGTCTGCCCGGTGAGGGACTCGGTGGCGGTGCCCGGCGCGGTCGGGTTGGCGGTGACCTTGGCGGTGAACTGGGAGGTGCCGCACTTCACGCCGCTGGTGCCGGTCGAGCTGGAGTAGAAGGTGGCCGAGGTGCCGCCGGCCAGGGGCGCGGTGAGGGTGTCGCCGACCGCGACGGCGGTGCCGCCGGCGCTGCCCGTGGTGAGGACCGTGCCGGCCGCGGAGGCCGGACCGGCCGACACGAGGGCGAGCGCGGTGGCGGTGGCGGTGCCGGCGAGAGCGATGAGGGTACGCGTACGCATGCGGATGCCTCTCTGATGGGGTGGGGAAACGCGGACGTGGGGGGTGGGGGCGGTTGCACGGCGGTGCGGATTCGCCGCCGGCGCGGGTCCGTCACGCCTTCTCCTTACGCGACGGACCGGCGACGGCGGCGGGCCGGACACCGGCCGGTACCCGGGGGGAATCGGCCGGGCCGGACGAACAGGGGGGTGCCGGTACGGACCCGTGGGGGAGCTGTCCGTGCCGTACTCGCGCGAAGTGCGGGAAGATCACCGTTCGCGACGATCGCCGCGCAGTGGAGCGGGTGCCGCGTAAGGGCCGGGAACGCGGCCGGTGCCCGCAGGGGGCACGGCCGCTGCCGCTCGGGGGATCCGGCGCCACGGATCCGTGGAATCTGAAGAATTTGTAACCCCGTCAACCATCGGCGTCAACCCGTCTGACCGTTCAACGCATCTGTACACAGGGGAAGTTGAGGGTTCTCAGGGCCCGCACGCACCGTCGACACCCTTTTTTCACATCTCCCTTGACCCCAAAATGTAACCGGCGGTAACTTCCTCGAAAGGCTACCGCCGCGTAACGAGAAAGCCCTTGCACCCGCCGGGAGTGCGAGGAGGCGTCCGCGGCGGCCGCTGTCCGCGCCAGGACATCGCGCCACTGAAGCCCAACCCGCATTGATCCATGCCCACGGGAGCAGACATGGCCTCGTCCCCGGACCTCTCGTCCACCGGCAACACCCCCGAGAACCCGGAAAGCGGTTCACCGTCCGAAGCACCGAGCGGCACCCCGGCCCCCGCGGCCGGGAGACGGGGCCGCGTCCGGGCCCGTCGCGCCGCGGTGATGGCGGTGCCCGCCACCCTCGTCGCCGCCGGCCTCGCGGTCCTCACCGCGCAGGGCGCGCTCGGTGTGCAGTTCGCCATCTCCGGCATGCCGTTCACGGTCACCGCGAGTCAGCTGGACGGCACCGGGTTCGAACAGTTCGGCGGCCTGGACAACATGGCCGACGGCAGCCCCAACGCCGGTGACACCGGCGGCCAGGAACTCATCGTCACCTCGGCGATCAAGAAGGCCACCCTGACCAAGCTGTGCCAGAGCGTCGACCTCGGCGGCACCAACCTGCTGATCACCGCGGGCAGCGGCGCGACCAAGGTCAGCGCGTCCGATCTGACCACCGACTCCACCGAGATGTCGGGTGACGCCTCGTTCAACCACATCGAGATCGGCAACGACGCAAGCACGCTGACCGAGGCCAACGCGAAGGGCCCGATCGGCGTCTTCAGCCAGCAGGCCGACAGCGTGCACATCGACAACCTGCGGCAGACCAACTACGCGACCACGGCAGGGGTGTTCAAGCTGCCGGGTCTCAAGCTGCGCTTCAGCGACTCGGGTTGCTGAGCGCCGTGGAGGAGAGTCCCCGACCGGTTCCCCGGCGCTCCTTCCGGGCCTGGCGGGCCCGTCGGCCGTTCTGGGGCGGGCTGCTGCTCGCCCTGGGCGGCGGCGAGGTCCTGCTGACCGAGAAGGCGTCGCTGAAGGTCGTGATGCACATCGGCATGCAGGGGCTCGCCGGCTATCTGCTGCCGGTCCTGATGGCGCTGCTGGGCCTGCTGGTCCTCTTCAACCCCGCCCAGCGGCTCTTCTACTCCATCCTCGGGGTGCTGGCGTCGCTGGGCACCTGGGTCACGTCCAACCTGGGCGGCTTCTTCATCGGCCTGCTGCTCGGGGTCGTCGGCAGCTGCCTCGCCTTCGGCTGGCTGCCGGACCAGGAGCCCCGGGTGAGCCGCCGCAGGCGCCGCCGCCAGGCACGCGCCCTCGCCGAGGAGGCCGGGACGAGCGCGGTGTGACGTCCCGGAACTTTCCGGCCCCACCGTCAGTTTCTACGGTGTTGTAGAAGTTGCCGGTGGGTGCCGCGGGGCACCTGCCGTTGATATGAGGAGCGAGCATGGCCCTGTGGGACCGCGTCAAGGAATCCGCGTCGCAGATGCAGAACCAGCTGGTGGCGAAGAAGAACGACCTGAAGAGCGGCGCTTTCCGGGACGCGAGCATGGCGATGTGCGCCCTCGTGGCCGCCGCGGACGGCACCGTCGACCCCTCCGAGCGCCAGCGCGTGGCCCAGCTCATCGCCACCAATGAGGTGCTCCAGAACTTCCCGGCGGACGACCTGCGCCGCCGCTTCGAGGACAATCTGAACAAGCTCACCACCGACTTCGCCTTCGGCAAGGTGAGCGTCCTCCAGGAGATCGCCAAGGCCAAGAAGAAGCCCGCCGAGGCCCGTGCCGTCATCCAGATCGGCATCGTCATCGGCGGCGCCGACGGCGACTTCGACAAGACCGAGCAGTCCGTCGTCCGCGAGGCCTGCTTCACCCTGGAGCTGCCGCCGCACGAGTTCGACCTCTGACGGACCGGACACAAGGGCGGGGGGGGGGGGGGTTTTATTATTTTTTTCTCCCCCCCCCCCTCCCCCCCCCTCCCCCCCCCCCCCCCCCCCCCCCCCCCCCCCCGCCCTTCGTGTCGCGGGTGCCTCAGTCGAGCCCCGCCGACTTCAGCCACGCCTTCGCCACGTCCAGCGGGTCCTTGTGCTGGAGCTGGACCTGGGTGTCCATGTTCAGCAGGGCCGCGGTGTCGAGCTTGGCGGAGACCGCGTTCAGGGCGGCGACGCCCTTCTTCGGCAGCGCGGTCCTGGAGACGACGGGCTGGATGTTCTGGAAGCCGAAGAGGTTCCGCGGGTCCTTGAGGACGACGAACTTCTCCTTGGCGATGGTGGGATCGGTGCTGAAGATGTCGGCGACCTGGACGTCGTTCTTCTTCAGCGCGGTCTGGGTGAGCGTGCCGCCCGCGTCCAGGGCCTTGAAGGACTTGAAGTCCAGGCCGTAGACGGACTTCAGGCCCACCAGGCCCTGCTGCCGGGTCTGGAACTCCGGCGAGCCCCCGATCACCAGGTCCTTGGCGACCGCCTTGAGGTCGGCGGCGCTGGAGTCCGCGGTGAGGTGGTACTTCCGGGCCGTCTCGGCGTTGACCGCGAGGGAGTCCTTGTCCTGCGCCGCCGAGGGGTCCAGCAGGGTCAGCTTGGCGGCGAGCTTGGCCTTGATGGCCGCCGTGGTCTCCTCGGCGCTCTTCGGCGTCGCCTTGGGGTCGAGGTAGGCCAGCAGCGCCCCGTTGTACTCGGGCAGTACGGCGACGGAGCCGTTCTTCAGCAGACCGTAGGTGGTCTCGCGGCTGCCGATGTTCGGCTTGTACGTGACGTCGATCCCCTTGGCCTTGAGCGCCTCGCCGTAGATGTCGGCGAGCAGATTGCTCTCGGGGAAGTTGTTGGAGCCGACGACCACGCCGCCGGACTTGGCGGAGCAGCCCGCGAGCAGGGCCGTCGCCATCGCGAGCGCGACCGCCGCCGCCGCGCCCCGGTTCCTCCGTATGGACCTGCTGATCTGGCTTGTTGAAGTCACTACCTGATCCAATCCACGGGCTCGACGCCGAGTCAACGGCGGGCCCGGCTCTTGTAACGCATTTTTGATGAAGGGGAAAGAAGGGGAACGCGGCGGGCCGGTCAGGCACTTCTGCGTACGCCGCGCGACACCGTGACCCGGGCGGCCGCCCAGAACAGCAGGAGGGTCACCAGGGCGAGCCCGGCGACCAGGGCGGCGCCGCCCACGACCTTCTCGTAGTCGCGCTGGTAGAGGCCGTCGATGATGTAGCGGCCGAGCCCGCCGAGCCCGACGTACGCCGCGATGGTCGCGGTGGAGATGATCTGCACGGCCGCCGTGCGCAGCCCGGACAGGATCAGCGGCAGCGCGACCGGCACCTCGACCCGGAACAGCACCCGCGCCTCGGACATCCCCATGCCCCGGGCGGCGTCCACCGGGGACGGGTCGACGGTGCGCACCGCCTCGTAGGTGGTGACCAGGATCGGCGGTACGGCGAGCACCACCAGCGGGATCATCACCGGCAGCAGCCCGAGCCCGATCCACAGGACCATCAGCACCAGCAGTCCGAAGCTGGGCAGCGCCCGCCCCGCGGTGGCGATCAGCGCGAGCGCGTTGCCGCCCCGGCCGTAGTGCCCGGTGACCAGGCCGACGGGCAGCCCGATCACGGCGGCGATCAGCAGCGCCTCCAGCGAGTAGCCGATGTGCTCGGCGAGCCGGGTCGGTATGCCGTCGTAGCCGTGCCAGTGCGCGCCGTCGCCGAAGAAGGCGTGGACGAGGTTCAGTACGTTCACCGGGCGGCGCCCTTCCGCGGCATCCAGGGGGTCAGCAGTCGGCGCACGAGGACCAGCAGGGCATCGGCCAGGACGCCCAACACCGCCGTGGTCAGGACCGAGTTGACGGCCAGAGCGGGCCGGTGGTAGGTGTTCGCGTCGTAGAGCATGTTGCCCAGGGCGCCCTGGTTGCCGATGAGCATGCCGACGCTGACCAGGGACAGGCTGGAGATGACCGCCACCCGCAGGCCGGCGATGATCGCCGGTGCGGCGATGGGGAGTTGGACCTGGAGATAGCGGCGCAGCGGGCCAAAGCCCATCGCCTCGGCGGCGGCCAGTGTCTCCTGGGGCACCGAGCGGACGCCGTCCACGATGCCGGGGACCAGCACCACCAGGCTGTAGACCGCGAGCGGGATCATCACCGTGGCCTCGCTCTGCCCGAAGTAGTCGATGAGGACGACGAAGAAGGCGAGCGAGGGGATGGAGTAGAGCACGGTGGTCAGGCCGAGCACGGGCGGGTAGATCCAGCGGAAGCGTGCGCACAGCTGGGCGATGGGCAGCGCGACGACCAGCCCGGCCAGCACCGGGATCAGCGCCTCGCGCAGATGCAGTCCGACGAGACCGAGGTAGCTGTACTGGAGGTCGCTCGGCAGATCGAAGAAGCCGTTCATCGGGCGGCCTTCGCCTCGGCGCCGGCCCGGCCGTGCGCGGCGCGGATCGCCTCCCCGACGGCCTGCTGCGACACGACGCCCACGGCGCGCCCGTCGCCGTCCACGGCGACCGCCCAGCCGGTCGGCGACAGCACGGCCCCGTCCAGGGCGGTGCGCAGCGAGTCGGTGCCGGGCCGGAACGGCCGCCCGTGGTCCAGGAGCCGGTCCCGGTCGAGGGGCGCGCCGGGCTCGGCCCAGCCGAGCGGCCGGCCGTCGGCGTCGGTGACCAGGAGGTAGGGCGCGTCGGCGGCGGCGAGCCGTTCGGCGTCCGCGTCGAGCGGGACCAGCGGCGCGGTCGCCAGCTCCAGGCTGTCGGACGGGAAGAAGGACAGCCGCCGGATGCCCCGGTCGGCGCCGAGGAAGTCCTCCACGAAGGCGTCGGCGGGCGCGCTGAGCAGCTCGGCCGGCGGCGCGAACTGGGCCAGCCGGCCGCCCTCGCGCAGTACGGCGACCATGGTGCCCAGCTTGATCGCCTCGTCGATGTCATGGGTGACGAAGACGATCGTCTTGCCCAGTTCGTCCTGGATCCGCAGCAGTTCGTCCTGGAGTCCCTTGCGGACCACGGGGTCGACGGCGGAGAACGGCTCGTCCATCAGCAGCACCGGCGGATCCGCGGCGAGCGCGCGGGCCACGCCGACGCGCTGCTGCTGGCCGCCGGAGAGCTGGTACGGATACCGCTTGGCCAGCGAGGTGTCGAGGCCGACCCGCGCCATCAGTTCCGCGGCCCGCTCGCGCGCCTTCGGCTTGCTCCAGCCGAGCAGCCGGGGCACGGTGGCGATGTTGTCGAGGATGGTGCGGTGCTGGAAGAGCCCCGCGTTCTGGATGACGTACCCCATGGAGCGGCGCAGGGAGTTGACCGGCTGCTGCCGGATGTCCGCGCCGTCCAGGAGGATGCGGCCCTCGGTGGGCTCCACCATCCGGTTGATCATCCGCAGGGTCGTCGTCTTGCCGCAGCCGGAGGGCCCGACGAGGACGGTGATCGCGCGGTCCGGTATCTCGAGCGACAGCCGGTCGACCGCGACCGTGCCGTCGTCGTACCGCTTCGTGACTGCATCTATCCGTATCAAAACGCCGGGCACCCTTCGGGTCTGACAGCTCTCCGCCCGCCCGCGGCCACGGCACGGCCGACGACGCACGGGCCGTTGCCCGCGAGAGTCTAAACGGCAACGGCCCACTTCATCCGGCCTGCTCCAGGCGGGTCAGCCCTCCTCGGGCGCCAGCCTCAGCGAGATCGAGTTGATGCAGTACCGCTGGTCGGTGGGGGTCGCATACCCCTCCCCCGCGAAGACATGCCCGAGGTGCGAGCCGCAGCGGGCGCAGCGCACCTCGGTGCGGACCATCCCGTGGGAGCGGTCCTCGATCAGCTCCACGGCGTCGGTGTCCTTCGGGTCGAAGAAGGACGGCCAGCCGCAGTGCGAGGCGAACTTGGTCTCCGAGGTGAACAGTTCGGCCCCGCAGGCGCGGCAGGAGTAGACGCCCTTGGCGGTGGTGTCCGTGTACTCACCGGTGAACGCGGGCTCGGTACCGGCCTGGCGGAGCACCGCGTACTCGGCCGGGTCCAGCTCCGCGCGCCACTGCTCGTCCGGCTTCTCGATGTCGTACGACATGGGTCTCAGCCCCTTACTGCTGCGACAGGCGGTCCAGGATCAGCGGGCCCAGGTCGGTCACATCACCCGCGCCCATGGTGAGAACGAGATCACCGGGCCCGGCCATTCCCGCGATCACGGCCGGGATCTCCGCCTTGTCGTGCACCGCGGTGACCTGGGCGTTCGCGGCGCGCGCGGCCTCGATGATCAGCTCGCTGGTGATGCCCGGGATCGGGTCCTCGCGGGCCGGGTAGATGTCCAGGACCACCGAGGCGTCGGCGAGCGCCAGGGCCTGGCCCATCTCCTTGCCCAGCTCCTGGGTGCGGGAGAACAGGTGCGGCTGGAAGACGACGAGGATCCGGGCGTCCCCGGCGGCGCCCCGCATGGCCTCCAGGTCCGCGGTCATCTCGGTGGGGTGGTGGGCGTAGGAGTCGATCACCTGCACCCCGGCGGCCTCGCCCTTGAGCTGGAGGCGCCGCTTGACCCCGGTGTAGGCGGCGACGGCGGGCGCCAGCTCGGCGGCCGGGATGCCGAGGGCGGCGCCGGCGGCGAGCGCGGCGACGGCGTTGAGCGCGTAGTGCCGGCCGGGCACGGAGACCGCGAAGGTCAGCTCCTCGCCGTCGATCACCGCGGTGACCAGGCTCTTCAGGCCCTGCGGGACGATGGCGGTGACCCGGACATCGGCATCGGCGGCCTCGCCGTACGTCACCGTCCGCACCGATCCGGCCAGCCGCCGGGTCAGCTCGCGGGCGCCCTCGTGGTCGGCGGAGATCACCAGGGTGCCGCCGGGCACGATCTTCCCGGCGAAGGTCTCGAAGGACTCGTAGATCTCGTCCATCGAGGCGTAGTTGGCGTGGTGGTCCAGCTCGACGTTGAGGACGATGGCGACCTCGGGCGCGTACTTGTGGAAGCTGCGGTCCGATTCGTCCGCCTCGGCGACGAAGATGTCACCGGCGCCGTGCAGCGCGTTGGAGCCGGGCTCGTCCAGGTCGCCGCCGATGGCGTACGAGGGCTTCAGGCCCAGCTCGCCGAGGGAGACGGCCAGCATCGAGGTGGTGGTCGTCTTGCCGTGCGTGCCGGCCACGGCGATCGGGCGCAGCCCGGTCATCAGCGCGGCCAGCGCGTCCGAGCGGTGCACGACCGGGACGCCCAGCTCGGCGGCGCGGGCCAGCTCCGGGTTGTCCTCGCGGATCGCCGAGGAGACGACGACACAGCTGGCGTCGTCGGCGAGGTGCCCGGCGGCGTGCCCGAGGTGCACGGTGACCCCGAGCGCCCGCAGCGCCCGGGCGGTCGCCGAGTCCTTGGCGTCGCTGCCGGCGACCTCGGCCCCGCGCTGGGCGAGGATCTTCGCGATCCCCGACATCCCGGCGCCGCCGATGCCGATGAAGTGCGGTCGGTCCATGGCGGCAGGAAGGCCGGGTGCCATGCGTTTCTCCCCAGAGACGGTACGAGCTGAAGCGGGGCCTAGCCTATGCGCTCGGCCCCCGCCTTCGGTGAAGCCCCTACGCCTTGCTGTGCGAGAACAGCTTCAGCACCGGCACCCCCACCTTGTGCCGGGCCCGCGAGGCCCAGTCCCGGTGGAAGAACTCCTCCACGTAGTGCGGATCGGTGAGCACGATCACCTCGTCGGCGCCCACCTCCGCCACCATCGCCTTGAGCGCGTCCAGCGGATGGTTCTCGACCAGCCGCCCGTCGGCCACGCTGCCGGAGGCCCGCAGGGCGGTGACCGAGACGTCCAGGGCCTGCCGGCCGACGCTGCGCGCGTCCTCCCCCTCCGGGGTCTCGTGCTCGCGCACCGCCTCGTCCAGCTCGCCGAGCGCGATGTCGTCGATGGCCCGCAGCAGGCGGTCCGCCTGGTCGCCGCGCGGCTGGAGAAGCACATGGAAGGCGACCGGCTCGTCGCCGTGCAAGGTGGTGACGAACTCGACGTCCGCGGACGTCATTGCCTTCTCGATCATCAGAACGCTTGTGAACACCAAACGCCTCTTCTCCTCCGTGGGCCGTGGCCGGGCCCCTGCGGAAACCATTTTCCCCCGCGCCTGCACGGGTACTGCGGGTCTAAGTGTGCCCGCCGAAGGCCAAACGGAACGACAGATTCCGCTGATTTCAGGGCCGGCGGTAACGACCGAACAGAAATCCGTCCTCCTCCAGGAGGGACGCGAGTTCGAATCGGCGCGGCACGGTGACCGACGGCCCCCCGGCGATGCGCTGCGCGTCCCCCGCCGTGAGCGTCGGCGAAAGGGTCAGGCACAGCTCGTCCAGCACCTCGGCGGCGATCAGCTGGCCGAGCAGCCGGGGCCCGCCCTC
The DNA here is from genome assembly GCF_049222185.1 of Streptomyces sp. LaBMicrA B280. NCBI lineage: Bacteria > Bacillati > Actinomycetota > Actinomycetes > Kitasatosporales > Streptomycetaceae > Streptomyces > Streptomyces sp. LaBMicrA B280. Next base: position 109,111 of record NZ_JBMJCT010000001.1, on the reverse strand, counting down.
GGTGAGCAGCCGGTGGTGGCCGAGCCCGGCGAGGGCGCGCACGGCGCGTCCGGGGTCGACGCCCATGCCCTCCCCCGCGACGACCACCCGGGCGCCCGCCTTCTCGGCGGCGGCGACCTTCTCGGGCGCGGCCGCGGCGCCGGTCAGGATCAGCGTGGGCACCAGGGGCGCGGCGAACAGCGGGAGCGAGAAGTCCAGGTCCAGGCTCGCGGTGACGACCGCGATCGCCGGTGCGGGGGCCTGCCCGGCCGCCTGCCGCGCCGCGGCGAACTCCGCCCGCGCGCGGGCCGGGCGGTACCCCTCCTGCCGTACCGTTTCTGCGCCGACGACCACGACATCGGCGAGCGCCCGCAGCGTGCCGAAGATCCGCATGTCGGTGGCGCTGGAGATGGGCTGGGAGTGGCCGTCGTGCTGGGCGGCGCCGTCCAGCGAGGAGACCATGTTGCCGCGCAGCCAGGGCCGCTTCGCCGGGTAGGCGTAGGCGGCGGCCAGCTCGGCGAGGCTCCACTCGCGGTCGGCGCCCGCGGCGCCCCTTTCGCCCCCGCCAAAAGCCTGGGCTGGTGTTTCGTCGGTCACAGGGAACAGGCGTCGCATGTCGTGCAGTGTGACACGGCGCTTAGCATGGGTAACCGTGTCGTCCTCCACCACCGCCCCCGGATCCAGCGCCCTGACCGAAGCGGGCCCCCTCTCCCTCTGCGAGCGCGAGCCGCACGTCCCCGCGGACCGGCTGGTCGCCGAGATGGTGCCGCCACCGCGCTTCGACTCGGTCCGCTTCTCGACGTACATACCGGACCCGAACCAGCCCAGCCAGACCGAGGCCGTCACGGTCCTGGAGGGCTTCGCTGCCGGGCTCGGCGGGGCGCACGCCTCCGGCGCGGGCCGGCGCGGCTTCCTCGGCTTCGGCCGGGCGAAGGCGCCCAGGACCCCGGCGGGCCCCCGCGGTGTCTACCTCGACGGCGGTTACGGCGTCGGCAAGACCCATCTGCTCGCCTCCCTGTGGCACGCCACCCCCGCCGAGCCCTCCCGCAAGGCGTTCGGCACCTTCGTGGAGCTGACCAACCTGGTCGGCGCCCTCGGTTTCCAGCAGACCGTGCGGACCCTGTCCGAGCACCGGCTGCTGTGCATCGACGAGTTCGAGCTGGACGACCCGGGCGACACGGTGCTCGTCTCGACGCTGCTCGGCAAGCTGGTCGAGGCCGGGGTCGCGCTCGCCGCCACCTCCAACACGCTGCCCGGCAAGCTGGGCGAGGGCCGGTTCGCGGCCGCCGACTTCCTGCGCGAGATCCAGGGCCTGTCCGCCCACTTCCGCGCCCTGCGCATCGACGGCGAGGACTACCGCCACCGGGGCCTGCCCGAGGCACCCGCGCCGTTCACCGACGAGCAGGTGACCCGGGCCGCGTACGCCACCGAGGGCGCCTCCCTCGACGACTTCCCGCATCTGCTGGAGCACCTGGCCAAGGTGCACCCGAGCCGGTACGGCGCGCTGACCGACGGCCTTTCGGCGGTCTGCCTCACCGATGTGCGGCCGGTGCCGGACCAGTCGACGGCGCTGCGCCTGGTGGTGCTCGCGGACCGGCTCTACGACCGCGAGGTCCCGGTCCTGGCGTCCGGGCTGCCGTTCGACCAGCTGTTCAGCGAGGAGATGCTGAACGGCGGCTACCGCAAGAAGTACTTCCGCGCGATATCCCGTCTCACCGCGCTCGCCCGGGACGCGAAGGGGCTCGTCGGGGCCTGAACGAAGGGGCCCGTCGGGCCCTGAGCAGGGGGTCGATCCCCCCATAGGGTGAATTTCCGCCCGTGGGGGGCTTTGCCACGCTAATGTCTTTCTTGACCTTCCATTGACCAATGGTTGGCCCGGACGAGAGGCATGGATGGCCCCCTATGCAGCCCCTCATCGACAACGCCCGTAGCTTCGGCGACCGCCCCGAGGAGTTCGCCCGGCACGGCGCCGGACAGTCCCCGCAGGTCCTGTTCATCACCTGCTCCGACTCCCGGGTCGTCCCGGCCCTGATCACCGGCGCCCGCCCCGGCCAGCTGTTCGAGCTGCGCACGGCGGGCAACATCGTCCCGCCGCACACCTCCGCCCACCCCACCAGCGAGGCGGCCACCATCGAGTACGCCGTGGAGGTGCTCGGCGTCCGCGACATCGTGGTCTGCGGCCACTCGCACTGCGGCGCCGTCGGCGCGCTGGTGCGGGGCGACGACCTGACGGCCGTACCGGCCGTGCGGGACTGGCTGGCGCATGCCGCGCCGCGCCCGTCCGGCGCGCCGGAGGATCCGGAGGTGGCCGAGGCCGTGCAGTGCCATGTGCTGACCCAGCTGCTGCGGCTGCGCTCGTACCCGTGCGTGGAGCGGGCACTGGCCGAGGGCCGGCTGGGGCTGCACGGCTGGTACTACGAGGTGCACACGGGCGCGGTGCGGGCCCACCGGACGGAGACGGACACCTTTGAATCCCTCTGATGAATCCCTCTGATCCCTTGACGTCAAAAAAGGCATATCGTTGCATCGACGGATGAAATAGGCGCATCAGACCTCTAGGTGAGGAGGTCGTCATGGTCCCGGAGCTGACGGGGGCGATCGTCGCGCTGATCTGCGTCGCCCTGGTGTACATGGGGATGGCGGCCCGCGTGGTCAAGCAGTACGAGCGCGGGGTGCTGTTCCGGCTCGGCCGGGTCGCCGGTGATGTGCGGCCGCCGGGCCTCACGCTGATCATTCCCTTCGTGGACCGGCTGGCGAAGGTCAACCTGCAGATCGTCACGCTGCCGATCCCCGCCCAGGAGGGCATCACCCGCGACAATGTCACCGTGCGGGTGGACGCGGTCGTCTACTTCCGGGTGGTCGACGCGACGAGCGCGCTGGTGAAGGTCGAGGACTACAAGTTCGCCGTCTCGCAGATGGCGCAGACCTCGCTGCGTTCGATCATCGGCAAGAGCGACCTGGACGATCTGCTCTCCAACCGCGAGCAGCTCAACCAGGGTCTGGAGCTGATGATCGACAGCCCGGCCGTGGGCTGGGGCATCCAGGTGGACCGGGTCGAGATCAAGGATGTCTCGCTGCCCGACACGATGAAGCGGTCCATGGCCCGCCAGGCCGAGGCGGACCGGGAGCGCCGGGCGCGGATCATCAACGCCGACGCCGAGCTCCAGGCGTCCAAGAAGCTCGCCGAGGCCGCCCAGCAGATGTCCGGCACCCCGGCCGCGCTCCAGCTGCGCCTGCTCCAGACGGTGATGGCGGTCTCCGCCGAGAAGAACTCCACCCTGGTCCTGCCGATCCCGGTGGAGCTGCTGCACTTCCTGGAGCGCGGCAACCGGCCGGACGCACCGCCCGCCGGGGGCACCGCGCAGCAGGCCCCGGAGCAGCCCCCCAAGGAGATCGCCCCTGAGGAGACCACCCCGAACGGCGACCGGGCACAGACCCCGGACCTGAACGGCGCCCCCGGCCCCGAGATCGGCCACCACCACCTCACGCCGAACCCGGGCGGAGGCCCTCACCCCGAGTAGCGTGCGGACATGCGCACGAGCTTGGCGGGCACGGCGGTCGTCCTGATCGCCGCCACGGGCCGCGGAGGCGGCACCGGCGACGCGACCGGTGCCGCCTCCCCCACCGGCAGGACGGACACGACGACCCCGGCCGCCGCCCGCCGCTTCCCCTGCGAGAGCGGACGTCTCGCCCCCGATCGCCCTCTCCGGGGTGCCCGCGGGCACCCGCTCCCTGGCCGTGACGGTGCGGGGCCTCGACGCGCACACCCGCCGGCTGTCCGCCGGGGCGCACCCGCCGGGCGCCGTCGAGGGCCGCGACGGTTTCGGGAGGACCGGCTACAGCGGCCCCTGCCCGCCGCCCGGCGACCACCCCTCTCCCCCGGCACCCTGACCGGCCGCCACGGACGCTGAGCCGCGCCCGGGCCGGGTGCCGGGGGAGACACCATCGAAGGACGCCGAGCCGGAAGGAACGCCCGTGGCGAAACGAGATCTGCGGCGGCTGCTGCGCCTGGCCCCGGGCGAGACCGTCGACCTGGCCGCACACGACCCGGCGGCCGCACCGGGCGCCCCCGGCGGCAAACAGGCCGCGCTCGCCGACGCCGAGCGCATGGGCGAGGAGCTGGCCGGGCTCCAGGAGCGGCTGTGGGCGGCGGGCACCGCGGGCGACCGGCGCCGGGTGCTGCTGGTGCTCCAGGGGATGGACACCAGCGGCAAGGGCGGCACCGTCAAGCATGTGATCGGCCACCTCAACCCCTCGGGCTGCCGTATCCGGGCGTTCAAGGCGCCCACCGCCGAGGAACTGCGGCACGACTTCCTGTGGCGGGTGCGGCAGGCGCTCCCGGGGCCCGGCGAGATCGGCATCTTCGACCGCTCGCACTACGAGGACGTCCTGGTCGCCCGCGTCCGGCGGCTGGTGCCGGACGCCGAGATCGGCAGCCGCTACGGCCGGATCAACGACTTCGAGCGCGCCCTCGCCGAGGACGGCGTGACCGTGGTGAAGTGCTTCCTCCATCTCTCCTACGAGGAGCAGCGCCGCCGGCTGCTGCGCCGCCTCGACCGCCCGGACAAGCGCTGGAAGTTCGCGCCCTCCGACATCGACGAGCGGGCCCTGTGGCCCGCCTACCAGCAGGCGTACGAGCTGGCCCTCGAACACTGCGCCACCCCGCCCTGGTACGTGATCCCCGCCGACCACAAGTGGTACCGGAACTGGGCCGTCGGCCGCCTCCTGCTCGAACACCTGCGGGAGATGGACCCCAGGTATCCGCGGTCCCCGTTCGATCTGGCCGAGTGCCGGCGGCGGCTGCTGAACGAGACGTGAGCCGCCCCCGGCCAGGGGTACCCGGCGGCCATGCGCAAGGTCACCGAGTCGTACTGGCTGGACACCGCACCCGGTCCCGCCCACCCCGCTCTCACCGAGGACATCGAGGCCGACGCGGCCGTGATCGGCGCCGGGATGGCCGGGCTGAGCACCGCGTACGAGCTGGCCAGGGCCGGGCTGCGGGTCGTCGTACTGGAGGCGGGCCGGGTGGCGGCCGGGGTCACCGGCTACACCACGGCCAAGCTGACCGCCCAGCACACCCTGGTCTACGACCGGCTGCGGCGCACCCGCGGGCCCGAGGGGGCGCGGCTGTACGCCCGTTCGCAGTCGGAGGCGATCGCGCACGCGGCGGACCTGGTGGCCGAGCTCGGCGTCGACTGCGAGTGGGAGACCCGGGACGCGTACACCTATGTCCGGGGCCCGGAGCGGGTGGACGAGGTGCGGGCGGAGGCGCGGGCCGCGCGGGAGGCGGGCCTGGACGCGTCGTTCACCACGGAGACCGGGCTGCCGTTCCCGGTGGCGGGCGCGGTGCGGGTGCGGGGGCAGGCGCAGTACCACCCGGTGAAATACCTGCGGGCGCTCACCGCGGACCTGATCGCGCGCGGCGGCCGGGTGTACGAGGGCACCCGGGTCGTCGGCCTGGACGAGGGCGGCGCCTCGGGGCCCCGCACGCTGACGACCGAGTCGGGCCGTACCGTCACCGCCCGGGACGTCGTCGTGGCCACGCACTACCCGGTGTTCGACCGTGCCCTGCTGTTCGCCCGGCTGCAGCCGCGCCGCGAACTGGTCGTCGCCGGGCCGCTGGGCGACGGGCCCGACCCCGGGGGCATGTACATCACCCCCGAGGAGAACACCCGTTCGGTGCGGACCGCGCCGGGCGACGGCGGGCGGCTGCTCGTGGTCACCGGGGAGCACTTCACGCCGGGGACCGGCGATCCGGGCGCGGCTCTCGACGGGCTCGCCGGGTGGGCCGAGCGACACTTTCCCGGGGTGCGCCTCGACCGTGCCTGGGCCACCCAGGACAACGACGCCACCGACACCGTTCCGCTGGTCGGCCCGCTGCACCCGGGCGCCCGGCACACCTATGTGGCCACGGGCTTCGGCGGCTGGGGGCTGAGCGGCGGCATCATGGCCGGGCTGCTGCTGACCGCGCTGATCACCGGCCGGGACAGCCCCTGGCGTGAGCTGTACGACCCCCGGCGCCTGAAGTCGGTGGTGCGCGAGGCGCCCGCGCTGCTCAGGGCGCAGGCCGAGGTGGCCCGGCACTTCGTCGGCGACCGGCTGAAGCCGCCCGTCGGCCTCGACGACCTGGCACCGGGCGACGGCGCGCTGGTCCGGGCCGGTGAGCAGCGGCTCGCCGTGCACCGCGACGACGCGGGCGCGCTGCACGCCGTCTCGGCCCGCTGCACCCATCTGGGCTGCCTGGTCGCCTTCAACCGCGCCGAACGCGCCTGGGAATGCCCCTGCCACGGCTCCCGCTTCGATGTCGACGGGCGGGTGCTCCAGGGGCCCGCGGTACGGCCGTTGGAGCAGCGGGACCTCGAATCGACCCCGGTCACGACGGCGGACGACCCCGAGCAGGACGCCGAGTGACCCCTGAGCGGACCGCCGCGCGGGTGACCGTACCGCCGCGCCACGGGACATATCGCCATACAAACGATCAAACAGTCCTACGTTCGTACGGTGATCCCACTAGTACGCCGTATGACCGCCATTTGTGCCCTGGGCGCGGCTCTCGCCGCCTGCGGAACCGCGGGTCCCACGGGCAGCACCCGCCCGGCCCCGGCCAAGTCCCCCGTGTCCGCCTCCCCGTCCGCCACCCGCCCGCCCGTGCTCACCCCGGGTCCCGGCGGCCTCACCCCGGTCTTCGAGCACGGCCCGCGCGACAAGGGCAAGATCGTGGCGTTCAGCTTCGACGCCGACATGACCGCCGACGAGGGGCCCCGCGCCGCCCGCGGCGAGCGCTTCGACAACCCCGGTCTGATCGGCGCCCTGCACACGCTGAAGGTGCCCGCGACCATCTTCATGACCGGCCGCTGGGCCGAGGAGTACCCGGACGAGGCCCGCAGTCTCGGGGGTGACCCGCAGTTCGAGGTCGCCAACCACTCCTACAGCCACTACGCGTTCACCCCGAGCTGCTACGGCCTGCCGACCATGGACGCGGACCACGCCCGTGCGGACGTCGAGCGGGCCTACACCGCCTTCCGCAAGGCGGGGCTGCGCAACGCGCTGCCGTACTTCCGCTTCCCCGGCGGCTGTTACGACCAGCGGTCGCTGCGCGCGCTCAGCGGGCTCGGGGTGACCGCGATCCAGTGGGACGTGGTGAGCGGGGACGCGTTCGCCACGGACGCCGACGCGGTGGCCAAGCAGGTGCTGGACGGGGTGCGGCCCGGCTCGGTGGTCATCATGCACTGCACCCGCAGCGCCGCCCCGACCACGGAGCAGGTCGTCCGCACCGTCGTGCCGGAGCTGCGCAAGCGCGGCTACCGGTTCGTGAAGGTCTCCCAGATGATCGCCGCGAGCCAGGGCCACCGCTGACGCTCAGGGTGTCCTGCGGGCGGTGAACGCGCAGGCCGCGGCGAAGGCCGCGGCCGTGAGCAGGGCCGCCCCGGCCAGCGGCAGCAGCGGCACCGGCACCCGGCCGGACCGCGAACCGGTGACCAGGCCGCTGACCGCGGCCTGGGCCGGGGACCCCCCGCCCACTGGAGCCCCCGAGCACCGTCGCCAGCAGCGCGCCGAGCAGCATCGCGGGCACCGCGCGCCCGGCGGAGCGCAGCAGCGGCCAGTGGGTGAGCGCGCCGACGGCCGCGCCGAGCAGCGCACAGGCGTACGCGGCCGCGAGACCGGCCGCGCCGGCGCCCAGGCGATCCACCCTGACCTGGGCGCCGTTGCTCGCCGGGTCGCTGATCAGGGTGACGACGAGCGTCGCCGCCGTACCGAGGACGGCCGCCGCGAGCAGCGCCGTCAGCAGACAGGCGAGGTGCGCCCGCGCGGGTCCGTGCGGCGCGGCCACGACGGCACGGGCGGCGGGCGGCTCCCCGGTGACGCAGATCCGCACCAGCCAGGCGGCCACCGGCAGCAGCCCGGCGGCCGCGTACCCGAGCGAGTCCAGCACCGGCTGCCCGCCCTGCACCCCGACCCCGAGGAACGCGGCGTACAGGATCAGCGGAGCCGGCCAGCGCTGCGAGCGCAGCAGCAGTTCGACGTGGTACCGCAGGAGTGCGCTCATACCCGGCTCCGGGGGTCGAGGGGTGGCTCGGCGTTGTCGGCGGGTGGTGCGACGCTGACGATGTGCCAGGGCGGGCGGGTCGCGAGGAGGGTGCGCAGCAGGACGTCGGAGTGGGAGGCGGGGACGGTCAGCCGGTGCCGGCCGGGGCCGGTCCGCTCGGCGTCGGTCACGAGCCGTGCCGCGTCGGGCGGCAGCTGCCCACCGCCTCGCACCACGATGACGGCGAGCGCCCCGGCGGCCGGACCGCCGCCGCCCGTAGGGGCCTTGAGCCCGCCGTCGGCCACGGTATATGTCGCGTCCGGCGCCCCCGCGAGCCGTCGCGGGTCGTGGTCCACGAAGACGACGGCGCCGCCCGCCGCGGTCCGCTCGGCCACCGCCCGCTCCAGCTCGTCCCGCGCGTCCGCGTCGAGCCCGGTCCACGCCTCGTCCAGGACCAGCAGCTCGGGGTCCGCGAGCAGCGCCTGCGCGACGGCGATCTTCTGGCTGCTTCCCTTGGACAGCCGCGCCATCGGCGTCCCCGCGTACGCGGCCGCCCCGAACCGCTCCAGCCAGGCCCCGGCGGCGCGGGCGGCGGACGCGCGGGACAGCCCGTGGACGGTGCCGAGCCGGGTCAGGTATCCGGCGGCCGTGAAGGGCAGCGCGGACGGGAACCGCTCCGGTACGTAGGCCGTGCGGGGGCGGCCGGTGATCCGGCCCTCGGTGGGCGCGTCGAGCCGGGCGAGCAGGCGCAGCAGGGTCGACTTCCCGGTGCCGTTCGCCCCCTCTATCCGGGTCAGGGTGCCGGGGGCGATGGTGAGGTCGACGCCTCGTAACACCCAGGGGCCGCGGACGCCGTAGCGGCGGCCCACGGCGGTCAGTCGCAGGTCACGGTGCATGGGCCCATTCTTCTTCAGACGGCCCGCCGGGCGGGGACGGTCCTCGCGATACCCGACGCCCGTTGCGCGGCGCGTGTCCGGGGCGCGCGTTCCGGGGCGCGTGTCCGGGGCGCGCGTTGATCGGCGCGCGTGCGGCTTCGTAGGGTGGCCCCTCGTGAGCGATGTTCCGATCCCCGCCGACAGTCCCCTTCCGTCCCCGCGCGACGAGGCCCCGCAGTACGTGCTGCCCCTCGTCGTCCGCCTCGAACGCGATGCGCCGCCCGCCCGTACCGACGCCCTGGAGACGTCCGCGCGGGCGGTCCTGACGCTGCTCGGCGACGAACGGGCCCGCGGCGACGGCGAGTGGGCCGAGGCCGTACGGAACTGGGAGGACGCCCGGATCCGCAAGGTGGTCCGGCGGGCCCGGGGGGCGGAGTGGCGGCGCGCCGGGACGCTGCCCGGGATCACGGTGACCGGCAGGACCGCGGAGGTACGGGTCTTCCCGCCGATCCCCCTGGACGGCTGGCCCAAGGACCTGGCCAAGCTCCAGGTCTCCGGCACCGAACTGGACGACCCCGAGCCCCCGTCGGACCCCGACCGCACCGCCCCCGTCCTGTGGCTCAACCCGGACCTCGCGATGTCCGCGGGCAAGACCATGGCCCAGACCGGCCACGCCGCCCAACTCGCCTGGTGGGACCTGCCCGACACGGCCCGCACCGCCTGGCGCGCCGCCGGCTACCCCCTCTCCGTCCGCACCGCCACCCCCGCCGAATGGACCCGGCTCACGCACAGCGGGCTGCCGTTGGTCCGCGATGCCGGATTCACGGAGATCGCCCCCGGTTCGTGCACGGTGGTGGCGGATCATCCGGCGCTGCGCTGACATGGGGACCGCGACCGCATCACCGGACACCGTCGGCACGCCCTTGCGGAACCCCGCCTTCCGGCGGTTCGTGGCGGCGAATCTCGTCTCGGCGACCGGGTCCGCGATGGCGCCGCTCGCGCTCGCGTACTCGGTGATCGAGGAGGGCGGCGGGGCCGGGTCGCTGGGGGTCGTGCTCGCGGTGAACACCGTGCCCACCATCCTGTTCCTGCTCATGGGCGGCCTGTTCGCGGATCGGTGGTCGCGCAGCCGGATCCTGTTCCTGGGGAATCTGGTGGCGGCGGGCGCGCAGGGGGCGCTGGCCCTCACCGTGGCCACGGGGCATGCGACGACGGTGTCGATCGCGGCGTGCGGCTTCGTGTCGGGCACGGCGGCGTCGTTCATCGTGCCCGCCACCCAGGGTGCCGTCGCGCAGATCGTCCCCGCGAAACACCTCCAGCGGGCCAACGCGCTGCTCAGGCTGCCGAGCAACGCGGTGAAGGTGCTGGGCCCGGTCGCCGGGGGCTTCGTCGTCGCCCTGAGCGGCGCGGCCTGGGCGCTGGCCTGGGACGCCGGCACGTTCGCCGTCGCCGCCGTCCTGCTGCTGGGCCTGCGCCTGGCCGCGGCGCCCGCCGCGGCCCGCGGTGTCCTGGCCGACCTGCGGGCCGGCTGGACGGGGTTCTGGTCGCGTACCTGGCTGTGGACCTACACGGCCGCCGGGACCGTCCTCGTCGCCGCGTGGCTGGCGGGCTTCCAGCTCCTCGGCCCGCTCGTCGCCGCCCGCCGGTACGCCGGGGCACGCGACTGGGGCCTGGTCCAGGCGGCCTTCTCCTGCGGGCTGCTGGCCGGAACCCTGGTGTGTCTGCGGTGGCGGCCGTACCGGCTGCTGGCGGTCGCGGTCGTCGCGGGCGGCGGGCTCGCGCTTCCGCTGGCGGCCATGGCCTGGGGTCTGCCGCTGCCGCTCGTCCTCGTGGCCGCCTTCCTCGCGGGGGTCGGGCTCGATGTCGCGATCGTCGCCTGGACCACCGCGTTCCAGCAGCATGTGCCCTCGGCGGAGCAGGGCCGCATGAGCGCGTTCAACGGTGTCGGCGAACGGCTCGCCATCCCCCTCGGCTATCTCGTCACCGCCCTCGCGGTGCACGCGTGGAGCGGCCAGGGGGTGCTCCTGGCCTGCGCCGCGCTGATCGTCGCGGCGACCGTGCTCAACCTCTGCGTCCCGGATCTGCACCGCGTCAACCGCGTCCCCCGGGAGGCCGACCCGGCCTGAAGCCCGACCCGGTGGGAAGCCCGGCGCGAACCTCAAATGTTGCTCTGAAGGCGGCCGGAGGGGGTTCGGGGCGGGCCGCCGGGGTCATGTACGACGCGTGCGCCGGGGGGCGAGGAGGGGGACAGGTCATGGGGAGACTGGGGACGGGGATCGGCTGGCGGCCGGAGATCGCCGAGGCCGTGGAGCGGATGCCCGGGATCGACTGGGTGGAGGTCGTGGCGGAGAACGTCTGCCCCGGCCATCTCCCCGCGTCGCTGGTGCGGTTGCGGGAGCGCGGGGTGACCGTGGTCCCGCACGGTGTCTCCCTCGGGCTCGGCGGCGCGCGGCGGCCCGACGCCGGACGGCTCACGGCGCTCGCCGAACGCGCCCAGGCGCTCGGGTCGCCGCTGGTCACTGAGCACATCGCGTTCGTCCGGGCGGGCGGCGCGCTCACCGCGTCGCCGCCGCTGGAGGCGGGCCATCTGCTGCCGGTGCCGCGCACCCGGGACGCGCTCGACGTGCTCTGCGAGAACGTGCGCATCGCCCAGGACGCGCTGCCGGTGCCGCTCGCCGTGGAGAACATCGCCGCGCTGTTCTCCTGGCCGGACGAGGAGCTGACCGAGGGGCAGTTCCTGTACGAGCTGGCCGAGCGGACCGGCGTACGGCTGCTGATCGACGTGGCCAACCTGCACACCAACCATGTCAACCGCGGCGAGGACCCGGCCGAGGCGCTGGACGGGCTGCCGCTGGAGGCGATCGCCTACGTCCATGTCGCGGGCGGCGTCGAGCGCGACGGCGTGTGGCACGACAGCCACGCGCACCCGGTGCCGGGCGCGGTGCTCGGCATCCTCGCCGACCTCGCCGCCCGGGCCGCCCCGCCCGGCGTGCTGCTGGAACGCGACGAGAACTTCCCCGAACCGGCCGAGCTGGAGCGCGAGTTGGCGGCGATCCGGAAGGTGGTGGAGGGCGGACGGCAGGCAACGGCCACGGCGCGGCCCGCCGCACCGGCGCGCACGGACTCCGGAGACACCGAGGACACCGGGGGCGCCCGGCAGCGGCTCGGGGTCGCGCAGGCCGCCGTGCTGTCCTCGCTGGTGGCCGGGACGCCCGTGCCCGAGGGGTTCGACCGGGCACGGCTGGGGGTGCAGGCGCGAGCGCTCGCGGCGAAGCGGGCGGACGTGGTGGCGAAGGTGGCGCCGGAGCTGCCGGTACTGCTGGGGGCGTCGTACCGGGAGGCGTTCCTGGAGTACGCGCGGGAGCGGCCGATGCGCGCGGGGTACCGGCGGGACGCGCTGGACTTCGCCGGGTTCCTGCTGGACGGAGACCGGACGGATCTCCCGAGGCGGGAGCTGCGGGAGTGGTGGCTGGACCGCTCCGGCCCGGCCCCGCGGCGACGGGTGGCGCGGGCGGCCCGCCGGGTGCTGCTGGGGCGCGCCCGGAACGCGCCGTCCGTACGCGCCTGAAGCGCACCGTCCGCATGTGAAAAATCCTGGCGCCGACCGCCACCCCTGACATACAAAACACCTCATGTTCTGGCTCCTCCTCCTGCTCCCCGCCTGGGCGTTCACCGCCACGGCCTGCGTCCGTCTCTGTCTCGCGGCGATGCGCGCCGCAGCCGCGGACCCGGACCCCGCGGGAGTGCTCGGAGAGCCTGATCTGAGCCTGTACGAGGCCGCGTTCCTGTCCGGTGGGCCCCAGCGCGTCGCCGATGTCACCCTCCTGTCCATGGCCCGCCAGCGGCGCCTGCACCTCGCCCACACCGGCTGGGCCACCGTCGTCGACCCGCTCGGCCGGGACGAGATCGAGCGGTCCGTCATCGGGGCGATCGGCCCCGAGGGCCAGTCCCGCATCGCGCCCGTGCGGACCCGCGCCGCCCGCGCCGACGCCGTACGACGCCTCGCCGACCGCCTCGTGCGCAGCGGCCTCGCCGTCCCCGACGCCGGGGGCCTCACCATCGGCGCGGCCGTGCGCCAGGTCCGCGCCGCCGCGCTCGCGGTGGCGGTCCTCGCCGTCGCCGCGCTGCTGCTGCCCCTTGAGGCCGACACCTCACGGCTGATGGTCGGCCTGTGGTTCCTGCTGCCGTTCACGCTGTCGCTGAGCTGTCTGGCCATAGCCCGCTTCGAGGTGCACCCGTACTCGCCGTGGGCCTCCGCCGCCGGGCAGCGGGTGCTGGGCGCGCTGCTGCGGCGGCGGCGCTCCGGGGACGAGCCGTCGTTCCTCACCTCCGTCGCGCTGCGCGGCATCCGCGCGATCGGCGAACCGGAGCTGCGCGCGGCCTTCGCCCACCGCGACGCGCCACACCGGGAGTAGGGGGCGCATCGGAGCGCGGGCGCCGACACCCGCCGGGCGGTGCTTGCCTTCCCCGGCGGCGGGACGAAACATCCCTGGTGTCCGCCTCGGTGACCGAAGGGATGCCGGATGAAAGCCGCAGCCGTCCACTCGGCCGCCGTCTCGCTGCTGCTGACCGCCCTGGCCACCGCCCCGGTGGGCGCCACGCCGCGCCTGCCCGGCGTGCCGTTCCCCTCCGGCGCCGCCGAACTGCGCGGCACGATCGTCGCCGCCCTCCGCGCCCGTGCCACCGGCCCGCGCTACGGCGCCTGCGACCCCGCCGAGGTGCCGCCCGTCCCGCACGCCCCGGCCGGTCTGCGCTGCGGCACCGTCTCCGTCCCCCTGGACTACGCCCACCCGGACGGCAAGCAGATCGCGCTCACCGTCAGCCGGGCCCCGGCCACCGGCGAGGACGGCCAGCGCACGGTCTCCCGGCAGGGCGCCCTCGTCTACGACCCGGGCGGCCCCGGCGCCTCCGGCATGTACTTCGCGCTGGCCGGCACCCTGCCCGCCTGGAAGCGGATCGCCGCCGCGTACGACCTGGTCGGCTACGCCCCGCGCGGGGTGGGCCGCTCCGCGCCGCTGTCCTGCGAGGACCCGAAGCGGTTCGGCAAGGCGCCCACCCTCGCGCCGACCCGGCCCTCGGAGTCGTACAAACGTGAGCGCGTGGCGGAGGCGAAGGCGTACGCCCGCGGCTGCGCCCGGCGCTCGGGCCCCGGGCTGCGCTTCTTCAACTCCCTGAACAACGCGCGGGACCTGGACGTCCTGCGGGCCGCACTGGGCGAGGACCGGCTGACGTTCCTCGGCGCGTCGTACGGCACGTACTACGGCTCGCTGTACGCGGCGATGTTCCCCTCCCATGTGCGCCGGATGGTGCTGGACGCGGCGGTGAACCCGGATCCGGAGCAGATCTGGTATCGCGGCAACCTCAACCAGTCGGCCGCGTTCGAGCGGCGCTGGGCGGACCTCCGGGACTGGATCGCCCGGCACGACGACGTGTACCGCCTCGGCGCCACGCCGCGGAAGGTGCAGGGGAGTTACGACACCGCCGCCGCGCGGCTCGCCCGGAGACCGGCGGGCGGGAAGGTCGGGCCGGGCCAGTTGCAGAACGCGTTCCTGACGGCCGGCTACTACGACTCCGCCTGGCCGAGCCGCGCCGCCGCCCTCTCCGCCTATCTGCACGGCAACCCGAAACCGCTGGCCCAACTGGCCTCCCCGGATCCCGGATCGGCGACCGCGGCGGAGAACGGCACCGCCGTGTACACCGCCGTCGAGTGCAATGACGCGCCCTGGCCCACGCGTTGGGCGGTGTGGGACCGGGACAACACCCGGCTGGCCCGCGTCGCGCCCTTCGAGACCTGGGACAACGCGTGGATGAACCTGCCCTGCGCGTACTGGCCGGCGCCCCGGCAGCGGCCCCTGGACGTGCGCACCGAGCCCGGCGCGCTGCCCCCGGTGCTGATCCTGGCGGCCGAACGGGACGCGGCCGCGCCGTACTCGGGGGCCCTGGAGATGAACCGGCGGCTGGCCGGCTCCCTGCTGGTGACCGAGCGCGGCGCGGGCACGCACGGCATCGGCGGCGGCCCCAACAAATGCGTCAACGCCTACATGGACGACTATCTGCTGACGGGCCGCCTCCCGGCGCGGAACGCGTCCTGCGCGCCCCGCGCCGAACCCGTCCCCGGCCGGGGACGGACCGCGGGCTGAGTCTTACGCCAGCCCCGCCACCAGGTCCGCCACGTCCTTGCGGCGGCCTGTGTAGAACGGGACCTCCTCGCGGACATGCATCCGGGCCTCGGAGCCGCGCAGATGGCGCATGAGGTCGACGATGCGGGACAGGTCGTTCGCCTCGAAGGCGAGGATCCACTCGTAGTCGCCCAGCGAGAACGAGGCGACCGTGTTGGCGCGCACGTCCGGGTAACCGCGGGCCATCTTGCCGTGGTCGGCGAGCATCCGGCGGCGGTCCTCGTCGGGCAGCAGGTACCAGTCGTACGAGCGCACGAAGGGGTAGACGCTCACATAGTCGCGGGGCGTCTCGTCGGCGAGGAACGCCGGGATGTGCGAGCGGTTGAACTCGGCCGGGCGGTGCAGCGCCATGTTGGACCACACCGGCTCCAGCGCGCGGCCCAGCCTGGTGCGGCGGAACAGGCTGTACGCCTCCTGGAGCTGGTCGCTGGTCTCCGCGTGCCACCAGATCATCACATCGGCGTCGGCCCGCATACCGGACAGGTCGTACGTGCCGCGGATCGTCACGTCCTTGGCGGCGAGCTGGTCGAACAGCTCCTGGACCTCGTCGGCGTAGCCCGCGCGGTCGGCCGGCAGCACGTCCTTCAGCTTGAAGACCGACCACAGGGTGTAGCGGATGACATCGTTCAGGTCCTTGGCCAGCTTGCCCTTGTTGGGGATCCTGCCGGACTCGGTGGTGGGGGCGTCGTCACTCATGGTTCCTATTCTCCTGCTCCGCCGTGAAGGCTCTGCACCGGGTGGGCCGTCAGCTCCTCGGCCCCGCGCGGATCACCGGACAGCTGATCCACGGCCGCGTTCGCGCTCGCGATACACGCGGGGATGCCCACGCCGTC
This sequence comes from Streptomyces sp. LaBMicrA B280, assembly GCF_049222185.1. NCBI lineage: Bacteria > Bacillati > Actinomycetota > Actinomycetes > Kitasatosporales > Streptomycetaceae > Streptomyces > Streptomyces sp. LaBMicrA B280. The sequence continues at coordinate 93,219 of NZ_JBMJCT010000001.1, read as the reverse complement.
GTACTGCGCGCCGCAGACCGCGAGGCCCGGAAGCTTGGCGATGTGCTCGCGGATCCGGGCCACCCGGCCGTGGTGCCCGACCGGGTACTGCGGCAGCCCGTCGGTCCAGCGGGTGACCCGGGTCTCGACGGGCGCGGCCCCGATGCCGACGGCCTCGCGGAGGTCCTGCCGGGAGACCTCCACCAGGTCGGCGTCGTCCCGGCCGAGGACCGCCGTCTCGCCGTACCGCCCGACCGAGGTGCGCAGCACGACCGTGTCCGGGTCCTGCTCGGCGATCCAGCCCCACTTCTGGGAGGCGAACGTGGCGGCCTTGATGGTGCGTCCGTCGACCGGCGGCACCAGGAAGCCGCTGCCCTCGGGCAGGTCCAGGTCGGCGCGCCGGTAGGCGAGGGTGATCAGGGCCATCGAGGCGTACTCGACGGCGGCCAGTTCGGCGGCGGCGGCCGGGGACTCGGGGCGCAGCAGCCGGGCGGCGGCGGGGGCGGGTACGGCGACCACCACGGCGTCGGCGTGCAGCTGCCGCCCGGCCGCGGTGATCCGCCAGCCGCCCGTGGGGTCCCGGCGCAGCTCGGTGACGGGCGCCTCGGTGCGGATCTCGCCGCCGCGCGCCCGGACGGACTCGGCGACGGCGAGCGGCAGGGTGCCCACGCCGCCCTCGATGCCCATGAACACGGGCCCGCTCTGCTGATGGGCGGCGGCCTTGGCCTGGATCTCGCGGACGCCCTCGGTCAGGGAGGCGTGCGCGCGGGCGGCCTGGAAGAGCTGGGGGACGGCGGAGCGCATCGAGATGCGGTACGCGTCGCCCGCGTAGACCCCGCCGAGCAGGGGTTCGACGAGGCGGTCCACGACCTCGCGGCCGAGGCGCGCCGCCACGTACTCCCCCACCGCCACGTCGTCGCCGACCTCGGTGCGGGGCAGCACGGCGTCCTGTTCGATGCGGGCCAGGCCGTCCGCGGACAGGACTCCGGTGAGGGCGGCGGCGGTGCCGGGCACGCCCATCACATGGCCCTTGGGCATGGGGCGCAGCGCGCCGCGGGTCCAGATCGCGGCGCCCGCGACCGCCGGGGGCCGCAGCCGGCCGTCCAGGCCGACCTCGCGGGCGAGGGCCACGGCCTCGGGGCGGCGGGCGAGCATCGACTCGGCGCCGAGGTCGACCCGGACGCCCGCGATCTCGCCGGGCAGCAGCTTGCCGCCGACCCGCTCGGACGCTTCGAGGACCGTCACCCGCGCGCCGCGCTCCAGCAGCCGGTGGGCGGCGGCAAGACCGGCGACACCGGCTCCGATGACGACGGCGTGCCCCGAACTCGTACCCGTTGCGCTCATGGTCCCCACTCTCTCAGACCCCACTGACAGCGCTGACAGGGCCGTAGGTCCCGCGTCGCGCGGCGGCCGGGACCCTCTAGCGTGTCCTCATGAGCATGCATCAGGGGCGGGAGCGGCTGGTCGTCGTCGGCGGGGACGCGGCGGGCATGTCGGCGGCGTCGCAGGCGCGGCGGCGGAAGGGGCCCGAGGAGCTGGAGATCGTGGCGTTCGAGCGCGGTCACTTCACCTCGTTCTCGGCGTGCGGCATCCCCTACTGGGTGGGCGGCGCGGTCCCCGAGCGGGACGACCTGATCGCCCGCACCCCCGAGGAGCACCGCGCCCGAGACATCGACCTGCGGCTGCGCACCGAGGTCACCGAGCTGGACGTGGCGGGGCGGCGGGTCCGCGCGCGGGACGTGGATTCCGGCGCCGCGTCATGGGTGTCGTACGACAAGCTGGTGATCGCCACGGGGGCCCTTCCGGTCCGCCCGGAGCTGCCGGGCGCGGACGCCCCCGGGGTGCACGGCGTGCAGACCCTGGGCGACGGGCAGGCGCTGATCGACACGCTGGCCCGGGCGAAGGGCCGGCGCGCGGTGGTCGTGGGCGCCGGGTACATCGGCGTGGAGATGGCCGAGGCGCTGATCGACCGGGGCTTCGAGGTGACGGTCGTCAACCGCGGCGAGCAGCCCATGTCGACCCTCGATCCGGACATGGGCCGCCTGGTGCACCGCGCCATGGAGGGCCTCGGCATCACCATGGTGAACGGCACCGAGGTCACCAAGATCCTCACCGGCGCGGACGGCCGGGTCCGCGCGGTGGCCACCCGGCACGCCGAGTACCCGGCCGACGTGGTGGTCCTCGGCATCGGCGTCCGCCCCGAGACCGCCCTCGCGCGCGCCGCCGGGCTGCCGCTCGGCGCCCACGGCGGGCTGCTCACCGACCTGGCCATGCGGGTGCGCGGCCACGAGAACATCTGGGCGGGCGGCGACTGCGTGGAGGTGCTGAACCTGGTCTCGGGGCAGGAGCAGTACGTCCCGCTGGGCACCCACGCCAACAAGCACGGCCAGGTCATCGGCACCAACGCGGGCGGCGGTTACGCGACCTTCCCGGGTGTGGTCGGTACGGCGGTCAGCAAGGTCTGCGACCTGGAGATCGCCCGCACCGGTCTGCGCGAGAAGGACGCGCGCCGGGTGGGCCTGGAGTTCGAGGCGGTCACCATCGAGTCGACCAGCCGGGCCGGCTACTACCCGGGTGCCTCCCCGATGACCGTCAAGATGCTCGCCGAACGCCGCACCGGGCGGCTCCTCGGCGTGCAGATCGTGGGGCGGGAGGGCGCGGCCAAGCGGGTGGACATCGCGGCGGTGGCGCTGACCGCGCGGCTGACGGTGGAGCAGATGACCGCCCTGGACCTCGGCTACGCGCCGCCGTTCTCACCGGTGTGGGACCCGGTCCTGGTGGCCGCGCGCAAGGCGGCGCGGCAGGTGCACGGGAGCTGACCGGCGCCCGGCCGCCCGCCGGTCCACCCGGTTGGGCGCGGGCTCGCCGGGCACTACTCCTTCGTGGTCATCCCCGTCCATGACATCAATCCGGTGCGCCGCACCCCCTGGGTGACGTACGCGCTGATCGCCGCGAACGTCCTGGTGTTCCTGTCGACGCCCGGCATGCCCGGCTCGCTGACCGGCGGCGAGAACCTGGCGCAGCTGTGCCATCTGGAAGCCTTCATGGACCGCTTCGCGGCGGTCCCGAGCGAGCTGATCCACGGCCGGGTCCCGCATCTGGTGCCGACCGGCCAGGTGGGCGTCGGCCCGCACGGCCCGGGGTGTGTGGTGGCCCCGCGCGGCTTTCACAAGTCGCCGCCGCTGTCGGTGTTCACGGCGATGTTCGTGCACGGCAGCTGGCTGCACCTGCTGGGCAACATGCTGTTCCTGCTGATCTTCGGCAACAACGTCGAGGACCGGATGGGCCACATCCGCTTCTTCGTCTTCTACCTCGTCTGCGGCTACGCGGCCGGATACGGCTTCGCGCTGCTGAACGCCGGTTCGGGCGACCCGCTGATCGGCGCGTCGGGCGCGATCGCCGGGGTGCTCGGCGCCTACATCGTGCTGTGGCCGAGGGCCCGGGTCTGGGTGCTGGTGCCGTTCCTGGTGTTCCTGCCGCTGCGGCTGCCGGCCTGGCTGGTGCTGGGCTTCTGGTTCGTGCTCCAGGCCGTGTACTCGTCCGGGCAGGGGGTCTCCGGCGCGGGGACGGTGGCGTACGTCGCGCACGTGATCGGCTTCCTGGTGGGCCTGCTCATCGCCCTGCCGCTGAAGCCCGGCACCCCGCCCCCGCCGGAGCCGCCCGGCCTGCTGTTCGGCAGGCGCGCGCGGCCCTACTACCAGAACTGGTGAGCGTCAGCGGGCGCTCGCGCCGTGCACGTACTCCACGAGGCGGGTCAGCGCGTCCGGGTCGGTCTTGGGCATCACGCCGTGGCCGAGGTTGAAGACATGGCCCTCCAGACCCGCGGCGGCGTCCAGCACCTCCTGGGCCTTGGCCTCGACGACGTCCTTGCCCGCGAACAGCACGGTCGGGTCCAGGTTGCCCTGGAGCGCCTTGCCGGGGCCGACGCGGCGGACGGCCTCGTCCAGCGGGACGCGCCAGTCGACGCCGACGACGTCCGCGCCGGCCTCGCCCACCAGGCCGAGCAGCTCGCCGGTGCCGACGCCGAAGTGGATGCGCGGCACGCCGTAGCCCGCGACCGCGTCGAAGACCTTGGCCGAGGCGGGCATCACCGAGCGCCGGTAGTCGGCGGGGGCGAGGGCACCGGCCCAGGAGTCGAAGAGCTGCACCGCGGAGACACCGGCGTCGAGCTGCACCTTGAGGAAGGTGGCGGTGATGTCGGCGAGGCGGTCCAGCAGGTCGGCCCACAGCTCGGGGTCGCCGTACATCATCGCCTTGGCGTTCTCGTACGTGCGCGAGGGGCCGCCCTCGACCAGGTAGCTGGCGAGGGTGAAGGGGGCGCCCGCGAAGCCGATCAGCGGGGTGGCGCCCAGCTCGCGGGTGAGCATCCCGATGGCCTCGGTGACGTACGGGATGTCCTCGGGGGTCAGGTCGCGCAGCCGGGCCAGGTCGGCGCGGGTGCGGATGGGCCGCTCCACGACCGGGCCGACGCCGGGCTTGATGTCGAGGTCGAGGCCGATGGCCTTGAGCGGGACGACGATGTCGCTGTAGTAGATCGCCGCGTCCACGTGGTGGCGCCGCACCGGCTGGAGGGTGATCTCGGTGACCAGCTCGGGCCGGGTGCAGGACTCCAGCATGGAGATGCCCTCGCGGACCTTGTGGTACTCGGGCAGCGAGCGGCCGGCCTGGCGCATGAACCACACGGGGGTGTGCGGCACGGGTTCGCGCCTGCACGCCTTGAGGAAGGCGCTGTCGTACGTCGCGGTCGGCTGCTTGCCCGCAGGGGCGTCGTTGGCGGTCACGGGAAAAGTCTCGCATGCGGTGTGGACGGGCCGTGCACAGGCGGCGAGCAAGCGCACGTCGCGGGGTGTCTTGCCTGCGCAGAGGCCCGATTCCCCTTACTCTTCCCCGCATGGCTGCGGCTCACGGACACAGGTCGGAAGGCGCTGACGGATTGGGCGACGTGAAGGACACCGAGGAGGCGGACCGGCACCCGGGTGCCGCGGGTCCGCCGGCGTTCCGGGCCGCGGTCGAAGCCCTGCGCGGCTGCCGGCTGCGCCCGCAGGTCGAGGTGGAGCCGACCCCCGCGCCGCAGCGGCTCGCGCCGTACGCGTACGCGCTGGAGGCGGTGGTGGTCGACGGCGAGCAGGAGCTGGCCGACGGGCGCCTGGTGCTGCTGCACGACCCGGCCGGGCACGACGCCTGGCGGGGCACGTTCCGGCTGGTGACGCTGGTGCGGGCGGAGCTGGAGCCGGAGATGGCGGCCGATCCGCTGCTGCCGGAGGTGTGCTGGTCCTGGCTGACCGGGGCGCTGGGTGCGCGCGGCCTCGGCTACGGCGAGCCGAGCGGCACCGTCACGCGCGCGAGTTCGCACTACTTCGGCGGTCTCGCCGACCGGCCGGCCGCCTCGCAGATCGAGATCCGGGCCTCCTGGACGCCGCGCGAGGGCCGCGGCGGGGTGCCGGACGCGGCGGCCCACCTGATCTCCTGGTGCGATCTGCTGGCCCAGGTCGGGGGGCTGCCGCCGGCCGGTCCCGGTGACACCTCGGTGGTGACGCTGCCGCAGCGCAGGGGTCCGCAGTCCCGGTGAAGTGACGGCGGGTGACGGCCGCCGTCATCCTCCGGGGCGCCTTATTGACCATCTCTTTGTCGATACGGCCACATTGTGAACTCGAATCGCATCCGCTCGGACCGATTCGATCTTCGGGTGATCGAGCGTGTGTCCGAATTGCACGGATTGTTACTCACTAGATCGTGATCACTCTCTAAAGGCGGACACGTTTGCTGCCGAAGACGACTGTGACCTTGAAAGCACGGTTCGTCCCGGCTTCTTCCCCACAAGCCGGCCCCGTCCCCCCACCCAGGAGGCCTGGTGTCCGTTCTCCTTGAGCAACCCGCAAGCCTGGTCGCCTACCGCCCGAACAAGCCGACCGCCATGGTGGTCGTGGCCGACCCGCGCGTGCGTTCCACCGTCACCCGCCATCTGTGGGCGCTCGGTGTGCGCGATGTGATCGAGGCCTCGTCCATCGCGGAGGCTCGTCCCCGCATCGGCAACCCCCGCGACATCTGCGTCGCCGACGTCCACCTGCCCGACGGCTCCGGCCTGACCCTGCTCTCCGAGACCCGCGCCGCGGGCTGGCCCAACGGGCTCGCCCTCTCCGCCGCCGACGACATCGGCGCGGTCCGCAACGCCCTGGCCGGCGGGGTCAAGGGCTACGTCGTCACCGGCACCCGCACCAACATCGGGCTCCCCACCCGGCCCGGTGCCGCCCCCCTCGGCGGCGCCGCCCGTATGCACCGCCGCCCCCCGGGTGCCCCGAGCCACCCGGGCGGCTACCGCGAACTGTCCGGACGCGAGGTCGAGGTGCTGCGCCTGGTCGCGGAGGGCCAGTCGAACAAGGCGATCGGCGTGTCCATGGGCCTGTCCGCCCTCACCGTGAAGAGCCACCTCGCCCGCATCGCCCGCAAGCTGGGCACCGGCGACCGGGCCGGCATGGTCGCCGTGGCCCTGCGCACCGGCATCATCCACTGACCCGTCCCCCACTGCCCCGTTCCCCCCACTCCCCCCACTCCCCCCTTCCCACCGACCTCTTCCGGAATACGGCCGTTTCACCCCTCTGAACCGGCGATTTCACCGGGCTGACTGGTTTACGACCCCTCGGCGCCCGTCGACGGAACGTTCCGGCGACGGGTGCTGTCCACGCATGGATACCCTTGACAGGTGACCGACGCCCAAGACACCGCAGCAGACAGCACCCGGCGCAGCAATGGAGACACGTCTCCCGACGACGCCGGATCTTCTGTGACGGAGGCGCCGACACCCCTTCTCGAACCCCGCGAGGGCATTCCGCCCGTGGTCGCCGACGAGACGGCGCTCGCCGAGGTGGTCGCCGCCTTCGCCGCCGGCTCCGGGCCGGTCGCCGTGGACGCCGAGCGCGCCTCCGGGTATCGCTACGGCCAGCGCGCGTATCTGGTGCAGCTGCGCCGCGAGGGCGCCGGCACCGCACTGATCGACCCCGTCGCCTGCCCCGACCTGTCCGCGCTCGGCGAGGCGCTGTCCGGCGTGGAGTGGGTGCTGCACGCGGCCACCCAGGACCTGCCGTGCCTGCGCGAGATAGGCATGCTCCCCACCCTGCTGTTCGACACCGAACTGGCCGGGCGGCTCGCCGGGTTCCCCCGGGTGGGCCTCGGCGCCATGGTGGAGAACGTGCTCGGCTTCGTCCTGGAGAAGGGCCACTCCGCCGTCGACTGGTCCACCCGCCCGCTGCCCGAGCCGTGGCTGCGCTATGCCGCGCTCGATGTCGAGCTCCTCGTGGACCTGCGCGACGCCCTGGAGAAGGAGCTGGACCGCCAGGGCAAGCTGGAGTGGGCCCTCCAGGAGTTCGACGCGATCGCGAGCGCCCCGCCGGCCGAGCCCCGCAAGGAGCCCTGGCGCCGTACGTCCGGGATGCACAAGGTACGGCGACGGCGGCAGCTGGCCGTCGTACGGGAGCTGTGGGAGACGCGGGACCGCATCGCGCAGCGGCGTGACGTCTCGCCCGGCAAGGTGCTGCCGGACGCGGCGATCGTGGAGGCGGCGCTGGCCGTGCCGGGCAATGTGCACGCGCTGGCCGCGCTGACCGGGTTCGGGCACCGCACCGGGCGGCGGCAGCTGGAGCAGTGGCAGGCGGCGGTGGACCGGGCGAAGGCGCTGCCGGAGTCCGAGCTGCCGCAGCCGGGACAGCCGGTGACGGGTCCGCCCCCGCCCCGGGCGTGGGCCGACAAGGACCCGTCGGCGGCGGCACGGCTCTCCGCGGCGCGGGCTGCGGTGACGGCGCTGGCCGAGCAGTTGTCCATGCCGCAGGAGAACCTGATCTCCCCGGACACGGTCCGCAGGCTCTGCTGGCAGCCGCCCGCCGCGGTCGACGCGGGATCCGTCTCGACGGCGCTCGCGGGATACGGCGCGCGTGCGTGGCAGGTGGAACTGGTGACGCCGGTCCTGGTGACCGCGCTGTCGGGAAAGGGCGCCTGAGCGCCGCGGGCGGTCGGCGAGGCACGGCGGCCACGGGTCGCCGCGGGTGGCTCACGCAGCTCCCGCGCCCCTCGGGGGCGCGTCCGGGGCGTCGTAATCGCGCCAAGATAGCGGCCGTCGGTGTGACCTTCGCCGCTCCCCAACGGTGGGCTGGGCAACTACATTACTCGCAAGTAGCATGGGCTTAAGCAAGCGCTCAGCGTCCCGCACCATGGAGGAGAGCCATCGTGCCTCGTACCGTCAGGGACGTCGTCTTCGTCGACGGCGTCCGCACCCCGTTCGGCAAAGCGGGCCCGAAGGGCATCTACCACGAGACTCGCGCCGACGACCTCGTCGTCAAGGCGATCCGGGAGCTGCTGCGCCGCAACCCCGGCCTGGACCCGAAGAAGATCGACGAGGTCGCCATCGCCGCGACCACGCAGATCGGTGACCAGGGTCTGACCCTCGGCCGCACCGCCGGCATCCTGGCCGGCCTGCCGCAGTCGGTGCCGGGTTACTCCATCGACCGGATGTGCGCCGGTGGTCTGACCGCCGTGACGTCCGTCGCCGGTTCCATCGCCTTCGGCGCCTACGACGCCGTCATCGCCGGTGGTGTCGAGCACATGGGCCGCCACCCGATGGGCGAGGCCGTCGACCCCAACCCGCGCTTCGTCAGCGAGAAGCTGGTGGACGAGTCGGCCCTGTTCATGGGCATGACCGCGGAGAACCTGCACGACCGCTACCCGAGCATCACCAAGCTGCGTGCCGACCAGTACGCGGTGCGCTCGCAGGAGAAGGCCGCCAAGGCGTACGCCGACGGCAAGATCCAGCAGGACCTGGTGCCGATCTCGGTGCGCCGCACCACCGACGTGGGCGGCGAGACCGGCTGGGGCCTGGTCACCGCCGACGAGCCGATGCGCCCGGGGACCACCCTGGAGGGCCTGGCCAACCTGAAGACGTCGTTCCGCGTCCACGGCCGCGTCACCGCCGGTAACTCGGCCGGTCTGAACGACGGTGCCACCGCGTCGATCGTCGCCAGCGAGGACTTCGCCCGCGAGCACGGCCTCCCGGTCAAGATGCGCCTGGTCTCCTACGCCTTCGCCGGGGTGGAGCCCGAGGTCATGGGCTACGGCCCGATCCCGGCCACCGAGAAGGCGCTCGCCCAGGCGGGCCTGTCCATCTCTGACATCGGCCTGTTCGAGATCAACGAGGCCTTCGCCGTCCAGGTGCTGGCCTTCCTGGAGCACTACGGCATCGCGGACGACGACGCGCGCGTCAACCAGTACGGCGGCGCCATCGCCTTCGGCCACCCGCTGGCCTCCTCCGGCATCCGTCTGATGACGCAGCTGGCCCGCCAGTTCGAGGAGCAGCCGCACGTCCGCTACGGCCTGACCACCATGTGCGTCGGCTTCGGCATGGGCGCGACGGTCATCTGGGAGAACCCGCACTTCGAGGGGGACAAGTGAGCACCACCGAGCTTCTGAAGCAGGCTTCGGGCCTGTTCCCCGACGAGGTCGTCACCAGTGCGCACGTGCGCCACTTCGACCTCCCCTTCGGCGCCGGCCGCTTCGCGCTGATCACTCTGGACAACGGCCTGGACCACACCAAGCCGACCACCTTCGGCCCGGCCTCGCTCGCCAATCTGAACGCGGCGATCGACCAGGTCGAGCAGGAGGCGGCCGAGGGCGCGATCGCCGGTATCGGCATCACCGGCAAGCCGTTCATCTTCGCCGTCGGCGCCGACCTCAAGGGCGTCGAGCTGCTGAAGGAGCACGAGCACGCGCTCGCCATCGGCAAGGGCGGCCACGAGGTCTTCAAGCGCCTCTCGGGCCTCGCCGTGCCGACCTTCGCCTACTACAACGGCGCGGCCATGGGCGGCGGTGTCGAGGTCGGTCTGCACTGCACCTACCGCACCGTCTCCCAGGCGATCCCGGCGTTCTCTCTGCCCGAGGTCTTCCTCGGTCTGGTCCCCGGCTGGGGCGGCTGCACCCTGCTGCCGAACCTGATCGGCGCCGACAAGGCCGTCTCGGTGATCATCGAGAACTCGCTGAACCAGAACAAGCAGCTCAAGGGCAAGCAGGTCTTCGAACTGGGCATCGCCGACGCCCTGTTCGAGGGTGCCGACTTCCTGGAGCAGTCGCTGCTGTGGACCGCCCAGGTCCTCAAGGGCGACGTCACCGTCGAGCGTCCGGAGATCGACCGCGGCGAGGCCTGGGACCAGGCCGTCGCCAAGGGCCGCTTCATCGCCGACTCCAAGGTGCACGGCGCGGCCCCGGCCGCCTACCGCGCCCTGGAGATCATCGAGGCCGCCAAGAACGGTGACCTCCAGCAGGGGTACGACGCCGAGGACCAGGCGCTCGCCGACCTGATCATGGGCGGCGAACTGCGCGCCGGCATCTACTCGTTCAACCTGGTGCAGAAGCGCGGCAAGCGCCCCGTCGGCGCCCCGGACAAGAGCCTGGCCCGCCCGGTCACCAAGGTCGGCGTCGTCGGCGCCGGTCTGATGGCCAGCCAGCTCGCGCTGCTCTTCCTGCGCCGCCTGGAGGTGCCGGTCGTGCTGACCGACATCGACCAGGAGCGCGTCGACAAGGGTGTGGGCTACGTCCACACCGAGATCGACAAGCTGCTCGGCAAGGGCCGTATCCACCAGGACAAGGCCAACCGCCTCAAGGCGCTGGTCACCGGTGTCCTGGACAAGGCCGAGGGCTTCGCGGACGCGGACTTCATCATCGAAGCCGTGTTCGAGGAGATGAGCGTCAAGCAGAAGGTGTTCGCGGAGGTCGAGGCGGTCGCCCCGGCGCACGCGATCCTCGCGACCAACACCTCCTCGCTGTCGGTGTCGGAGATGGCCGCCAAGCTCCAGCACCCCGAGCGGGTCGTGGGCTTCCACTTCTTCAACCCGGTCGCGATCCTGCCGCTGCTGGAGATCGTGCGCGGCGAGCAGACCGACGACGCCTCCCTGGCCACCGCGTTCGCGGTCGCCAAGAAGCTGAAGAAGACCGCGGTGCTGGTCAAGGACGCCCCGGCGTTCGTCGTGAACCGCATCCTGACCCGCTTCATGGGCGAGATCCAGAACGTCATCGACGAGGGCACCCCGGTCGAGGTCGCCGAGAAGGCGGTCGAGCCGCTGGGCCTGCCGATGTCCCCGCTGGTCCTGCTCGAACTGGTGGGCCCGGCGATCGGCCTGCATGTCTCGGAGACCCTCAACCGGGCCTTCCCGGACCGCTTCACGGTCTCCCCGAACCTGAAGGCCGTGGTCGAGGCCGGCAAGCGCGGCTTCTACGTCTACGACAGCGGCAAGCCGGAGCTGGACCCCGAGGTCGCGGCGCTCCTCAAGCAGGGCGATGTGGTCCTGACCGAGGCGCAGGTGCGCGAGCGCGTCCTGGACGCGGTGGCGCAGGAGATCGGGCTGATGCTGGACGAGGGCGTCGTCGCCGAGGCCCAGGACATCGACCTGTGCCTGATCACGGGCGCCGGCTGGCCCTTCCACCTGGGCGGCATCACGCCGTACCTGGACCGCGAGGGCGTCTCGGAGCGGGTGAACGGCAAGCCGTTCCTGGCGCCGGGCGTGGCGAGCGTTCCGGCGTAACACCGGCAGCGCCAATGTGAAGGGCCCCCGCCTCGGCGGGGGCCCTTTCGCCTGTGCCCGTCCGTGCCCGCGCGCGCCCGTCCATGCCTGTCCGTGCTCGTCCGTGCCCGTCCGCACTCGATACGGTCGTATCGCTCTCGATCCGCTCAGACCGCTCGCCATGCCTCCAGCGCGAGGCCCGGTTCGTCCTTGCGGCGGGTCAGCAGGAGTTGGCCGATCGACGGGGAGAGGGTCGCCGCGACCACCCGGCCGTCCTCGTCCGTCGTGAGGGACACCCGGGCGTCCACCGTGAGCCGGGGGCCCGATTCGGTCCACCAGGCGCCCGCGGACTCCAGTTCGGTCGGGTAGGCGGCGAAGGCGACGCGGCCGGTGGCGGAGCGCTGGGCCAGCAGGGTGCAGTCATGGCCGTCGAGGTCGCAGCGGACGGCGCTGACCGGGCCGTGGCCCGCGGCCGTCAGCAGGGTGACCGGTTTGCCGCCGGGGCGCCAGGCGCGCAGTTCGCCGTCGGTGCCGGTGAAGTAGAGCGTCGTGTTCCCGGCGGACGTGGCGAGGGCGTACAGGGTCCTTGGGCGGACCGGGGTCTTCAGGGGCTCCTGGAGTACCGGCTGGGCGCCGGGGGCCTCCTGGCGCCAGTACAGGACGCCCTCGGGGCCCGCCGCGTACAGCTCGACCCGGCCGGACTCCCCCGTCACCGCGGCGAGTCCGTCCTGGACGCCCTTGCCGCCGAGGTCCCGCCAGGGTTCCCAGCCGCCCTTCTCCTTCTGCGCGAGCATGCTGACGCCGCCGCCCTTGTTGCGCACGAAGACATGGGCGCGGCCCTGCGCGTCCACGGCGACGGCAGGCCCTCCGGTGCGGTCGCCCTTCTTGTCGGGGGGGCCGACCGGGCTCCAGTCCAGGGCGGCGAGGTGGGCGCGGAAGTGGGTGGAGTGCACGAGGCCCGACTCGCCGTTGCCGGTGGGCCGCCAGGACACCAGGTGGGTGTAGCCGTCCGCGCCCTGGCCGAGGGCCGGGACGGGATGCAGTTTCTGCTCGCCGCCGACCTTGCGCGGACCGGTCCAGGGGCCGCCGGGGGCGCTCTCCGCCCGGCACAGGACGGCGTCGCCCGACGACTGGTAGACGCTGAGCCGGCCGTCTCGGCCGCGAAGGAGCCAGTCTCCGTTCACCCGGTCACTTTAAGCCGGGAGCCTGTGCGCCCGGCGGGCGGGCACCATGGCAGGCATGAGGAACCTCCTGCCCCTGCTCATCGTCGACGGCGCCAATGTGGTCGGCTCGGTGCCCGACGGCTGGTGGCGCGACCGGCGCGGGGCCGCCGAACGGCTGCGCGACCGCCTGGTGGCGTACGCCGCCTCGGGTACGGCGGAGCTGCCCGGGCCGCTCGAACTGGTGCTGGTGGTCGAGGGCGCCGCGCGCGGGGTGGCGTCCGTGCCGGGGGTGCGGGTGGCGGAGGCGCCCGGCAGCGGGGACGACCGGATCGTGGAGCTGGCCGGGGAGGCGGCGGGCCGTACCTGTCTGGTCGTCACCGCGGACCGTGAGCTGCGGGGCCGGGTGACGGCGCTGGGGGCGCGGGTGACCGGGCCGCGCGCGGTGCTCGGCTGAGCCGCCCGCCGACGTGTGCTCTTCCGATCTGGCTGAGCCGCCCGCCGGTCCGCCCCGCGCCGCCGGGCCGCGCCGCCGGGCCGGTCACGAGATCGGCGGTGCGGGTTCCGGTTTCGTGGGCTGCTCGGGGTGGGCGAGACGGCTGTGCGAGCGGCCGTAGAGGAAGTAGACGGCGAAGCCGATCACCATCCAGATGGCGAAGCGCAGCCAGGTCTCGGCGGGCAGATTGAGCATCAGCCAGAGCGTGGCGCACACGGAGACGATCGGAACGACCGGAACCCAGGGGGTGCGGAAGGCGCGGGGCAGGTCGGGGCGCGTCTTGCGCAGAATGATCACGCTGATCGCCACGACCACGAACGCGAACAATGTGCCGATATTGACCAGTTCGGCAAGCTCGCTGAGGCTGGTGAAACCGGCGACGATCGCGATGATCACACCGAGCAGGATGGTCGGCCGGTGCGGGGTCCGGAACCGGGGGTGCACCCGGGAGAAGAAGCGCGGCAGCAGCCCGTCGCGGCTCATCGCGAAGAACACCCGGGTCTGGCCGAGCAGCAGGATCAGGCACACGGTGGTCAGTCCGATGGCGGCGCCGAAGCTGATCACGCCCGCGTACCAGGGGTGTCCGATGGATTTGAAGGCGTCGGCGAGCGGGGCGTCCACGGACAGCTGGGTGTAGTTCTGCATGCCGGTGACGACGATGGAGACGGCCACGTAGAGCACGGTGCAGATGATCAGCGAGCCGAGGATGCCGCGCGGCACGTCCCGCTGCGGGTTGCGGGTCTCCTCGGCGGCGGTGGCCACGATGTCGAAGCCGATGAAGGCGAAGAACACCACCGAGGCGGCGGTGAAGATGCCCATCACGCCGAAGTTGGCGGGCGCCCAGCCGAACATCAGCTGCACCAGCGGCGCCTTGAGGCTGGCACCGGCGGGCACGGGCTGGGCCGGCGGGATGAAGGGGTGGTAGTTGTGGGCGCGCACGAAGAAGGCGCCGGCGATGATCACGATGAGCACGACGGCCACTTTGATCGCGACGACCAGCGAGGTGATCCGAGCCGAGAGTTTCATGCCGAGGACGAGGATCGCGGTCAGGACGAGCACCAGGAGCGCGGCGAGGATGTCGAAGCCGAAGCCGTGGGCGCCGTCCCGTCCGGAGAGGTATTCCGGCAGGTGCCAGCCCGCGTTGTCCAGCAGTGAGCGGATGTAGCCGGACCAGCCGACCGCGACCACCGCGGTGCCGAGCGCGAATTCGAGGACCAGGTCCCAGCCGATGATCCAGGCGGGCAGCTCGCCCAGGGAGGCGTAGCTGAAGGTGTACGCCGAGCCCGCCACCGGGACCGTGGACGCGAATTCGGCGTAGCACAGGGCGGCGAGGGCGCAGACCACACCGGCGGCGACGAAGGCCAGGGCGACCGCGGGGCCGGCGTTGTTCTTCGCGACCTGTCCGGTCAGCACGAAGATTCCGGTACCGATGATCACGCCGACGCCGAAAACGGTCAGGTCGAGCGCGGAGAGCGACTTCTTGAGCGCGTGTTCCGGTTCCTCGGTGTCCCGGATCGATTGCTCCACGTTCTTCGTCCGGAAGAGCGAGCTGCTCACGTTGCTGCCTCCCACGCTTGTCGTCCTCGACCTGGTCGACTTGATCGAGAGGACCGGGACGCGAGTGTCCCGTGACAGGCAGGCTGACGCAGACGGGCCGGTTCCGCCACCGCAAGGAGGGGCGGAACCGGCCCGGTTGAGAGCGCCGGTCCTAGTCGCGCGCGTTTTCCACGGAGTCCACCGAGTCCGCCGTACGGTCGAACCGGCCGTCCAGCTTGGCGACCAGTCCGGTCACCTGGCGGGCGATGTCGGGCGCGGTGAGCCCGATCTCGGTGAGCACCTCGGCGCGCGAGGCGTGGTCAAGGAAGCGCGGCGGGATGCCGAAGTCGCGCAGCGGCACGTCGACGTCCGCGTCGCGCAGCGCCTGCGCGATGGTGGAGCCGACGCCGCCGACCCGGCTGTTGTCCTCGACGGTGACGACGACCCGGTGCCGCTCGGCCAGCGGGGGCAGCACCTCGTCCACGGGCTTGACCCAGCGCGGGTCGACCACGGTGGTGGAGATGCCCTGCCGGTCGAGCAGGGCGGCGATCTCCAGGCACATCGGGGCGAGGGCGCCGACGGAGACCAGGAGGACGTCGGGCCGTTCGGTGCCCGCCTCGCGCAGCACGTCCATGCCGCCGACCCGGCCGACGGCGGGGACGGCGGGGCCGACCGCGCCCTTGGAGAAGCGCACCACGGTCGGCGCGTCCTCGACGGCGACGGCCTCGCGCAGCTGGGCCCGCACCTGGTCGGCGTCGCGCGGCGCGGCCATCCGCAGGCCCGGGACGACCTGGAGGATCGACATGTCCCACATGCCGTTGTGGGAGGCGCCGTCGGTGCCGGTGACGCCGGCCCGGTCGAGCACGAAGGTGACGCCGCACCGGTGCAGCGCCACGTCCATCAGGACCTGGTCGAAGGCGCGGTTGAGGAAGGTGGCGTAGACGGCGAAGACGGGGTGGGCGCCCGCGTGGGCGAGGCCCGCGGCGGAGACGGCGGCGTGCTGCTCCGCGATCCCGACGTCGTACACCCGTTCGGGGAAGCGCTTGGCGAACTTGTCGAGGCCCACCGGCTGGAGCATGGCCGCGGTGATGGCGACGAGGTCCTCGCGCTCCTCGCCGAGCCTGACCATCTCCTCGCCGAACACGGAGGTCCAGTCGGCGCCGGACGCGGCGATCGGCAGGCCGGTGTCGGGGTGGATCTTGCCGACGGCGTGGAAGCGGTCGGCCTCGTCCTGGAGGGCGGGCTGGTAGCCGCGGCCCTTCTCGGTGAGGCAGTGCACGATGACCGGGCCGCCGAACCGCTTGGCGCGGGCCAGCGCCGACTCCAGCGCCTCGATGTCATGGCCGTCGATCGGGCCGACGTACTTCAGGCCGAGGTCCTCGAACATGCCCTGCGGGGCGATGAAGTCCTTCAGGCCCTTCTTGGCGCCGTGCAGGGTCTCGTAGAGCTGGCGGCCGACGACGGGGGTCTTCTCCAGCACCTCGCGGGTGCGGGCGAGGAAGCGCTCGTAGCCGTCGGTGGTGCGCAGGGTGGCCAGGTGGTTGGCGAGGCCGCCGATGGTGGGGGCGTACGACCGCTCGTTGTCGTTGACGACGATGACGAGGGGGCGGTCCTTGGCGGCGGCGATGTTGTTGAGCGCCTCCCAGGCCATGCCGCCGGTCAGCGCGCCGTCACCGATGACGGCGGCGACATGGCTGTCGCGCTTCATCAGCTGGTTGGCCTTGGCTATGCCGTCGGCCCAGCCGAGCACCGTGGAGGCGTGGCTGTTCTCGATGACGTCGTGCGCGGACTCGGCCTGTGCAGGGTAGCCGGAGAGGCCGCCCTTCATCTTCAGCCGGGAGAAGTCCTGCCGTCCGGTGAGGAGCTTGTGCACATAGGACTGGTGGCCGGTGTCGAAGAGCACCTTGTCCCTGGGGGACTCGAACACCCGGTGCAGGGCGATGGTGAGCTCGACCACGCCGAGGTTCGGGCCGAGGTGTCCGCCGGTCTTGGAGACCTCCTCCACCAGGAAGGTCCTGATCTCCCCTGCCAGCTGGTCCAGCTCCTCCAGGCTGAGCCGGTCCAGATCGCGCGGTCCCGTGATACGGGTCAGCAGCGGCACCCGTGCCTCCTTGCAATAGAGCTGATCGAGCTTGCCGGGCTCGCCAGAGTCTAACTTTCCGGTACGGCGACAAACGGGCAGCCCCCGCGCCGCACGGCACGGGGGCTGCTCGTCGTCCGCGTCAGGCGCGGCCTGCCGTCTTCTGCGTCTTGCGGGTGATCGAGTCGATCACGACGGTCGTGAGCAGAACGGCGGCGGTGATCATGTACTTCACCGGCTCCGCGATGGACTCCAGCTGGAGCCCGTACTGGATGGAGACGATCACCAGGACGCCCAGCAGGGCGTTCCAGGTGCGGCCCCGGCCGCCGAACAGCGAGGTGCCACCGATGACGGCGGCCGCGATCGCGTTCATGAGCAGGTCGCCGGTACCGGCGCTCTGGTTCGCCGAGGCGATCTTCGAGGCCAGGAACAGGCCGCCGATCGCCGCGAAGCCACCGGAGATCGCGAAGACGGAGATGCGCACCGCCGTCACGTTGATGCCCGCGCGCCGGGACGCCTCGACGCTGCCGCCGAGCGCGAAGATCTTGCGGCCGTACGCGGTGCGCCGCAGCACGAAGTCCGAGCCGATCAGGAACACCAGGAAGATCACGGTGGCCAGCGGCAGGCCCTTGTACTGGTTGTACATGTACGCGGCGGCGAACGAGATCACGGCCAGCAGTACGGTCCGCAGGACCGTGTCGCTGAGCGGCCGGGCGGGGACACCCGCGGCCTCCCGGCGCCGGTTGGCGAGGAACGAGGTGAGGAAGAACACGGCGACCACGACCACGGCGAGCCCGTAGGCGGCGGCCACGTCCGAGAAGTAGTACGTGGTGAGCTTGCCGACCAGGCCGTCCGAGTCGAGGTTGATCGTGCCGTCCGCGCCCAGCACCTTCAGCATGAAGCCGAGCCAGAACAGCAGGCCGGCCAGGGTGACGGCGAAGGCGGGCGCGCCGAGCACCGCGAAGAAGAAGCCGTGCAGCGCGCCGATGGCGGCGCCGGAGGCGATGGCGAGCAGCACGGCCGCCCACTCCGGCCAGCCCTGGTTGACCGCGAGGACGGCCGCGAGGGCGCTGGCCGCGCCGCTGACCGAGCCGACGGACAGGTCGATCTCGCCGAGCAGCAGCACGAAGACGATGCCGACCGAGATCATGCCGGTGCCGACCATCGTGATCGTGATGTCGTTGATGTTCTGCGCGGACAGGAAGTTGGAGTTCAGGACCTGGAAGATCACGCAGATGATCGCGAGGCCCACGATGACGGGCATGGAGCCCAGCTCGCCGGCCTTCATCTTGCGCTTGAACTCGCTCCAGTAGCCCATCAGGCCCTGTTCGCGGACGAGGAGGCGGGGGTCGACCGCGGTGACCGCTGCGGTCGCCGCCTCGGGGTTCTCCACTACGGCGTCCTGGGGAGCGGGGTCCTCGGGAGGCGTGGAGGTCTTGTCCAGGCTCACTTCTGGACCTCCTTGGTGCTACGCGCCGCACGGCGGGTCACAGCGTTGTCGGTGGCGCCGGTGATGGCGGAGATGATCTCCTCCTGCGAGGTCGTGCCGACCTCGAAGACGCCGTTGTTGCGGCCGAGGCGCAGTACGGCGACCTTGTCGGCCACCGCCTTCACGTCCGCCATGTTGTGGCTGATGAGGACGACGGCGTGGCCGCGCTCGCGCAGCCGCTCCACCAGGTCGAGGACCTGGGCGGTCTGCTCGACGCCGAGGGCCGCGGTGGGTTCGTCCAGGATGACCAGCTTGGGCTCGCCGAGCATGGAGCGGGCGATGGCCACCACCTGGCGCTGACCGCCGGAGAGGGAGGCGATCGGGATGCGGACGCTCGGGATGCGGATCGACAGCGTGGTGAGCAGCTCGTGGGAGCGGCGCTCCATCTCGACCTCGTCCAGCACGCCCCACTTGCTCAGCTCGCGGCCGAGGAAGAGGTTGCCGACGACGTCGATGTTGTCGCACAGCGCGAGGTCCTGGTAGACCGTCGCGATGCCCAGTGCCTGGGCGTCTTGGGGCCGGCCGATGGAGACGGGCTTGCCGTCCCACTCGATGACACCCTCGTCGATCGGGTGCACACCGGCGATCGTCTTGACCAGTGTGGATTTTCCGGCACCGTTGTCGCCCACCAGGGCGACCACCTCACCGGCGTGGACCTCAAGCTCTACGTCGGTGAGCGCCTGGACGGCACCGAACCGCTTGGAGACCCCGCGCAACGCCAGCACGGGCGTAGCGGACACGTGAACCATCTCCTTCGCCGCCTGACCCGGCGGGAGGTTGTGCAGAGAGTTTGGGGGGTTCCGTCCGGCGCCCCGCGCCGAGCTTGCGGGGCTGTATGTGTCGCGGAGCGCCGGAGGGCAGTGGGACGCCCTCTCCCCTCACGGGGGGTCTCCGGGGAGTTACGGGGGTGAACTCTCCGGAGACGAGGGCGTGTTGCCGTGGCTCAGCTCAGGCCGAGCTTGGCGCAGGCGGACTTGTACTGCGCGGTGCAGATGTCGGCGACCGTGTAGACGCCGTCCTTGATGACGGTGTCCTTGACGTTGTCCTTGGTCAGCGCGGTGACCGGGACGAGGACCGACGGGACGTCCTTCTGGGAGGTGCTGGAGACCTTGTCCTTGGCGACGGAGTCCAGCGACTTGCCCTGGGCGAGGGCGACGGCCATCTCGGCGGCGGCGTCGGCCTCGGGGGCGTACGGCTTGTAGACGCTCATGTACTGCGTCCCGGCGACGATGCGCTGCACACCGGCCAGCTCGGCGTCCTGGCCCGTGACCGGGACCTTGAGGCCGGCCGCGCTGAGGGCGGTGATGATACCGCCGGCCATGCCGTCGTTGGCGGAGTAGACGCCCGCGATCTTGTCCTTGCCGACCGCGGAGATCGCCGCCTCCATCTCGGAGTTGGCGTTGTCCGGCGACCACTCCTTGGTGTCGTACTCCTTGGCGATCGTCACCTTGCCGTTGAGGACCTTGTGGGCGCCCGCCTTGAACTGGGCGGCGTTCGGGTCGGTGACCGAGCCGTTGATCATGACGATCTTGGAGGACTTGGTGGCCTTGCCGCCCAGCGCCGTCAGCAGGGCCTGGCCCTGGGTCTCGCCGACCTTCTCGTTGTCGAAGGAGGTGTAGGCGCTGATCGGGCCCTCGGCGAGGCGGTCGTAGGCGACGACCTTGATGCCGGCGTCCACGGCCTTCTGCACGGAGTTCTGGATGGCCTTGGCGTCGACCGCGTCCACGATCAGGACGTCCACCTTGTTGGTGATCATGGTGTCGACCTGCTGGGCCTGCAGGTTCGCGTCCTGGCGGGCGTTGTTGTAGTCGATCGTCGCCTTGCCGTTCGTCAGCTCCTTGATCTTCTTCTCGATCAGCGGGCGGTCGAACTTCTCGTACCGGGCGGTCTTGTTCTCCGGGAGCAGGAGGCCGACCTTGATGTTGTCGCCCTTCTTCGCGGAGGACGCGGAGGAAGAGCTGTCGCCCTTCGACTCCTTGGCGCTGCCGCAGGCGGCGAGCGAGACGGCCATGGCACCAGCGGCAACGGCGAAGGCCGCACGACGCATACGCGTGTTCACTTCTCAAACCTCCCTGACGAGGCCGCGTCGTTGCGGCCGAGGTGGCTGGAAGTCAACTCGGCCACACGTGCGACGTCAAGAAGTAAATCCTTAACGAGATGGCAACGGTGCCATTCCTTCTCTAAGTGAAGGCAGGGGCGGACACGGCCGGGGCGCCGGTGGCGGATCCGTCCAGAAGGGCCGAATCGCCCATCTCGCTCAGGGCGAGGGCGAGGGCGCCCAGCACCTCGGCGCGGCCCCCAAGTGCCCCGGGGAGCACGGTGAGTTGGCGGGCGGCGCTCGGGATCGCGTAGCGGCTGACGGACTCCCGGATGGGCCCGAGGACCAGCTCGCCGGCCTCCGCGAGATCGCCGCCGAGGACCACCCGGCTGGGGTTGAGAAGATTGCAGAGGTTGGCCACGCCGCTGCCGATGTGGCGGCCGACGTCGGCGACCACCCGGCGGCAGCCCGGGTCACCCTCCCTGGCGAGCCGTACGACGCCCTCCATGGTCAGATCGGTGCCGTGGCTCGGCTGGAGCAGCGGGAGGACGTAGCGGGCTGCCGCGAAGGTCTCCAGGCAGCCGCGGTTGCCGCAGCGGCAGACCGGGCCGGACTCGTCCAGGGTGATGTGGCCGATCTCGCCCGCGGTGCCGCCCGGCCCGCGGTAGATCGTGCCGTCGATGACCAGGCCCGCGCCGACGCCGCTGGCGACCTTGATGTAGGCGAGGTCGCGCACGCCCTTGCCGCTGCCCCAGACCAGCTCGCCGAGGGCGCCGAGGTTCGCGTCGTTGTCCACGTGGACGGGCACGCCGAGGCGTTGTTCCAGTTCCTCGGCGGGCTTGGTGCCGCCCCAGCCGGGCAGGATGGCGCTGTGTCCGAGGGTGCCGGACTCCAGGTCGATGGGGCCCGGCACGCCGAGGCCCACGCCCGCGATCTTGGCGCGGTCCACGCCGGTGGCCACGATCAGCCTGCTGACCAGTTCCTCGGCCCGGTCGAAGCCCTGGGCGGCGGAGGCGTCCACGTCCAGCGGCTCGGCCTCCTCGGCCAGCACCTGGTGGGCGAGGTTGCCGACCGCGACCCGCAGGTGCTGGTGCCCGAAGTCGACGCCGATCACGATGCCCGCGTCGCCGCTGAGGCTGACACTGCGGGCCCGGCGCCCGCCCGCCGAGGTGGGCGTGACCTCGACCGTCCCGCCGTCCTTCAGCTCCCGCACGATGTTGGAGACCGTGGCGGCGGACAGGCCGGTCGTCCGCGCGATCTCCGCCTGCGTGAGCGAACCGGCAAGCCGGACGGCCCGTACCACCCGCTCCAGGTTGGCTCGGTGCAGTGACGACTGCGACCCTGGAGTCTCCACGACGACCTCCTGAGCGCGGGGCCGCTTCGGCGAGGCCCCGTGTATGTCCAACTAGTGAACTCTAAGCTGAGCCGTTCGGGGCGACTCACGTCAAGAGGTTGAGCCAGATCCGGGGTACACCACAGCGGCGCACGCCGCCCGGGGATCCGGTACGGCGTGCGCGTGTACGACCACGGGGCGTCACCCCGGCGTGCCGGGGCGGCCTACTTCAGCGCCCCCGCGGTGAGCCCCTGCACCACCTGCCGCTGGAAGACGATGTACGCCCCGAGCACCGGCAGCATGGCCATCACCAGGCCCGCGAAGAGGCCCGACCAGTCGCCCTTGTAGCCCTGGCTGACGGCGAGCTGGACCAGGCCCTGGGTGAGGACCTTCTTGTCGGGGTCGGTGTTGAGGACCGTGGGCAGCATGTACTGGTTCCACTGGCCCAGGAAGTTGAAGATGCCCACGCTGATCAGACCGGGCTTGGCCATGGGCAGCATGATCTGGAAGAACGTACGCGTGTGCGAAGCCCCGTCCACGAACGCCGCTTCCGCCACCGAGGTCGGCAGGGTGCGGAAGAACGCCGTGAGGAAGAAGACGGTGAAGGGCAGCGAGTAGGCGATGTAGACCAGGATCAGCCCGTGGATGGTGTTCAGCAGGCCCATGTTGTTCACGACGTAGAACAGCGGGACCAGCGCCAGCATGATCGGGAAGCTCATGCCGCCGATGAACAGGTAGTAGATGAAGCGGTTGCCCGGGAAGTCGAACCGGGCGAGCACATAGGCGGCCATCGAGCCGAGCACCAGGGTGCCGATGAGCGAACCGCCCACCACCAGGACGGTGTTGAGGAAGTAGCCGCTCATGTTGGCCTCGGTCCAGGCCCGCGCCCAGTTCCCGAAGTGCAGCCGGTCCGGCAGCGCCCAGGGCGAGCCGAAGATGGAGCTGTCGTCCTTGAAGGACGTCATCACCGCCCACAGCAGCGGCGTGACCACCATGATCGCCCAGATGACCAGCACGCCGTGGGAGAAGACGTTGAGGACGGCGCCCTCCTTTTTGCGGCGGCCCGGCTTCAAAACCGGCGCGTCCACCTTGGAGACGCTCGCACCGGGCTCGGCCGGCGGCGGGGCGGGGGTCTCGGTCGTCTTCATCGCTTCAGAACTCCAGCCGCTCGCGACGGCCCAGCCGCATCACGATCGCCGCGAAGGCGAGCGTGACGACCAGCAGGGCGACGCCGATGGTGGTGGCGTAGGCGGCCTGACCGTCCCGGAACGCCTTCTGGTACACGTACAGGACCAGCACGGTGGTCGAGTAGTCGGGCCCGCCCGGACCGGTCGTCATGATCTGTACGACCGCGAACGACTCGGCGCCGAGCGCGAGGATGCCCATGTAGACCCAGCCGGACTGCACGGTGTCCCACAGCAGGGGCAGGGTGATGCGGAAGAAGGTGGTGGCGCGGCTCGCGCCGTCGATCAGCGCGGCCTCGTACAGCTCGGCCGGGATCGAGGCCATGCCCGCGGAGAAGAGGACCACGAAGAAGCCGGTGGTGGACCAGACGAGCACCGCCATCACACACCACAGGGCGAGGCTCGGATCACCCAGCCACAACGGCTGCACATGATCGAGTCCGATCCCGCGCAGGAGCGAATTGATCGCTCCGCTGTCCGGGTTGTAGGCGAACTGGAAGAGGAGCGCGACGATCGCGATGGACAAGACCTGCGGAAAGAAATAAACGATCTTGTAGAAGGAGGAGCCCCGCACACCTGTGATCGCGGGGCCGCCCCTTCTGCGTCGTCCGCCCACATTGATCATGAAGGCGAAGAAAAGCGCCAGACTGATCGTCACGATCGGCAGCACCAGAGCGAAGAGCAGGCTGTGCTGCAACGACTTCCAGAAGATGTCGTCGTGCAGCATCCTCTTGTAATTGTCGAAGCCGACCATCTTGAATTCGGGGCTCAGCCCTGTCCAGTCCGTGAACGAGTAGTAGATGGACTGGATGAAGGGCCACACCACGAACAGCGCGTACAGTCCCAGGGGTACGACCAGGAACCCCACGATGAACCGGTACTTGCCGTGCTGCATCGTTACTCCGGTGCGCTCGGGGGTGCTGGTTACTGGTGCTTGTAGTGCTTGATGGTGGTGTCCTTGGCCGCCTCGTCGGCGAAGCCCTGGATCTTCTTTATGGTCTCCGCCGGGGTGAGCCGGCCCGCCATCATCTCGCCGAGGGCGCCCACGCCGATCTTCTCCTTCTGCAACTGGACGTACCAGTCCTGCAGGCGCGGGTTCACCACGTTGGTGCCGGCGAGCTTGAGCGCCGCCACGCCGGACTTCAGGCCCGGGGTCAGCTCGATGCCGTCGGTGCCGCCGTTGTAGGCGGACAGCGACTTCACCTTGGAGGTGAAGTTCTTCGAGGACGCCTCGGAGAGCATGATGCGCAGCTGCTCCATGCCGCCCTCGGGGTTGGCCGCCTTGGAGGGCACGATGAACGGCTCGCCGCCGGACGCCCAGATGGTGCCGAAGGGCATCTTGTCGCCGCCGTCGATGCCGGAGGGCGCCGAGACCGCGAGGTCGAAGTCCTTGGGGATGACGTTCGCCGACTCGTTCTCCACCCAGGAGCCGTTCGGGATGAACAGGGCCTCGCCCTTGGCCCACGCCGTCTGCGACTGGATGTGGTCGAGACCCGGGGTGCCCTTGAGGATGTAGCCCTTCTTGAACAGCTCGTAGTACGCCTCGAAACACGCCTTGACGGCCGGGTGCTTCCAGGCGTTCGGCTCCAGGTTGTCGATGGCGTTCAGGACCTCGACGCCGCCGACCTTGCCGATCATCGGGTAGAGCGAGAAGGGGATGTAGTACGGGTACTTGCCCGCGTACGTCCAGCCCGCCATGCCCTTCTTCTTGGCCTTCGCACAGACCTGGAGCATCTCGTCCCAGGTCTTCGGGTACTCGGCGTCCAGCGAGTCGAGCGCCTTCTGCGAGTACCAGACGCCGTAGACCGTGTACGCGTAGTACATGATCCACACCGGGTTGCCGTCGAACTGGCCCATCTCCACGATGCCGGGGCGCAGCGTGTCGCGGACCTTCTTGCTCGGGTCGTCGTACGACGGCGCGTCGAGCAGCGGGGTGAGGTCGGACAGCTGGTTCTTGCCGACCAGGACGCCCATGTCCATCTGCTCGGCGCCGGAGTTGTCGATGAGGTCCGGCGGGTTGCCCTGGTTGAAGCGGGGCTGGAGCGTGGACTGGATCTTCTGGGTGGCGGCGAACTTCACCTGGGCCTTGGGGAAGTCCTTCTGGTAGATCTTGACCGCGTCCTGCGCGTACTCCTTGCCGAAGCCGCCGTCGAAGAGGACGAACTCCATCTTGGCGGTGTCGTTCACGCCGAGCGGGTTCTTGGCGGTCTTCTTTCCGGCTTTCGCCTTGGCCTGGCCGTCGCCGCCGCTGCTCGCGCAGGCGGACAGCAGGCTCATCCCCGGAACGGCGACCAGGCCGAGTGCGGCGGACCGCCTGATCAGTTCTCGGCGGCCGACACCCTCACGGTCGTGCGCAGTGGATCCCATGCTCAAGTCCTCGCCTTCTCCAGGACTCAGGCGGTGAACCGGATCCTGCCCGGCACCGCGGTCGGGTCAAGCTGGGTGGTGCAGGAAGTGCTTCGTGCATGAACTGCCGGGATTGCTCTTGTACCGGGCGCCGACAGGTATAGTCCACTTCCCGCCAGCGGAGCAAGATCGAATGCAGGGTTGGCTCTGGGTCTTTTCCGAGTTGAGACCTCGCCGACATGGGAACGGGCCGCGCGCGGCCCCCGGGAAATCCGCGCGACATCAACCCCTGAATGACACGCCCAACACCCTTGACATCACCCCTCACTTGACCACCTACTTGGTTCCTGTGTACCGCCTATGACAACGTTGTCGGTAACGGCGCGGGGAGGAATTCCGTCCATGCAGCGGAGAACTCGGCACAGATCTCGGCCCACATGGGGCCCGGCGGCCGTGCTCACGGCCGCCTTCGTGATGGCCGTGAGCGGGCAGGGCGCCGCGGTGGCGCTGCCCGCCAAGGCCCCGGTGACCGACCGGAAGTTCGCCTCCTCGTTCGAGGCGGGTGATCCCGCCCCGGACTGGCTGAACACGGTCGACACCGGCGCGGACGGCACCCCGCGTGCCTCGGGCGTGGACGGCGGCTACAGCACCGGCATACCGGGCAATGTGAACGACCATGTCACCGAGGTCCGGGCGAGCGGCGAGAACGCGGGCGCGGGCGAGGTGAAGGAGAACCTGGCCGACGGCGAGTCCGGCACCAAGTGGCTGACCTTCCAGCCCACCGGCTGGGCGGAGTTCGATCTGGACAAGCCCATCGACGTGCGGACGTACGCGCTGACCTCGGCGAACGACGCCGCCGAACGCGACCCGCGGGACTGGACGCTGCTCGGCTCCACCGACGGCAAGGACTGGAAGACCCTCGACACGCGGGCGGGCGAGACCTTCGGGGAGCGGTTCCAGACCACGTCGTACGACCTTCAGCAGGCGGCGGAGTACCAGCACTTCCGGCTTGAGGTGACGAAGAACAACGGCGCCCCGGACATCCTCCAGCTCGCCGATGTGCAGTTCTCCACGGGCGGGAGCGGCGGCCCGGTGCCGCAGGACATGCTGACGCTGGTCGACAAGGGCCCGACCGCCTCGCCGACGGCCAAGGCGCGGGCCGGGTTCACCGGGACGCGGGCGCTGCGGTACGCGGGGCGGCACACGGCGGGCGGGCGCGCGTACTCGTACAACAAGGTGTTCGACGTGAACGTGAGGGTCGGTGGCGACACGCAGTTGTCGTACCGGATCTTCCCGTCGATGGCCGACGGCGACCGGGACTACGACGCGACGAACGTCTCCCTGGACCTCGCCTTCACCGACGGCACCTACCTCAGCGACCTCGGCGCGCTGGACCAGCACGGGTTCGGGCTGTCGCCGCGCGGGCAGGGCGACTCCAAGTCGCTGTACGTCAATCAGTGGAACGACGTGGTCGCGCGGATCGGCTCGGTCGCGGCGGGCAAGACGGTCGACCGGATTCTCGTCGGGTACGACTCGCCCACCGGACCGGCGAAGTTCCGCGGCTGGATCGACGACGTGTCGCTGAAGCCGGTCGCGCCGGAGAAGCCGAAGGCGCATCTGTCCGACTACGCGCTGACCACGCGCGGCACGAACTCCAGCGGCAGTTTCTCGCGCGGCAACAACTTCCCCCCGACCGCGCTGCCGCACGGTTTCAACTTCTGGACGCCGGTGACCAACGCGTCGTCGCTGAGCTGGCTCTACGAGTACGCGCATGCGAACGATGACGCCAATCTGCCGACGATCCAGGCGTTCAGCGCGAGCCATGAGCCGAGCCCGTGGATGGGTGACCGGCAGACCTTCCAGGTGATGCCGTCGGCCGCGGCCGGCACCCCGGACACCGGGCGGCAGGCGCGGGCGCTGGCGTTCCGGCACGAGAACGAGACGGCGCGGCCGTATTACTACGGCGTACGGTTCGAGAACGGGCTCAAGGCGGAGATGGCGCCGACCGATCACGCGGCGGTGATGCGCTTCACCTACCCCGGCTCCGACGCGAGCGTGCTCTTCGACAATGTCACCGAGCAGGCGGGTCTGACGCTGGACAAGGAGCACGGGATCGTCACCGGCTACTCGGACGTCAAGTCGGGCCTGTCGACGGGCGCGACCCGGCTGTTCGTGTACGGCGTGTTCGACAAGCCGGTCACGGACGGGACGGCGAGCGGGGTGAAGGGCTATCTGCGGTTCGCGGCCGGTGCCGACCACCGGGTCACGCTGCGGCTGGCGACCTCGCTGATCAGCGTCGACCAGGCGAAGGACAATCTGCGCCAGGAGATCCCCGACGGCACCTCCTTCGACACCGTCAAGGCACGGGCCCAGCGCACCTGGGACCAGCTCCTCGGCAAGGTCGAGGTGCAGGGCGCGACACCGGACCAGCTGACCACGCTGTACTCCAGCATGTACCGGCTGTACCTGTACCCCAACTCGGGCTACGAGAAGGTGGGCGGGAAGAACCGGTACGCGTCGCCGTTCTCGCCGATGCAGAGCCAGGACACCCCGACGCACACCGGCGCGAAGATCGTGGACGGCACGGTGTACGTCAACAACGGCTTCTGGGACACCTATCGGACGACCTGGCCCGCGTACTCGTTCCTGACGCCCTCTCAGGCGAGCGCGATGGTCGACGGGTTCGTGCAGCAGTACAAGGACGGCGGCTGGACCTCGCGCTGGTCCTCCCCCGGTTACGCGGACCTGATGACCGGCACCTCCTCGGACGTGGCGTTCGCCGACGCCTACGTCAAGGGCGTGACGTTCGACGCGAAGGCGGCGTACGAGGCGGCGCTGAAGAACGCGACTGTGGTGCCGCCGAGTTCGGGGGTGGGCCGCAAGGGCATGAGCACCTCGCCGTTCCTCGGCTACACCGGCACCGACACCGCCGAGGGGCTGTCCTGGGCGATGGAGGGGTACGTCAACGACTACGGCATCGCGAAGATGGGCGCGGCGCTGTACGAGAAGACGGGCGAGAAGCACTACAAGGAGGAGTCGGACTACTTCCTCAACCGCGCCCGCGACTACGTGAACCTCTTCGACCCGAAGGCCGGCTTCTTCCAGGGCAAGGACGCCCAGGGGAACTGGCGGGTGGATTCGTCGCGTTACGACCCCCGGGTGTGGGGTTACGACTACACGGAGACCAACGGATGGGGCTACGCCTTCTCCGTGCCGCAGGACACCCGGGGCCTCGCCGATCTGTACGGCGGCAGGAAGCAACTCGCCGACAAGCTCGACCAGTTCTTCGCCACGCCGGAGACCGCGTCGCCCGAGTTCGTGGGCTCCTACGGCGGGGTCATCCATGAGATGACCGAGGCGCGGGACGTGCGGATGGGCATGCTCGGGCAGTCCAACCAGGTCGCGCACCATGTCTCGTACATGTACGACGCGGCGGGGCAGCCGTGGAAGACGCAGGCGGCGGTGCGGCAGATCCTGTCCCGGCTCTACCTGGGCAGCGAGATCGGGCAGGGCTACCACGGTGACGAGGACAACGGCGAGCAGTCGGGCTGGTTCCTCTTCTCCGCGCTCGGCTTCTACCCCCTGGTCATGGGCAGCGGCGACTACTCCATCGGCTCCCCGCTGTTCAAGAAGGTCACCGTGCACCTGGAGAACGGCCACGACCTGGTGGTCAGGGCGCCGGGCAACAGCGCGAAGAACGTGTACGTGCAGAGCGTGACCTTCAACGGCCGCCCCTGGACGTCCACTTCGCTGCCGCAGTCGCTGCTCGCCAAGGGCGGGGAGCTGACGTTCGCCATGGGGCCGCGGCCCTCGGCGTGGGGCTCGGGGAAGAACGCGGGGCCGGTGTCGATCACCCAGGACGACCAGGTGCCCGTGCCCCGGACGGACCTGCTGCGCGGTGCGGGCGCCCTGTTCGACAACACGTCGGCGACGGAGGAGACGTTCACCTCCGTCGAGCTGCCGGTGAGCGGGGCCGGGAAGCCGGTGCAGTACACGCTGACGTCGGCTGCGGACCACACCACGGCGCCGACCGGCTGGACCCTCCAGGGCTCGGCCGACGGCACGAACTGGCGGACGCTGGACCACCGTTCCGGGGAGACCTTCCCGTGGAACCGGCAGACCCGGGCGTTCACCATCGCGGCGCCGGGGGCGTATGCCAGGTACCGGCTGGTGCTGGACGGTTCGGCGACGCTGGCGGAGGTGGAACTGCTCGGATGAGGTGACCGGGGGGTGGGAGCCCAAGAGTTGGTAAACCGGGTCCTTTATGATTCTGTTTGCCGACTTCGTTCCCACCTCCCCGCAGGAAGCTCCCGTTGATCGCCATAGCAGCAGCCCTCGTAGAGATCGCGCTCATCGCCGTACAGCGTTGGCGCGCCCCGTCCGGTGCCCCGAAGCAGATGTCCTGGTCCCATGCGGCCGCGGCGCCGGCCGCGGGCGTGGTGGGCTGGCTGCTCATCGGCAGGCCCGAGACCACGTGGGACGATCTGTGGCTGCCGCTCTTCTTCGGGGTGATCCTCGGCACCGAGGCCGCGCGGGCGGCGCGGATCCTCTCCGGCAAGGAATGGACGGGCTGGGCGACGGCCTGCGGCAGCGGAGCGGCCTCGGCCAACTGGCTGCTGGCCACCCCGCTGCCCTTCATGTGACGGCCCTTCACATCAGGGCGAACTCGCACCACACGATCTTGCCGGGGTTCCGCTCCCCCACGCCCCACGTGTCGGCCAGCGCCGACACCAGCAGCAGCCCGCGGCCGCCCTCGTCCAGAGTGGGGTGCGCGACCTGCGGGACGCCCGTTCCGCTGTCATGGACCTCGACCCGGACGACGGTTCCGTCCCGGCGCAGCCGCAGCAGGAAGCCCCGGCCCGGCGGGACACCGTGCACGACCGCGTTCGTCGCCAACTCGCTCACGCAGAGCAAGACGTCCGCGCTCCGCTCCCAATCGGTCAGCCCCCAGTACGACAACGACCACTCCGCGAACCGTCTGGCAGCGGGGACGGAGCGGCGGGCCCGCGCGTAGAACTGGTCGCGCTGACGCAGGAGTTCAATCTGCTCGTTCACGGGGCGAATGTCGCGCAGCGTGACTAGCCTGCGGCAGTAGGTGATCCCGTACAGATTATTTGTACGGGATCGTGCGGGGTGGCGTTCCGATGGCACGGGGAGTTCAACAGACATGACAGCTACACGGAGGAAGAACCAGTCGGCCATGAAGATGCTCGGCCGTCAACTGGGCGCGGCACGGCGGGCGGCCGGTCTGAGCCAACTCGCACTGGCCGCGAAGCTCAGTGTCAACGACGAGACGATCGCATCGATCGAACAGGGCCGACGCCCGCTGAAGTTCGACATCGCGGAGAGGTGTGACGAACTTCTGGGCACCAAGGGGACGTTGGCGGCCGGGGTGATGAACCTCCCGGAGATCGACCAGTTTCCGCTTTGGGTCGAGGAGTACATGGACCAAGAGAAAGTTGCCGTCACGCTGTCGTGGTACGACGCGATGGTCGTGCCTGGCCTGCTTCAGACTGAGGCTTACGTGCGCACGGTTCTGCAAAATCGCGTTCCCGCGTACGAGGAGGAGGAACTGGAGAGAATGCTGCGACTGCGGCTCAATCGCCAGGAGATCCTTAACCGCAAATGCCCCCCGACACTGAGCTTCGTGGTGTGGGAGCCAGCACTGCTGCTGCATATCGGCACCGAGACGATCCGTAGAGAGCAGATGCGATATCTGCGCGAGGTAGCCGAACTGCCTTTCGTCTCACTCCAAGTGCTACCACTGGACAGCCCCCTGCACGCAGGGGTCGCGGGCCCCTTCGCCATCCTGGAAACCCCGGACCACCAAACGCTCGCCTACACCGAATCGCAGCGCGGAAGCCAGTTGGTCTCCGATCCAGAAAGGGTGTCTCGCCTGGCACGCAAATATGCGATGCTGCGGACACAGGCCCTGAACATCCAGTACTCCAAGGGCTTGCTCGACCGCCTGCTAGGAGAGCAATGAGCACGGAAGCACTTCAGTGGTTCAAGTCGACGTACAGCAGCGACGAAGGCGATGCCTGTCTCGAAGTCGCTGTCTCCTGGCGCACGTCGAGCCATAGCAGTAGCGAAGGCGGCCAGTGCGTCGAAGTCGCCTCCTGCCCCCACTCCGTCCTCGTCCGGGACTCCAAGCAGGACCCCTCCCACGCGCCCACCCTCCGCGTCAGCCCCCTCACCTGGGCCGCCTTCACCTCCGCCGTGCGATGAACAGCAGACGCGCGCCGTCCTCGCCGTCGAGATCTCAAGAGAACTGCTTGATCGTCTACTAGGAGAGCAATGAGCGCCGCACTTCAGTGGTTCAAGTCGACCTACAGTGGGAGCGAAGGCGGCGCCTGCCTCGAAGTGGCCCTCTCCTGGCGTAAGTCGAGCTACAGCGGCAGCGAAGGCGGCCAATGCGTCGAAGTCGCCTCCTGCCCCCACTCCGTCCTCCTCCGGGACTCCAAGCAGGACCCCTCCCACGCGCCCACCCTCCGCGTCAGCCCCCTCACCTGGGCCGCCTTCACCTCCTCGGTGCGATGAACAGCAGACGCGCCGTCCTCGCCTCCGTCGCCGCCCTCGCCGCCGGGCTGCCCACCGTCAACGCCGTCGTCAGCGGCTCCGGTGCCACCCCGGCGAGCGCGGCGGACCAGTACGGGTCCAACACGGAGCTGTACACCCGTACCGCGGACCGTGAGGGCACCGACTGGGTGCGCCGGTTCCGGATCGGCGCACCGGCGCAGGTCACGGACAACGCCCGGGCCACCAGCAGCCCGCTCGGCGGCACCGCGGTGATCGCGCCGCACGGGGGCGGGATCGAGGCCGGTACGAGTGAGCTGTGCATGGCGATCGCCGGGTACACGCCGTTCGAGACGGACACCGACCCGGCGGGCGCGGCCGTACCGGGAGAGCCGCAGCGGGACTACTGGATGTTCGAGGCGCTGGCGAACTCCGCCGCGCAGCATGTGACGTCCACGCACTGCGACGACCCGGCGGCGCTGGCCGTCTGCACGGGCAACCTGTACGCCGTGTCCCTGCACGGGTTCGACGACACGTCCGTGAAGAAGGTGATCGTCGGCGGCCGGGACGCGCGGCTGAAGCGGAACCTGCTCGCGGCGTTCACGAAGTACGGGCTGACGTCTCCGGCGGCCAAGTCCGACTGGGACGTCACCGTGGTCCTCGCGGACCCCTCGACCTCGATCGACGGCGACGACCCGGCCAACATCGTCAACCGCACCCGTACCGGCGGCGGCGCCCAGCTGGAGATATCCACGGCGCTGCGCAAGGCGATGTTCGGCGACTTCTCCGGCGCGGCCAAGCGCCGGACGACCGCGGGCGTGCCGAGCACGGCGAGTCCGTACGCCGACCACTTCTGGACCGGCTTCGTGGGTGCCGTACGCGAGGCGGTCAAGAACCATGAGCGGGGCCTGGACGCGCTGTAGGGACCGGCGCCGGATCATCGGCGGTTCCACCCCCTAGAACACCTGTCCAATCTATGGACGGACCATGGCCACACAGCGGACCCCGGTGCTACAAATGCGGCATGTCGGACACCGTTGCTCGATTCAGACGCCTGCTCTGGCGTTCTGTGGTCGGCGGGAGGCAGTGGAGCGTCGCCAAGCAGGTCTTTCTGCTCCAGGCGGCCCTCGTGGTGCTGCTGGTGCTCAGTGGCGTACTCGCCCTCTTCCTCCAGTCCGAGCGGGACACCACGGCCGAGGCCCGGCGGCGTTCCGTGGCCGTGGCGGAGACCTTCGCGCACTCCCCCGGCGTCCTCCAGGCGCTGGACACCCCCAGGCCCTCCACGGTGCTCCAGCCGCTCACCGAGGCCGGGCGCAAGGCGGCCGGGGTCGATTTCATCGTCGTCATGGACACGCACGGCATCCGCTACACGCATCCGATACCGAGCAAGATCGGCCAGCGGTTCGTGGGCAACATAGCGCCCTCGCTGGCCGGGCAGGTCTACACGGAGAGCGTGCACGGTCCGCTGGGCCGCGAGATGCAGGCCACGGCGCCGATCGAGGACGCGCACGGCAAGGTGGTCGCCCTGGTCTCCGCCGGGCTCAAGGTCAAGAACGTCACCAGCGAGGTGGACCGGCAGATCCCGATCATCCTGACCGCCGGGGCGGGCGCGTTCGTGGTGTCCACCGGCGGCACCGCGCTGGTCGGGCGGCGGCTGCGGCGGCAGACGCACAGCCTCGCGCCGGACGAGATGACCCGGATGTACGAGCACCACGACACGGTGCTGCACTCGGTGCGCGAGGGCGTCCTCATCGTCGGTGACGACGGCCGGCTGCTGCTCGCCAACGACGAGGGGCGGCGCCTGCTGCGGCTGCCGCCCGACGCCGAGGGCAGCCATCTGTCCGAGCTGCCCGGTCTGGACCCCGAGACGGTGGAGCTGCTGGCCTCCGGGCGGGAGGCCACCGACGAGGTGCTGTTCGCCGGGGAGCGGCTGCTCGCCGTCAACCAGCGGCCCACCGACCACGGCGGCGCCCCTGGCGGCACCGTGGTGACCCTGCGGGACACCACCGAGCTCCAGGCGCTCTCCGGGCGCGCCGAGGTCGCCCGGGAGCGGCTGAAGCTGCTCTACGACGCCGGTCTCGGCGTCGGCACCAGCCTGGACGTGCGGCGCACCGCGGAGGAGCTGGCGCGGATCGCCGTACCGCGCTTCGCGGACTACGTCACCGTCGATCTGGATGACGGCATCCTGCACGGCGAGGAGCCCGCCCCCACCGCGGCCACCCTGCGCCGTATCGCCGTGCACGGCATCCGGGGCGACCATCCGCTGTACGAGCAGGACCGGCTGATCGACTTCAAGCCGTTCACGCCCCAGGCGCGCGGCTACGGCTCCGGACATTCCGAACTGGTGTCCGACCTGGCCGCCGCGACGGACTGGCGGGCGCAGGACCCGCAGCGCACCGAGAACATCCTCGAATACGGCATCCAGTCGCTGATCTCGGCTCCGATCCGGGCCCGCGGGGTGGTGCTGGGCATCGCCAACTTCTACCGGGCCAAGCGTGACCCCTTCGACGAGGAGGATCTGACGCTCGCGGACGAGCTGGTGGCCCGGGCCGCCGTCAGCGTCGACAACGCCCGCCGCTACGCCCGTGAGCACACCCTCGCGGTCACCCTCCAGCGCAGCCTGCTGCCGCGCGCGCTGCCCGAGCAGAGCGCCCTGGACGTGGCCTACCGGTATCTGCCCGCCCAGTCGGGGGTGAGCGGGGACTGGTTCGACGTGATCCCGCTGCCGGGCAGCCGGGTGGCGCTGGTGGTCGGCGACGTCGTCGGGCACGGGCTGCACGCCGCCGCCACGATGGGCCGGCTGCGGACCGCCGTACACAACTTCTCGACCCTGGATCTGCCCCCCGACGAGCTGCTCAGCCATCTGGACGACCTGGTCGGGCGGATCGACCAGGACGAGGGGGACGGGGAGGACTCGGACGCGATCGTGGGGGCCACATGTCTGTACGCGATCTACGACCCCATCACGCGCCGGTGCGCCATGGCCCGCGCCGGGCATCTGGCGCCCGCGCTGGTGCATCCCGACGGCAGCGTCACCTACCCCGAGCTGCCCGGCGGTCCGCCGCTGGGGCTCGGGGGCATGCCGTTCCAGACGGCGGAGCTGGAGCTGGCCGAGGGGACGCAGCTGGTGCTGTACACGGACGGGCTGATCGAGGACCGTACCCGCGACCTGGACGAGGGCCTCGAACTGCTGCGGCGGGCGCTGGCCGGGCACCCCGACCGCACCCCGGACGCGAGCTGCGGGGCGGTCCTTGAGGAGCTGCTGCCGCAGGGGCCCAAGGACGATGTGGCGCTGCTGGTGGCGCGGACCCGGGCGCTCACATCCGAGCAGGTGGCCGACTGGGACGTACCGGCCGATCCGTCCGCCGTGGCGGGGCTGCGGCGGGCCGTGACGGAGCGGCTGGAGGAGTGGGGGCTGGAGGAGCAGGCGTTCGGCATGGAGCTGGTGCTCAGCGAGCTGGTGACCAACGCGATCCGGTACGGCTCCGAGCCGATCAGGCTGCGGCTGATCCGGGACCGGGCGCTGATCTGCGAGGTGGCGGACGGCAGCAACACGTCGCCGCATCTGCGCTACGCCGCGACGACGGACGAGGGCGGGCGGGGGCTGTTCCTGGTCCAGCAGATGACGGAGCGGTGGGGGACGCGGTATTCGCCGCAGGGGAAGGTGATCTGGGCGGAGATGGCGCTGCGGGGGGCTCCGCCGGTCATGCCGGAGTTGACGCTGGACTCGTTCGACGCGATCTGAGGGGGCCGGGGTGACGCGGCCACGGGGGCGGGGGTGCGGCAAGAGAGAGGGCCGCACCCCCGTTGCCGGGGGTGCGGCCCTCAACTGCTGGTGCTGATCGCTTACTTGCGGATCAGGCTGCGCAGCACGTACTGCATGATGCCGCCGTTGCGGTAGTAGTCGGCCTCACCGGGGGTGTCGATGCGGACGACCGCGTCGAACTCGACGCCCGTGTCGGTGGTGACCTTGACCGTGCGCGGCGTGGTGCCGTTGTTCAGCTCGGTGACACCGGCGAAGGAGAAGGTCTCCTCGCCCGTCAGACCGAGGGACTCGGCCGAGGTGCCCTCGGGGAACTGGAGCGGCAGGACGCCCATGCCGATGAGGTTCGAGCGGTGGATGCGCTCGTACGACTCGGCGATGACGGCCTTGACGCCGAGGAGCGCGGTGCCCTTGGCGGCCCAGTCGCGGGACGAACCGGAGCCGTACTCCTTGCCGGCCAGGACGACCAGCGGGGTGCCGGCGGCCTGGTAGTTCTGCGAGGCGTCGTAGATGAAGGACACCGGCGCGTCGGCCTGGGTGAAGTCGCGGGTGTAGCCGCCCTCGGTGCCCGGCGCGATCTGGTTGCGCAGGCGGATGTTGGCGAACGTACCGCGAATCATGACCTCGTGGTTGCCGCGGCGCGAGCCGTAGCTGTTGAAGTCGCGGCGCTCCACACCGTGCTCGGTGAGGTACTTGCCGGCCGGGGTGTCGGCCTTGATGGCACCGGCCGGGGAGATGTGGTCGGTGGTGACCGAGTCGCCCAGCTTGGCCAGCACGCGGGCGCCGGTGATGTCGGCGACCGGGGCCGGCTCCATGCCCATGCCCTCGAAGTAAGGGGGCTTGCGCACGTAGGTGGACTCGGCGTCCCACTCGAAGGTGTTGCCGGTCGGGACCGGGAGCGACTGCCACTGGGCGTCACCGGCGAACACGTCCTGGTAGGACTTGTTGAACATGTCCTCGCCGATGGCGCTGGCGACGACCTCGTTCACCTCGGCCTCGGAGGGCCAGATGTCCTTCAGGTAGACCGGGTTGCCGTCCTGGTCGGTGCCCAGGGCGTCCCGGGTGATGTCCACCTTCATGGAGCCCGCGATGGAGTACGCGACGACCAGCGGCGGGGACGCCAGGTAGTTCATCTTGACGTCGGGGTTGATGCGGCCCTCGAAGTTCCGGTTGCCGGAGAGGACCGAGACGACGGCGAGGTCGTGGTCGTTGACCGCCTTGGAGACCTCCTCCGGCAGCGGGCCGGAGTTGCCGATGCAGGTGGTGCAGCCGTAGCCGACCAGGTTGAAGCCCAGCTTGTCCAGGTACGGCGTGAGGCCGGCCTTGTCGAAGTAGTCGGTGACGACCTTCGAGCCCGGGGCGAGGGTGGACTTGACCCACGGCTTGCGGGACAGGCCCTTCTCGACCGCCTTCTTGGCGACCAGGGCGGCGCCGATCATGACGTACGGGTTGGACGTGTTGGTGCAGGAGGTGATGGCCGCGACGGTGACCGCGCCGTGGTCGATCGTGTAGGTCGAGCCGTCGGGGGCGGTGACCTGGACCGGGTTGGACGGACCGCCGTTCGGGCGGACGGCCGGGGCGTCGGAGGCCGGGAAGGACTCCTGGCCCGCCTCGTCCACGACGTCCACGTAGTTGAGGACGTCCTGCTTGAACTGCTCGGCGGCGTTCGCGAGGACGATGCGGTCCTGCGGGCGCTTCGGGCCGGCGATGGAGGGGACGACCGTGGAGAGGTCCAGCTCCAGCTTCTCGGAGAAGTCCGGCTCGGCCTTCGGGTCCAGCCACAGGCCCTGGGTCTTGGCGTACGACTCGACCAGCGCGACCTGCTGCTCCGAACGGCCGGTCAGACGCAGGTAGTTGAGGGTCTCGTCGTCGATCGGGAAGATCGCGGCGGTGGAACCGAACTCCGGCGACATGTTGCCGATGGTGGCGCGGTTGGCCAGCGAGGTGGCGGCGACGCCCTCGCCGTAGAACTCCACGAACTTGCCGACGACGCCGTGCTTGCGCAGCATCTCGGTGATCGTGAGCACCAGGTCGGTGGCGGTGGTGCCGGGCTGCAGCTCACCGGTGAGCTTGAAGCCGACGACGCGCGGGATCAGCATGGAGACCGGCTGGCCGAGCATCGCGGCCTCGGCCTCGATGCCGCCGACGCCCCAGCCGAGGACGCCGAGGCCGTTGACCATGGTGGTGTGCGAGTCGGTGCCGACCAGGGTGTCGGGGTACGCCTTGCCGTCGCGGACCATGACGACACGGGCCAGGTGCTCGATGTTCACCTGGTGGACGATGCCGGTGCCCGGCGGGACGACCTTGAAGTCGTCGAACGCGGTCTGGCCCCAGCGCAGGAACTGGTAGCGCTCGCGGTTGCGGCCGTACTCCAGGTCGACGTTCTGCTTGAACGCGTCGCTGGTGCCGAACTTGTCGGCGATGACGGAGTGGTCGATGACCATCTCGGCCGGGGAGAGCGGGTTGATCTTCGCCGGGTCGCCGCCGAGGGCCGCGACGGCCTCGCGCATGGTGGCGAGGTCCACGACACAGGGCACGCCGGTGAAGTCCTGCATGATCACGCGGGCCGGCGTGAACTGGATCTCCTGGCTGGGCTGGGCCTGCGAGTCCCAGCCGCCGAGCGCACGGATGTGGTCGGCGGTGATGTTCGCGCCGTCCTCCGTGCGGAGCAGGTTCTCCAGCAGGACCTTGAGGCTGTACGGCAGGCGGGCCGAGCCCTCCACCTTGTCCAGCCGGAAGATCTCGTACGACTCGTCGCCCACCTGCAGCGTGCTGCGGGCGTCGAAGCTGTTCGCCGACACGACAGTCTCCTTCATTGATGTGCGCCTACCACCGTCAATCCTGCCGCCACGCCGGTTTGGCCGGTCCAGTAAGGTCAGGCTAAGTTAGGCTTGCCTTACTAGAGTGGCGGCTACGGTGCGCCTCGGCAGATATCTCGATGTCGAGATAACTCTAGTACATGGGTGCCGGATGGTCATGCCGGGGAGGGCTTCGGGACGTCCTTTGCCGATACCCTCTCCGCTCATGCGAGCCCTCTTTCCAGGATCCTTCGACCCAGTCACTCCAGGGCACCAGGATGTGCTGCGGCGTGCGTCTCTCCTGTTCGACGAGGTCGTGGTCTGCGTGATGTTCAACGCGAACAAGACCGGGCGCTTCCCCGTCGCCGAGCGGCTGGAGCGGCTCCGCGCGGCGGCGGACGGGCTGGGCAATGTCACGGTCGACTCGCACACCGGCGGGCTGCTGGTCGACTACTGCCGCGGGGCCGGGATCGATGTCGTCGTCCGCGGGGTGCGGGACGCCAAGGATCTGGACTACGAGATGCCGATGGCCCGGATGAACCATGAACTGGCCGGGGTGGAGACGTTCTTCCTCCCCGCGGATCCGGCTCTGGCCCATGTCTCCTCCAGCCTCGTCACCGCGATGGGCCGGTATGCGGGGGGCGACAAATAGGCGGGCAACTAGGTGAGCAAATAGGCGGGCAGCAAATAGGGCATGTGTCTGCCGGTGGGCGGAACTGTGGCTTCCGCCATGGCTCGGGGGGCGGGGCGCTGATGGGATGCGTGGATGCGCAAAGCCACCTCCTCATTCCTTCCGGCCGTCGTTCCCGCCGCCGTTCCCGCCGTCGCCGTGCTGCTGTTGCTGACGGCGTGCGGGTCCGAGCACGCAGGGGGTTCCGGCGAGGCCGGGGCGGGGTCCGGATCGTCCAGGTCGTCCGGGTCGTCCGGGTCCGCGTCGGCCGGGTCCGCGTCGGCCGGGTCCGGGTCCGGGTCCGGGTCCGGGTCCGCGGTTCCGGTTGACGATCCGCCCGTGGACGGTGTCCGGATCACCTCGGTGACGATCCCCGCCGCCACGCCGAGCCCCACCCCCTCCGACCACCTGGTGCACGCCGACCCGCTTCCGGCCGCCGACTCCGGGATCTCGGCCACCTACGAGGTCACCAACAGCGGCGGCCAGGCGCTGACGTACACGGTGCTGTTCGACTTCACCACGGACAGCGGCGCGGTCATGGGCAACCACTCCGAGACCGTGCGCTCGGTCGCCCCCGGCACGACGAAGCGCGGCACGGTACGGCTGGGGGCACCGGCCCCGGGATCGTCACGGGTCAGCCGGATCAAGGTCGCCCAGGTGACCCGGGTGCCCGCCGCCGAGGCACCGCCCGCGCCCGGCGTGTGCCCGCCCTCCGGCATCCGCCTCACCAATGACGCCGGCGACGCCGCGATGGGGCTGCGCGTGGTGGGCCTGCGCCTGGAGAACTGCGGCAAACGGGACTACGCGCTCGACGGCTATCCGCGACTGGAACTGCTGGACGACGACCTGGCACCCGTCCGGGGCGTCCAGATCTTCCACGGGAGCGGCGGCATCAGCACCGGCACCGGATTCGACGACCCGGCCCGCCCGCTGCTCCTGAAGCCGGGCCAGAGCGCGGTCTCGGGCCTCATGTGGCGCAACACCACCGGGTTCGGTACGGCGGTCAACGTTCCGTACGTCAGGGTGCGGGCGAAGGACGGCGCCGCCCCGGTGACGGTCACGCCCCATCTCGACCTGGGTACGACGGGCAAGCTGGCGGTCCGGGCCTGGACGCGCGAGACGTCGTAGCGCCCGGTCCGATTCCGGCCGTGCGTCAGCAGCCGCAGGCGCCCGCGACCGGGGCGACGAGGGGGTCGGCGGGGCGGTGCTCCGGGCCCCGCGAGGTCTCGTAGGCGAAGCCCTCGCGCACCCAGTACTCGAATCCGCCGAGCATCTCCTTGACCTGGTGGCCGAGTTCGGCGAGGGCGAGGGCGGCACGGGTGGCGCCGTCGCAGCCGGGGCCCCAGCAGTAGGTGACGACGGGGACGGCTCGGTCGAGCAGGGCGGGGGCCCGTTCGGGGATGAGCGCGGTGGGGAGGTGGACGGCGCCGGGGATGCGCCCCTGGTCCCAGGCGTGGGCGGAGCGGGAGTCGAGGAGCACGAATCCGGGGCCGCCGGGGGTGGCGAGGGCGGCGGCCACGTCGGCGACGTCGGTGTGGAAGCGGAGGGAGGCGCGGAAGTGGGCGGCGGCTTCGGTGGGGGTGGCGGCCGTCATAGGCATGGGGGTGGAGCCTTTCGTCATCTTGGGGGTGGCACTCGGCTCTGTTGTCCGGCTGTCCGGCTTGAATCTACGGACCGAAATCGGCGCTCTGAAGGCTCGATCCACGGCGATGTCACCCGATCGGCCGGGGAATCCGTGCTATTTCTCGACCATGACCGCGATATCCCTGGACGCCATTGACTGGCGCATTCTCGACGTCCTCCAGCGGGACGGCCGGACCAGCTTCGCCGACCTCGCGCGGGCCGTCTCCATGTCGGCCAGTGCGGTCACGGAACGCGTGCGCAGGCTGGAGGAGGGCGGGGTCATCAGCGGCTACGCGGCGGTCGTGGACCCGGAGCGGGTCGGGCTGGCCATCATGGCGTTCGTACGCCTGCGGTACCCGAACGGCAACTACAAGCCATTCCATGACCTGGTCGAGGCGATGCCGGAGATCCTGGAGGCGCACCATGTGACGGGTGACGACTGCTTCGTCATCAAGGTGGCGGCACGCTCGATGCGCCATCTGGAGGAGATTTCGGGACGGATCGGCGGTCTGGGCTCCGTGACGACCAGCGTCGTCTACTCGTCCCCGCTCCCACATCGCCCCATCAGCGGCTAAACCCGTAATGAGCGGCATTGCGGAACGAATCGCCCATGGGCCACTCATGGGGCACCCCTGACCGGCGCATTCCGGGGAACCCGCAGGTCATTGACGCGCCATCACCCGAATGGACCCCCCAAGCGAGCGCCATCTCATATCTGAGATAACCTCAACCTCATGGCAGACGACTACCTCGTACGCATCGGCAAGCTCATCCGTGACGCCCGGCAACACCGGGGCTGGACGCAGACGCAGCTCGCGGAGGCGCTCGGCACCAGTCAGAGCGCGGTCAACCGCATCGAGCGCGGCAACCAGAACATCAGCCTTGAGATGATCGCCCGCATCGGTGAGGCTCTGGACAGCGAGATCGTGTCGCTGGGCTACGCGGGCCCGATGCATCTGCGGGTCGTCGGCGGCCGTCGGCTGTCCGGTGCCATCGACGTCAAGACGAGCAAGAACGCCTGTGTGGCCCTCCTCTGCGCGTCCCTGCTGAACAAGGGCCGCACGGTGCTGCGCCGGGTCGCGCGTATCGAGGAGGTGTACCGCCTGCTGGAGGTGCTCAACTCCATCGGCGTGCGCACCCGCTGGATCAACGACGGGGTCGACCTGGAGCTGGTCCCGCCGGCCGAGCTGGAGATGACGGCGATCGACGCCGAGGCGGCCGTACGCACCCGCTCCATCATCATGTTCCTCGGCCCGCTGCTGCACCGGATGGACCAGTTCAAGCTGCCGTACGCCGGCGGCTGCGACCTCGGCACCCGGACCATCGAGCCGCACATGATCGCGCTGCGCCGGTTCGGGCTGCAGATCGCGGCGACCGAGAACCAGTACCACGCGCAGGTGGACCGCACGGTCAGCCCCGACCGCCCGATCGTACTGACCGAGCGCGGCGACACGGTGACCGAGAACGCGCTGCTGGCCGCGGCGCGGCACGACGGCGCGACGGTCATCCGCAACGCGTCCTCCAACTACATGGTCCAGGACCTGTGCTTCTTCCTGGAGGCACTGGGCGTCAAGGTGGAGGGCATCGGCACCACCACGCTGACCGTGCACGGCGTGCCCAACATCGATGTCGACGTGGACTACTCGCCCTCCGAGGACCCGGTCGAGGCGATGAGCCTGGTGGCCGCGGCGGTGGTCACCGAGTCCGAACTCACCGTGCGCCGGGTGCCGATCGAGTTCCTGGAGATCGAGCTGGCGGTCCTGGAGGAGATGGGCCTGGACCACGACCGTTCGCCGGAGTACTTCGCGGACAACGGCCGTACCCGGCTGGTCGACCTCACGGTCCGCCCCTCCAAGCTGGAGGCGCCGATCGACAAGATCCACCCCATGCCCTTCCCGGGCCTGAACATCGACAACGTGCCCTTCTTC
Source organism: Streptomyces sp. LaBMicrA B280 (assembly GCF_049222185.1). Classification (NCBI taxonomy): domain Bacteria; kingdom Bacillati; phylum Actinomycetota; class Actinomycetes; order Kitasatosporales; family Streptomycetaceae; genus Streptomyces; species Streptomyces sp. LaBMicrA B280. The sequence continues at coordinate 50,743 of NZ_JBMJCT010000001.1, read as the reverse complement.
GCCGCGATCGCTGCGGTCGCCTCGGGCCAGACCCTGATCCACGACTGGGTCTACGACAACCGCGCGATCTACCTCACCGACCTCAACCGCCTCGGCGGCCGCCTCCAGCTCCTCGACCCCCACCGCGTCCTCGTCGAGGGCCCCACCCGCTGGCGCGCCGCCGAAATGATGTGCCCCCCGGCACTGCGCCCCGCGGTGGTCGTCCTGCTGGCGATGATGGCGGCGGAGGGGACGTCGGTGCTGCGCAACGTGTATGTCATCAACCGGGGTTACGAGGACCTGGCGGAGCGGCTGAACTCCATCGGCGCGCAGATCGAGATCTTCCGGGACATCTGACGGGCAGGGTGTCGTGCCCCTTGGAGACGAGGGGCACGACACCGCGACATGTTGCCTGACCTGCGAATACTTACCTTCACGACCTTTCACTGATCTCTTTTGTCTTTCAGCGCCTTGTGCAATGCATGTGCAAGATGGTCTTGAATAGCCGACGATGCGTCAGGTAAACCTGAGTAGTCGTCAGCCTTCACGCAGAGTTGTCACCGAAGCGACCTCGCAACGTCCGATGTCGGTCGCGTCACGCCGACCGCGTGTGGTCGAGAAGGACCTACACCGCGCGGGCGTGGGTTCTCTCTTGCAGACAGGCGCCGGTGGCACGGGCTAAGCACCCATCTCGTCGAAGCGCTCGCTGTGACGACGTGCTGCCAGCTCACTGTCCGCCCGTTGCCGTCTTCGTCCCTCCGCCATGCCGGGTCACCCGAGGACGGCATTGCATGCGGACGGCTCCGTGAGTGAACGCCGGGCCGGTGGACTTACTCGCCCAAACGTATGCCTCGCCGGGCTGCGGCTGCGCCATCTGCTCAGAGCGCAGGTTGGCGAAGGCGGTGTTTGCTTTCTGAAGCCATCTCGTCATCAACCTTCATATGGAGCGCAGTCAAGCGGCCCGAGAGGGCCTCCACGTCAGGCCTCACAACCCGACCCTGAAGACCCTCACCCGAACAACAAGCCCGTGGGCCGCGCACCTCCGCCGCGCCCGCCTCATCCTTCTTCTCGCTTCGGGCCTCAGTCTGCGATCGTGTCAGTGGGGTTTGGCCGCAGGGTGATCCTGCCGGGCAGCACCGTCGCGATGAGGGCCAGCGTCGCGGCTGCCGCCACGATCGTCAGATAGGTCACGGGAGACATGGCTGGAGCCGCCTCACCTGTCATGCCGATGCTGAAGGACGTGAGCGTGGCCAACGAGATCCCCGTGCCGAGCACGATCGCGGTGAGTGCCACGGTCAAGGCCTCCAGGCGGAGCATCCGCAGGACCTGCCGCCGGGTCATGCCGGCCAGGCGCAGGAGGGCGAACTCGCGTGACCGGTCGGCGGTGGACATGGCCAGGGTGTTGACTGAGGCGATGGCTGTGAAGGCCACGATGAGCCCCATGGCCACGTAGTCGACCTCGGCGTTCTCCTTGTGGGTCGTCGCTTGACGGTCCGCCATACGTCCGCTGCCGGTGACCACCGCGCCGGGGAAGTCCCTCACGACCCCTGCCAGTTGCTCCCGTGCCGTGTCCCGCTTGGCACCGCCGCCGACCGTGACGAGCACGGCGTCGCTGAGCGGATCGTCGATGTGACCGGCCACGAGATCGTGTGCCATGGTCAGGTCTCCGAAGCCCAGACCCCGCTTGTACACCGCGACGACGCTCACGGTGGCGGGAGTGCCGTCGCCCAGCACCAGCTTCATCGTGTCGCCGGGATGAAGGCCCTTGCTGTTGGCGACCACATCACTGACGGCGACCGCGTGGCCGCCGAGTCGGTCCAATGAGCCCTCGGTGACCTTCAGGTCCATGGTCGAGGCAAGGCCGCGGGGGGTTACGCCCTGGACGGAGTACTTGTCCAGGGCGGGCGTGCGGACGGACGTGTGGACGATCTCGGTCACGGCCATCACGCCGGGCAGGCCCCGTATCCGGTCGGCAACGGCGCCGGGCACACCGGGACCTGTGGAGTCGACCGCCCAATCCGCTGTGACACCGTCGCGGACCTGGTGCTCGGCCGCGTTGCCCAGGGTGGTCTGGACGAAGATGATGGTGGACGCCATGCCGACCAGGAGGGTGAGCGGCGTGATCACGGCCGCCAGCCGCTTGGCGTTGGCGCGGGCGTTGTGCGCCGCGAGGTACCCGGCGGCCCTGGACAGCCGCAGCGGAACACCCAACACGGCCAGTGCGCCCTTGGCCGTCAGCGGGCCGAGCAGCGCGAGCCCGATCGAGATCACGAGGACCACGAGGTAGGTCACCGGCATCGAGGCCGGTTCCGTGTGCAGTGCGGCCAGGACCACGAACAGCACGATCCCGCCGGCCAGTGCGATTACCCCGGCCACAAGCCGCCCCCAGGGCAGGTGGTCGCCCTCGATGGCGGCTTCGGACATCGCCTCGGCCGGACGGATCCGGGAGATGCGCCGCGCTGAGATGCGCGCCGCCGCCCACGCCGCGAACAGTGTCGCGGCCATCGCCGCCAACACCGGGAAGGGGCTGCGGACGAGCTTGAGGGTCTCCGGGATCGTCCCGAAGTCCACGAACTTTCCGTGCAGCCAGACCGCCAGCGGCAGACCGGCCGCCGCGCCGAGCAGACCGGCGGCGAAGCCGACGCACACCGCCTCCCGGCCGATCAGCCGGCGCACCTGCTTGGGGGTTGCCGCCACGGCTCGCAACAGGGCGATCTCCGGGCGGCGTTGCTGGATGGACAGAGCGAACGTGCCGGACACGACCAGGACCGCCACAAGCAGCCCGATGGCGCCGATCGCGCCTCCCATGCTGATCAGCTTGACCCGGGCCTTGGCTGCCCTGAGGAACTCCACCCGGCCGCGGTCACCGCCGGTGGACACCTGCTCGTGGGGCGAGTCTCCGAGGGCCTTCCGCACCGCCTTGGCCAACTCTTCAGTGCTCACGCCTTCCTTGGGCAGCACGCCGATCACGGCTTCCTGGCCGAGGTGGCCGGCCAGCCGGCGAGCCTCGTCCGAGGAGAAGAAGACCGCGGCCTGTTCCTTCAGATCGCCGTCGGGGGTGGTGGCGATCCCCGTCACCGTGTAGGTCGAAGGCGAGCCGGTGGCCTGAACGGTCACCTTGTCGCCGGGGGCCAGACCCGCGCGGGAGGCCAGCCCCCGGTCGATGACGATCTCATGGTCGGTCCGTGGAGGCGTCCCCTTGTCGATGCGGAACGGTGTCAGCTGGGCAGACGCCCATGCGTGTCCCGACGACTCCTTGCCGTCCGGGCCACTGAAGATCCTGCCGTTGGATCCGACCACGTACGCGGGGAAGTCGAGTTCCGGCACGACCGTCCCCACCCCGGGCGCCGTCTCGATCCGCTCTCGGGTGGCCGAGGGCAGCCACACCCTTTCGTCGAGCGGCTTGGCCTTGTCCTTGGTCTTGCCCTTCTTCTTCGTGACGTGGTGGACGTTCTGGTCCGCCGCCACGATGACCGGCGTGCCGGAGTACCGCTCGGTACCGATCTCGCCGCGCAGTCCGGTCTCCAGCAGACCACCGCAGGCGGTCACCAGAGCCGCGGCGCACATCAGCGCCAGGAACGCCCCGGTGAACCCCGCCTTGCGGGCCTTGAGGGACTGCAGTGCGTAACGCAGCATCAGGCCCACGCTCCGAGGTGTGTCATGCGGTCGGCGACGCGGTCGGCGGACGGCGACTGCATCCGGTCGGCGATGCGGCCGTCCGCGAGGAAGAGCACCGTGTCCGCGTAGGACGCCGCGACCGGATCATGGGTGACCATCACCACCGTCTGGCCGGTGGCGTCAACGCACGAACGCAGCAGGGTGAGGATGTCCCTGGCCGTGACCGTGTCCAGCGCGCCGGTCGGCTCGTCACCGAAGATGACATGAGGGCGCGTGATCAACGCACGAGCGATGGCGACCCGCTGCTGCTGGCCGCCGGAGAGCTGGGACGGCCGCGTGTTGGCCTTCCCCGTGAGACCCACCCGGGCCAGCACCTCCTCCAGCCAGCGCCTGTCGACCCGTTCACCGGACAGCCTCAGTGGCAGGATGATGTTGTCCCGGACCGTCAGTGACGGCACCAGGTTGTATGCCTGGAAGACGAATCCGATGTGCTTGCGGCGCAGTTTCGTCAACTGGGTCTCGTTCATGCCGCTGAGCGCGATGCCGCCGATCCAGCATGCGCCGGAGGTGAGGCTGTCCAGGCCCGCCGCGCAGTGCAGAAACGTGCTCTTGCCTGATCCCGACGGGCCCATGACCGCGGTGAAGGTGCCGGGTGGGATGGCGACGGACACCGTGTCGAGCGCCCGGACGACACGCCCTCTGCGGTCTGCGCTGCCGTAGATCTTGGTCACCGAATCGAGCCGGACGGCCTGGGGCATGCCGCTAAGCAACGTCTTCTCCTGACGGGTTCGGGGCCGGAAAGGCCAGGAATCGGGTGAGCACGGTCCGTGCCCCCGCCGGGGCTCCCTCAGGCCGCTTGTACCGGTTGAGGAGCGCGATGTACTCCTCGAAGAGGTCGTGCAGCTCTGTGAGGGTCACCTGGACGGTTCCGCGTGAGTGGGGGAAGGCGTCCAGCCACTCCCCCAGGTCGTCGCCTTGCTGCTGCAGCTGTTCGAACAGCCGTAGATCCGCGGTGTAGGCGAGCCGGTTCATCTCGTCGACGACGACACGGGTTTGCGGATCCTGCGCGCCGCGCGTCGGTAGCCGTAGGTCGCCCGAGACCGCACGCCACCAGCGCTCGCGACCGCGTCCCTTGCCCTTGTTCCCGGATGCGGCGTCGGCCCGGATCTCCTCGACGAAACCGTGCCGGGCGAGTTCTCGCAGGGGGTAGCTGGTCGCGCCGGTGTTGAGATCGAGGGCGCGGGCGAGGGTGGCGGAGGTGGCCGGGCCGTGCATGGCCAGCTGTTCGAGCATCTGCTGGCGTCTGGGATGTGCGAGAGCCTTCAGCCCGCTGAGGGAGGGGGTGAACGTCATGTCCACAGATTGCTGTGCACAGACCTTTGTGCACGATCCTGCAGGCACCCCGGGCCATGGTGGGGATATTCCTACCATGGCCCGTGGCCACCGGCCGGCCCGGCACTGCCACAGCGGGAGTTACCTTTCCGCCACGGTGCTCGGCTGCCGCCGCGATGGTGGTTGCCCTGCGCGGAGGTGGGCTCGTGCCCGGTCGAGCAGGGACAGGAGAGGGCCCGTCAGGGTGGTGGTGACGAGGGCCATCACCACCAGTGCCAGGAACATGGGCGGTGTCACCATTCCGGCGCTGTAGCCGACCTGAAGGACGATCAACTCGGTGAGTCCCCGCGTGTTCAGCAGGACACCGAGGCGTGCCGCTGTCCATCGGGACTCCCCGCTCAGGAGTGCCCCGAGACAGCCGCCGCCGATCTTGCCCAGCATGCCCAGTACGGTGGTGAGGATCAGCAGTGTCCAGGGCGCCGAGCTGAGGCTTTTGGTGAACACGGTGATACCGGTGACCACGAAGAACACCGGTACGAGTGGCCTGCCGCATCGTGTCACGGAGGTCACGGCCGTGGTCCAGGCCGACGACGTGCCCGTGGGCATCGCAAGGCCGAAGAGTGCTGCTCCGAAGATCATCGACAGGCCGAGTGATTCCGATATCAGTGCCGCCGCGATGGCACCGGCACCGACCGCGGTGGCTCCCAGGCGCGGGAACCTGGTGACCCACGCCCGGGCGGGCTCGGTGTGCAGGAGAGGTCTGAGCAGCAGCATGGTCACCGCCACTGCGGCTGTGATCGCCAACACCCACAGCGTGCCGCTCACGCTTTCCTTGTCGAGTCCGACCGCGACGGACAGCAGGATCCAGCCCACGCCGTCGAGAATGATCGCGCAGGTGAGGGCGAGCTGTCCCTCACGTGAGGTCGTCAAGCCACGGTCCGACAAGAGGCACGCCAGCACCGGCACCGCCGTGATCGACATAGCCACCGCGGTGAACAGCGCGAACGCGGGCAGTGGGGAGGTGCCGCGCAGCGTCGGGTCGTCGACGAACAGCACCCAGCCGACCAGCAGTGTGCCGGCGCGCAACGGGGGTACCAACGCACCGAAGACGATCCAGGACAGCGTGCGGCGGCCGGGTCCGGAGGTTCCTGTGCGCAGTTCGTGGGTGAGACCGACCAGGAGTAGCGCGAGCCCGGCCTCGCCGAGCGTTTTCAGCGCGTGCAACACGTCGCCGGGCAGTAGCTGCCCGAATACGTCCGTGCCGACCAGTGCCTTGACGGCCGGCCCGGCGAGCAGGCCTCCGGTGATCTCGCCGATCACCTCCGGCTGGCGTAGTCGCCGGGCCGCGCCGCGGCCGAGCCAGGCCAGTGCCAGCACGGCTACCACGCACCTGGACCTGATCGACCGGGCGTTCATCGACATGGCCGAGGGCCGCTTCGACCGGGTCATGCTCACCATGCCCCCGCGGCACGGAAAGAGCCGACGAGCTTCACGCTGGGCGCCGCTCTGGTACCTCCGGCGCAACCCCGGCCACCGCATGATGATCGCCAGCTACTCCGCGACCTGGCCGACGACCACGGCCGATGGATCAGGGACGTCATCTACACCTGGGGCGACGACCTCGGCATTCAGCTCGCACCCGGCAGCAAGGCCGTCAACCGCTTCGACATCGTCGGCGGCGAAGGCGGACTCCTCGCTGCGGGCATCGGCGGTGGCCTCACCGGATGCGGCGCCCACATCGCCATCGTGGACGACCCGGTCAAGGACATGGCCGACGCGGACTCGCCGACTATGCGCAAGCGTGCCTGGGACTGGTGGACCTCCGTCATACAGACCCGACTTGAACCGACCGGAGCCATCTGCCTGATCCAGACCCGCTGGCACGAAGACGACCTCGCCGGACGCATCCTCGCCACCGAGCGCGAGGCGTGGCGCGTCATCGACCTGCCCGCCCTCGCCGACAGCGCCGACGATCCCCTCTGCCGGGCACTCGGCGAACCCCTGTGGCCGGAACGATTCGACGCGGCCCATCACGCTCGCACCCGCAAGCGCGTCGGCGAACGGGTGTGGGGCGCCCTGTACGTGCAGAAGCCGCGTCCGCCGGAGGGAGGCGTGTGGAAGCGCGAGTGGGTCGACACCGCCCGCATCAACGCCGTCCAGTTCTCCGGCATCGACATGGCACGCATCGTCGTTGCCGTCGACCCCGCCGGCGGAGAGTCCACGGTCGGCGACGAGATCGGCGTCATCGGTGTCGGCCGGGACTTCGACCGGCAGCTGTACGTCCTGGTGGACCGTGTTCGGGTCGGGCACGTACGGCCGGTGCCGCCCTGACCGCGGCGGCATCTGGTCCAACTACGCGGTGGAGCGGGGCAGTTCCCCAGCCTCGCGGCCGCCGGCGCCGAGTGCCCGTCGCACGGTCGGCGTCGTCACGGTGCGAGTGCTGAGAACACCCCGAGACCGCAGCTCATCCAGGTCAGGGAGACGGATTCTGGGGAGTGCGCCAAGAAGGTCGGCTTGAGCAGCGTGGATGCTGTGCGGGGCCGGGGGGCCGGCACCGAGAGTGCGGCGGACAGTCACACGGTCATCGTACGGCTCGTATTACTGCTGCAGGTGGCGAACGTCCGGAGCGCTAGGCTGCCCCCGGCACAGCGCCTCGGGTGGTCGATACCTCAGCCCGCAGCTCGCGGGTGAACTCCTTCGGCCGCTCCACCTGCTCGGTGCGGGCCGCAGGGCGTGCACGGGGAGGTCGGGCCGGCCTGGCACCTCGGGCACCCCCGTGCCAGGTCCGCGCTGCCGAGCCCTTGGTCACCCGCGCTGCCCGCTTTGCCCGCTCTGCCCTGCGCGGCCGCGGAGGCCGGGCTTTGGCCTGGGCAGGCAGCGTCATGCTTCGTGATCGGGGTCGAGCACCACCCTGAACCTGTTGCCTTCCGGATCGGTCATCAGAGCTTCGACGGGGTCGTGGAGTTCTACGAGAGAGGCGCCCTTTGCGACCAGGGTCTGAACCTGTTCGGCGACGGTTCCGACAAGGACGGTGACGACCGGCAGCACCGCCGGAGATTCCGCCTGGCCGACGCTGTACGCACCATGGCCAGGGATGCTGCCCCAGAACCTCATCATTTTCTCAGGGTCCACGGCTTCAAAATGAACATGCATGCTCGCTGTCTCCCTTTCATCTGTGCGGCTGAAACCGGAAACGGCCCGCCGAATCACTCGGCAGGCCGTTACGGGTGAGCTGGCTTCAGCAGTCGATCACGGTGTTGTGCGAGTCCGCGATTCCGGGTGCGCTGAAGCGTCCGCGGTACTCGGCCTGAAGGGTCACCTGGGTGTTGTACGTCTCCTTGTGGCCGTCATGCACGCATTTGAGCCCCGGGGTGGTGTAGCGCCCGCTGCACTTCGTCCACCCGCTGTCCTTGTGTTTCACCGCATGCCAGTGTCCGTCGTAGGCCTCAAGGCGCTGAAGATCGACCTGCGCCCGGCACTTGTCCGGCGGCGGAGTCGAGCAGTTCGTGTAGTGACCCTGGGCGAACAGCGGGCCGGTGTGGGTGACCTGGAACGGCTTCTCTCCCAGGAACGTGCACCACGCCACCACGGTGGTGGGGCTCTTCGCAACGACCTGTCCCGTGCTGCGGTTCGGAGCCGTCACGGCCGACGCCGTGCCAGCCGACGCCAGCAGGGCCCCCGTCGCGAGAAGCGGGACAACGAAACGTGTCTTCACTTTTCCCCCAAAAAGTCGCGTATGTATCGCGCTCGGCCATCCTCACGAATTGACAGACGCCACACAAGATCCATGGCGCGAACTTTCCGTTGTTTGTCCGGTTTTAAGGGTGGAATTACCCATTCCACCCCACCCTTCAGTAGGGCAACGGTAAATTCGGGGCGCGGGCGGCTGGGTGCTGTCGAGCCGCCGCCGGGCGCGTCGGCCGGGACGGTGCGGATGGTCACCGGTAGCCGGGCCCGGCAGGTGAACCGGCCTGACGACGGCGCTCGATGCGGGCCTGCTCGATCCTGGCCGACCGGTCATCAGCCCCCTGCTCCGGCTCGGGGAACACCCGGCGGTGGAGCGCCCGCATCGCGGCGATCGGCCGCTCCACCGCCTCCGCGATGTGCGGGTCCACCCGCGACGGCGCGGCTCCACCTCCCGGCGCGCGGAGAGCACGCGGCGGTAGCCGTCCGAGGCCCTCTCCCGGGTACGCGGCGGCCCGACGGGCGCGGCCGCCAGCTTCGGGTCGGCGTCGCCCGGCTCGGTCACCGGCACCGTGCCGGGCACCAGGATCCGCAGGGCGCGTACGACCGTCCGGCCCGCCGACTGGTTGGCGGCCGCGATGACGCGGGTCTGCTCCAGCCGGGCCTTCGTCGTCCAGGCCGATGACTCCGGACACACGGTGAGCCGGCCGGAGTCGGCGTCGTACGACACGGCGGCGACGTGCCCGGCGAGCTCGGGGGCGATGGCGGACCACCGCTCACGCAGCGTCGCGCCGGCGGCCGGGAGCTCCCACGTGCACTCGGTGACCAGCGCGCCGATCGCGGCCCCGAGGCCCATCGGCTCGCGCCCGTCCCGGCGCACCGTACGGGTCAGCCGCGGCTTCGCCTTCGCCTTCCGGCCGCCGCCGTTGGCGCGCGCCACGTCCATCGCGGACCGCAGCGCGACCCGGGCCAGGTCGACACCGGACACCTCGTTGCCGCTCACGCCTGCCCCCACGGGGTGGAGCCGAGGTCCAGGTGACCGAGGCCCGAAAGGCGGTGCACGGTCGCGACGAATGACCTGGTGAACAGGCGCTGCGCGGAGTGCTCGCCGTACCGGGCGATGTGGTCGTGGACGATCTGGTGGTCGTGCGCGGCGCGGGTGCGCCAGTCCAGCACCTGCTCGCGGGTCAGGTCCTCCAGGACAGCCCTCGGGGAGTATCCGAACGAAAACTGGCAGCAGCCGCTGACGGATCATGGTCCGGCTGTCGTCGCGAGGGTGTTGACGCGGTTCTCGTACTCGCAGCGGGCCTTACGTGGAATGTTGAACCTCAGCTGTCGTGAGTTCGGGGTCTGGTAGCGGTGGTCGTGAGTTGGTCGCCGAGTGCGCTTCTCCGGTACAGCACATGCCGTCCGTCACGTGTCCGAGTGACCAGTCCTGTGGAGCGCAGGACACGCAGGTGCTGGGAGACCGCGCTCGGGGTGACCCCGAGTCGGCGGGCGAGCTCCACGGTGGGCAGCGGCTCCCCCAGGAGGCCGAGCAGTCTCGCCCGGGACGAACCGAGCAGAGACACCAGGGAGGTTGTGTCGATGGTCGGCATCTCCGGGCCCCACAGTGTGGCTACTCCCCGGCTGGGATAGACGAGGCTCGGCGGCTCGTCGGGGCTCACGGGAGGCGCGGGCTTGTGCGCGAACACGGACGGCATGAGCAACAGCCCGCGGCCGGCCGCCTCGACCCGGTGCCTGCTGATCATCTTGCAGATGTGCAGCTCGCCGTCTTGCCAGTGCAGGTTCGGGTGCATGTCGGCGAACAACAGTCGGGCACCCCCCAGGGCGAGCCGGCGGGCGCGGTAGGTCATATCAGCTTCCAGCACTCGTCGCATCTGCGGCCACACCGGCTCGATGGCCACCTCCCAGTACTGCCGCAGGAGATCGCAGATGGCGTCGCGGAGTCCGGCGACAGGCGCGGCGGCGGCGTCGCGGAGCGCTTCGGGCACAGGGTCGGGTGCGTGCGCGAGCAGCAGATCGCGGCGGACCCGGGCGCAGGACGCCTGGCGGACAACGGAGAGTTCTTCCTCGAAGGCCGGTGCGAAGCTCGTGGGATTCGGGGTCAGGAAGTCCGGAAGGGTACGGCGCACGGCGACCAGGGACATCAGCAGGCCGGTGTCGAGAGCGCCGAGTCTGCCGGGTACGGATCTGCGCCAGGGCAGGTGCAGCGCGGACAGGCTCGGATCCTGGAGCACTCGCAGGCTGAGCAGGGTTTCGTGCAGGGGTGAGAGGGCGAAGCGGGTGTCCGCGAGGTCCTCGACGCCGAGCACGAAGCTGATCATTAAGCCATACGCTACATCGATTGGCGACGCGACGCCGATGCCGTGGACTTCCTCCCATGACACCCACAACTCATGGGCGACGGACGGCGGTTGTCACCGGTGCTGCCCGCGGCATCGGTGCCGCTGTGGCCAGGCGCCTGGCGGAGGACGGCTTGGCGGTCGGCGTGATCGATCTGGACGAGGCGGACTGCGCCGATACCGTGGCGGCCATCACCAGCGCCGGCGGAGCGGCGCTGGCCGTCGCCGCCGATGTCGCCGACGAGGCCGCGGTCACGGCGGCCGTCGCCCAGATCGCCACCACGCTCGGGCCGCCGACGGTGCTGGTCAACAACGCCGGCATCGGGCCCCGCGCCGATCTGGTGGAGATGACCACGCGGCAGTGGGACACGGTCCTGGGGATCAACCTCAGCGGCCCGTTCTTCGCCGCCCGGGCCGTCTGTCCGCATATGGTGACGGCCGGTTGGGGACGCGTCGTCAACATGTCGAGCATCTCCGCGGTCGGTGATGCTGGCCGCGTCGACTATGCCAGCACGAAGGCGGGTTTGATCGGGCTCACCAAGTCCCTCGCTCTCCAGCTCGGCCCGCATGGCGTGACCGTGAACGCCATCGCGCCGGGATTCGTGGTGAGCGACATGACCAGGGCCTCGGCCCGGCGGCTCGGCCTGAGCTTCGAGGAGTTCCGGCACCGGGCGGAGCAGTCCGTCCCGGTCGGCCGGGTGGGACAGCCCGACGACATCGCGCATACCGCCTCCTTCCTCGTCAGTCCCGGGGCCGGGTTCGTCTCCGGCCAGGTCATCTACGTAGCGGGCGGGCCGGTGGACTGAAAGATGAGCCGCCGGATGGTTCCGATCCTGGCTGTCACGTGCGCCGTGGCGGTGGGCAACATCTACTTTCCGCAGGCCATCGGTCCCCTGGTCGCCGCCGGGCTGCATGTGTCACCCGATTCAGCCGCTGCGGTGGTGACCGCCACGCAGGCCGGCTACACGGCCGGGATGGTCTTGCTGGTGCCGCTTGGAGACCGGTTCCCGCACCGCTCGTTCCTCGCCGTTCTCCTCGCCCTGACCGGTCTGGCACTGTTCGCTGCGGGTTGCGCGCCGGCTCTGCCGGCGCTCGTTGCCGCCAGCACCCTTGTCGGCCTGACCACCGTAGGTGCGCAGATCGTCGGCCCCCTGGCGGCTGGTCTCGTGGCCGCCGACCGCCAGGGGGCGGTGATCGGCACCCTGCTGAGCGGATCGACCGGCGGCATGCTGCTGGCCCGGACCTTCAGCGGCACGCTCGGTGAGTGGCTGGGCTGGCGGGCCCCTTACCTGATCGCCGCGGTCCTGGCCCTGCTCCTCGCCACCGTCTTGATGTTCGCGGTGCCGACCACAACCCCGTCCTCCCGCCAGCGGTACGCAGCGCTCCTGACCGAGCCGCTGCGCCTGCTGCGCACCGAGCCAGACCTGCGCCGCTCGTGCTTCTACCAGGCAACCGTGTTCGCCGGGTTCTCCGCGGTCTGGACCTGCCTGGCACTCCTGCTCGCCGGACCGGCTTACGGGCTGGGTGCCCAGGCGGTAGGAATGATCGCCCTGATCGGGGCAGCAACCATGGCCTGCACCCCCCTCGCTGGCCGTTTGGTGGACCGCTACGGCCCCGACCCAGTAAACCTGGTCTGCATGCTTGGCGTCCTCGTCTCGGCCGCGATCCTTACCATTGGTGCCCGGGGCGGCGCGCTGGGTCTGGCTGCCCTGATACTCGGCACGCTGCTCCTCGACACTGCGATGCAGTCCGGCATGGTCGCCAATCAAGTCCGCGTCTACGCCCTACGCACCGATGCCCGCAGCAGGCTCAACACCGCCTACATGACCTGCGCCTACCTGGGCGGCAGCGCAGGTTCCTGGCTCGGGATACGCGTCTGGAGCCAGGCTGGCTGGTGGGGCGTGTGTGTGCTCGTCGCGCTGCTTGCCGCACTCGCCCTGGCCCGCCACCTACTGGCGCTGTGCAAGTTCGAGTAAGGCCCGGCCAGGACCCGTGTCGCGAATGCGGATGACTGCGGTCACCGCCCTGGCGCTGGTGGAAGTGATCAGGTCTCGTGCGGCGCCTCCGTTACCCGGCCTCGCCGTCGTCTGACTCGTCGTGGGCGTGGGGGTCACGCAGCCGGCGCAGGCCAGGCGCCGCGGGCCGGGTGAAGGCGTAGCGGCCGAGGAAGTTGATGTGGTCGTACTGGAGCGGGGAGAGCCGGGCGAGCAGTTCGTCGGTGACAGGGAAACCGTCGGCGGCGAGCTGTTTGACGGCGGCGTCGATGTAGGGGCTGTTGAACAGCACGACAGCGTTGAGCGCCAGGCCGATGGGTGGATCGGGTGCCGTCGGGCGTGTCGCAGGGAAGATCAGCGGTTCAGCTGTCAGTGCTTGAGCAAGCACGTGCGCATGCCGGCGGCGGGCCGGGGTGTGGCAGTGAGTACCGTAGGGCAGCACGGAGCCCCCTCCGCACGCGACGTGGAGGGGGCTCCGGTTTCGGGTGGATCAGGCGATCACACGTTGGCGTTGTGGGCCTGGAGGCGGACCTTCCTGCCGACTTCGGATGTCGGGTCGGAGAGGGCCTCGAAGGTCTTGTAGCCGGAGTCCTTCGCGCCGCCGCCCCAGGTAACGTCACCGTTGGCCTTCACGGTGGCGCAGACGCCGCCTCAGATGGCCGCATCACGGGGCCAAGAGACCTCTCCGAGGAGGCCCATGACGTCCACGTGGGCGGGGAACGGCTCCTCGGCCCAGCTCAGGGAGCGGTGGACCGTAGCGCCGAGTCCGGCGAGCACGGCAGGGGCCGTGATCGCAGTACGGGTGGCGAATTGCTGGGTGAAGGTGTGGATCAGCTCGGTGAGGGCCTCCGTGGTCTCCCGGATGATGTCCTCCTCGTCCAGCGCCTTGGCCTTGTCGTTGAGGTTCTCGCGGTAGACGTCGTCCGAGGTGCGCTGGATTCCGCTCTTGCCGAGAAGCGCAGTGACGACCATGGTGCGCACGCCAGAGAGGGTCATCCATTTGGTGGAGGTCGGGCCGACCTGGCGCTTGCCGATCTCGATGTAGTCCGACAGCCGCTCCTCCTCGCCGCCGTCGACCACCACGGTGAGGTTCTCCACCAGGTCCTTGGCGATGCGGGTGGCGAGGTCATAGGTGTCCATCGACAGGGCCAGGGACTTGTCGACCGGGACACCCTTGAGGTTGCGGTCGTGGAAGATCTGCCAGGCCTGGACGGAGCTGATGCCGTGGTAGATCTCGAAGGCGATGGTGAGCTTGGAGAACGAGACGTTCTCGATGCCGTAGCCGCCGTCCTTCTTCGCGACGCGCCGACCGTTGTAGATCTTGTGCCACGCGGTGAGCTGGGTTTCACCGTCGATGGCAATAAGCTTCTTCGAGATCGGTAGGTGCGTGGAGCCGTCCCCGTCGATGATCAGCGGGTTGGGGCACCACAGGGTGATCGGGGGGACCGACCAGCCGGGGCCGCGGTCGCCAAGAATGCCGGATGCGAGGTAGATCGCGTAGGCAAGAACGTTCTTCGCCTTGGAGCTTCCCTTGCCGCCGAGGAGGCGTTGGACGCTTGCGCGGAGTTCAGCGATCTCGTCATACCGGGAGTCGCTCTTGCTATTGCCGTAACGCTCGACGACGGCAGGGTCCTCGACGATTGCGAGGAAGTTTTCTGCGTCCAGGATCCCGATGCCTTGGTGTCGCTGACCACCATGACCTTCACGGGCAGGCCGGTCACGACCGGTTCATCAAACACAGACATGTGTTCTCTCGTCTAGGAGTTGACGCTCCGTCGGTTAATCCGACGGGGTCGCGAGGACGCTAGCTGACTCGCCGTCGGGTGGTTAAACCGCGGGTGCATCGGAGGTCAGGATTTTCCAACTCCGCAGCGTTGAGATGTTGGACTGCGGTGTAGTTCACGGGGTCTACAGCGTCGAAGTTTTAAGCTTCTTGCACCCGTGTGCCTGTCATCTGATTTGGGGGTGAGTCTGCCGACGGTGGTACGGAAGTCGAGCCTGCCAAGGTGAACGGTGGTGTGCCGGGTCACGAGATCGCGCATGGCGGCGAGCTTCTGTTCCGCGGCGGCGAGGCTGGCCTCGATCGCGGCGACCTCGCCAAGCCATCCCTGCTCCTTGGCCTCCTGGAGCCGGTCGTGCAGGTTCGCGTGGATCTCCTCCAAGCGGGGCATCTGCTCGAGATCGGGCCGCAGGACGGGGCAGCGGATGCAGGCGTGTTCATGGACGCAGGGGGTGCCGAAGTCACATGCGCAGACGCCGAGGGCGACCTTCCGCAGCTCGAAGTGGGCCAGGAAGTCCTGCCATTCCTGCGCGGTGGGCTCGCGGTACTCCTCCCCGGGTCGCAGCGCCCGGCGGCGGGCGATGAAGGACCGGTGGTGGTTGATGACGTCCTCGGGATAGATCGCTAATGGTGGAGTCGGGTATTGGAACTCTCCGAATGCCTCGGCCCCGAGGTTATCGTGGGTTGCTGTAAGCCGTAAGGGCTGTAAGGCATGCGGTTGTACGCTGGCCCCCGTCGCTGCGGTTTTCACTCCGCAGCTCAGTCGGCGGGTGCGCAGGCCCTCTGGCCAGGGCGGCAAAGAGTTTCGATCGAGACTCTTCGTCAGACAGATGTCCAAACCTGCGAGCGGGCTGCCCTCATGCCTTACAGCGCCCCATGGCCTCTGAGCTGCGCTTTTGGCTACTCAACCCCAGATAACGGACGCAGGCGGTGGCCGAGTTGAAGCAGAAGACTGAGCGAGGCAGCGTAAAATCTGTCTTCGCACCGCATCGGTTCAGTCTGTGTCGGCCAGCCACTGGTCGATGAGCGCCTTGCCAATCGAATCGACCCGGTACGGGCCGCCGAGAGCAGCGTCCGCCAGCCGCGCGCGCAGTTCCGCGGCCGTGAACCAGCGTGCCTCCACCACTTCCACGTTGTCCACATCGATCGCGTCGGAAAGGGCCTCGGCGCGAAACCCGATCATCACCCCGGCCGGGAACGGCCACCCCTGGGAACCCTGGTAGGTCACCGCACCCACGGTGACGCCGGCTTCCTCCCGCACCTCGCGGCGCACCGTGTCCTCGAAGCTCTCGCCGACCTCGACGAACCCGGCTAGGGTGCTGAAGCGGTTCGGGCCGGATGCCGCATGGCGGCCGAGCAGGCAGCGCCGGGGCGTGCCCGGAAGCTCGACTAGCACGATCACGGCCGGTTCGATCCGCGGGAACAGCAGCTTCCCACAGTTCTGGCAGGTCCGCAGGTGGCCACCATTGCAGGACCGGGCCGGGCCCCCGCAGGCGCCACAAAACCGCTGATTGCGGTTCCAGTGCAGAATTCCCCGCGCGTACGCCAACAGACCCGCTTCGTCCGGCGTGATGGTGGGAACCATCGCCCGCACGTCCAGCATCCTGTCCGCACCGGCCAGCTCGACGGCGCTCTCCCGTTCGAGCCCGGACACATCAGCCGCGAACACCGCCCTCTCGCCTTCGAGGCCGAGCAGCACCCGGTCGCCAGCCGCGACGAGGATGTCCCTCGCCTGGGCCAAGGGCAGCCGCAACGGCGTTTCGTCTCGCACCAGGCACTGGTCCTGCCACAGGGGAATGACCTGGGTACTGGCCCTGGTCAGCAGTGCCTCGATCCAGTCCGAGTCTCCCCGCCGATCAACGACACGGTCGAGCCCCAACCCGCTGTAGTACACCGCTCCTCCTGGATCACAGTGTCTGCCTGTCCTCCACACTAGCGGATACGTCCGCCGACGCCCTCCGCAGCTAGAACTTGCCTAACATGCCTTACCGGATCAGATCTGAGATGAACTGGCTCGATGGCTTGACAACACTAGATAACCACCGTCACATCCCGCGGTCAGGTCCGTGCCAGGGAACGGGGCGATCGTCCGGACTCATGGGCAGGTGTTCGAGATTGACCGGACCGGGGTAGAAATACGTTCCATTGGGATGGATGACTTCCTCGCCAATGAGGTGCCGGTAGAGCCACTCGGCGAAGCTCATCGCATGCTCCCAGTACCCGCCTTCGTCCCGGTCGTGTACCACCACGCTCCAGTCGGGCGTCCGTGGGCTGCGGCTGAGGAAGACGTGGAAGCCGAAGTCGGTCGACAAGGCAGGAATCAGAACTCCGCCAGCACCGGTCTCCGGGTGCGGAAGGCCGTCCCAGTCGGCATCGCGGAAGGCTTGCTCGGTCTCCCGGATGTCCTTGAGAAGGTTCCAACGTGTGGTCGCCGGGTGCTTGAAATAGAGGTGGCTGTTGACCGTGATCGGCGCGTACTCGTCGATGAACTCCTTGTAGTCGCTGGGGAGTTCTGTGCCGACCTCCGACTCAAGACGCGCCCAGCTTTCGGGATCGGCGAAGCGCCGGCCTCCCGGCCCAAGCATCGTGAAGACGGCAGACAGATGGTCGGTCGTGGGTTGCACCTCTCGTTCGGTGTAGGAATCGCGGCAAGATCAACGTGGCTCTTCACGTCGTTAGCCCCGGAGGGTTTGTTGTTCTTGGGGTGCTGGCCATCGGGAACCTCGTTGGTCTGGGCTTCGCCCGCCGGAGTGGGGGCACGGCGGCTGACCTCGGCGGCGTAGGCGGCCCAGTCGCCGGCCGATGCCTTCTGCCACTGGACGGCGACCCGGATGTGGACGCCCAGCATCCGGGCAAGGATGGCGGCGGGGACCTCGGTGGCGAGGGTGAACAGGGCGGTGGAGCGGTCCTGGCGCGGCTGGAGGCCGATCTTCTGGAGGCGGAGGCCGAGCCGGTCGTCACCGATGGGCTGTCCGGGACGGCCGCCGGGGAATAGCCACGGCGCGTCGTCGGGGGCGCCGATCCTGGCCTTGCCGCGCCGGGTGGCGATGAGGTCGCGCACCAGGCCGGCCAGCGGTTCGGGGAGGACGACAGGTGAGGTGCCGAACGTGATCCCGACCTTGTCGTTGTCGAGGTGGACGTCGTCGACCGTCAGGCGGCTGATGGTGGCGATCTGCTGGGCATAGAGGACCAGCAGCAGGCCGGCGACTCGATCCGAGGTCGCCAGCGTGTCGTCGTGCAGGAGGCGCCTGGCGTCGGCCCAGCGCTTCTCGCTGTCGATCGTCCCGCAGGGCCCTGTCCAGCGCACGGTGCCGTAGGTGAGTCCCTTGGCATGCCGGTGCTGGACGGACCACCGGACGAAGTGGCTGGTCTCGTCCCGGTAGGTGGCCTTGGGGTCGGCAATCCATCGCTCCAGGTCAACCTGGGTGCACGTGCCCAGCGTGAGAGCGCTGTCGGACAGCCAGTCGAGGAAGTTCGCTGCTGCGGTGACGTGGCAGCGTACGTTCAGCGCCTGCAGGTGCGTGGTGTGCTCCTGGCCGAGGCGTCGCCGGAGTCGACGTAGGTGGTGCCAGACCGCGTAGCCGTGCAGGATCCGGCGCTCGGTGAGATCGGTGCGTGCTTGGAGCGCCGAGGTGATCCACTGGTCCAGGGCGACCAGCCGCTCGTCGCGAGGCGGCAAGGCGCCGGTGGCGACCAGGACGCTGCGGAGATGTGCGAGGACCTTGCTCGCGGGCAACTCGTCGAGCGTGTCGTGGGTGACGGGCCGTTCGTCACGGCCTATCTGCCGGAGCAGGCCGCCGACCTTCGAGCCCGATAGCCAGAACATGGTGCTTGTGGGGCGTTCGGCTCCGGACAGTGCCTTGTAGAGAGGGACGAGGTCCTGCCGGATCGTGCCCGTGTTGCCGGCCAGGAGGTCGCGTACTTGCCGGTCGAGCGCGCATCGCTGGCAGGGACGGGTGCTGAGCTGCCAGGTGGTGCGGCAGACGGGGCAGCGGCCCCAGTAGTCCGGGTCCGGGTTGGTGCACTTCGCGCACAGGGGTGCATCCCACGTGCCGCTGCGGACGTGGTCGACGGCTCCACAGCCACTGCAGGGCACCCACCGCAACTGGCACCGGTTGCACCAGGGTTCGCCCGTGACACGGGAGATCTCACAGACTCCTGTCCGTCCGCAGATGCCGCACTGGGCGGCGGTCCTGGGCCGGCAGTTGGCGCACCGTGGTCCGTCGGGAAGCCGAGCGGCGACCTTCTGGCGGCGCCCGCAGTCGCGGCATTCCTCCAGGTTGACGGGGTCACTGACCAGGCAGTTGGGACACAGCGGCCGCCCCTCGGCGTCGCGGGCAGCGGGCTCGCGGACGGAGCCGCAGCGGGTGCAGGGCACAGCCGCGTTGCGGGCGAAGCAGTTGCGGCAGACCCGTTTGCCGTCGAGCACCTTCGACAGGGACTTGACCTCATGGCAGCGGTAGCAGGCCGGATTGACGACCCTGGTGGCTCCGGCCTGGACGAGTGCGTCGATGAACCGTAGGACGGCGGGGGTTGGGGCGTCGTAGCCAGCACCGGTCAACAGGTCGGGTTGGGCGGTGATCGCCCAGGCCAGGCGGCGCTGGCCGGCCTTTCGGACGGTGGCGCGGTCGAGCGCTGCTTGAACGGCGCCCGCGTCGAGCGTGGGATCGACCGTGGTGATGAGGCCGGCGAGCATGGCGAATGGATCGCCGTCCGTATCGGGGCATTTCGCGCACCGGGGGTTGCCGTGGCGGTCGCGGCTGACGACGCGCCGCTGCTGGTGGCAGCCCGCGCAGTCGGCGGCCTTGTCGAAGCAGGGCGAGCAGCCCCATCGGCCGCCGCTGCGGCTGCCGACGTAGGGGCGTGCGCGGCCGCACTCACCGCAGCGGGGAAGGGCGATGTCCTGTGCGCCGGCTTCGTGAAGGGCCATCAGCAGTCGTGCGACGCAGAACGGTGCCGGAGGTCGTCCGGTCCGCAGCAGTAACGGATCCTCGTGCAGGGCCTGGGCGAGGCGCCGGCGACCAGCCCGCTCGCGCATGACCGTGCAGACGATCTCGCGGATGCGGTCGGCTTCCAGGTGCCGTTCGACGTTGCCGGCCAGGCGCACGACCAGGCCGACCGGGTCGGCCAGCACCTCTTCCGAGAGCCCGTTCACCGGTCCACCGGTGCGATCCGTGCCCGCTTGGGCCGCAGGCCGCCGATGCCCTCGGCCGTCGTTCCGCCCGCGGCCGCCTTCTTCGGCCTCTGCGCGGCGCTGGCTGCGGCAACGGGTTCGATCAGGTCGTCCATCGTGCAGTCCAGGATGTCCAGCAGGGCCATGAGGATCTTCAGACTGAGCCGCTCGGGGCGTTCGACGACGAGCCGGTAGACCTGGCTGGAGGACAGGGTGATGCCGCGTTCGGCCAGCGGCGGCAGCAGGTCCGTGGTGGAGAACATTCCGCGGTCCGCCATCAGGTGACGCAGGTGCCAGCGGTAGTCGAGCTTGGCGGCCATCATCGGTCCTTCCTGGTCGGCGCCTCGTCGAACGCCGGGTTCAGTGCCTTGCTCAGAGCAGTGTTCATGAAGTCGTCGCTGACGTGGGTGTAGATGGCGGTGGAGCTATCGCACTCGTGACCGACCTGCTCCTGGATGAACCGCCGATCCACCCCATCCTCAGTCAGATGCGTGACGTAGGAATGTCTCAGCGAGTGGACGACCAATGCCTCGGGGAGCTTGAGCGCCGCGCGGTAGGCGACGAACCGGGCGTTGATCTCCGACGGCTTGACCCGCCCGCCCCGCTCGGTCACCCACAGCGCTGGGTGGTCCTCGCAGCCGAACTGCGGGCGGACGTTCTCCACGTAGTCCTGGACGGCGTCCACCGCCCAGTCCATGACCGACAGCACGTTCCGGCGCCGCGGCGGCTGCCCCTTCTTCGCCTTGCCGTAACGCACGTTCAGCGTGCCGTACCGTCCGAACTGACGGGCTTTCGGATTGCGGCCGAAGTCGGCCAGATCCAGCTTCGAGGTTTCCGTGCGCCGCAGTCCCCAGCCGTAGATGACCTTGAACAAGGTGGCGTCCCGGTAGGCGGCGAGGGCGCCCTTGCGCTTGGACCGCACCGCCCGATCGACCTGGTCGTCGGCGTAGTCGAGGAACCGCTGGAGCTCCTCGCGGGTGAACGGCCGGGCCTCCGGGTCGCCCTCGTAGTCGTTGAGGTGGGCGGTGGTGTTCCACTCGTGGCAGATCGCCACCGGGTGGGTACCGAAGGCGTCCTCGCAGGCGACCGCCCAGCCGTAGCGGCCGTCGATGAGGAACTCGGTGAACTGCCGCACGTCGCCCTGGTAGCTGCGGATCGTGGACGGCGCCAGGTGCCGCTCACCCGTCAGCGAGGCCGACCACTCGTCCATGTGGCCCGGCAACCACGACCACGGGTACTCGTTGGTGAACTCCTGGAAGCGGCGAATCAGCCGCTCCCGCCCGGCGATCGTGTCTTCCTTCAGGCCCCGGGACATCTGCTGGGCCCGCCAGCCGCGCAGCATCGCGTCGACCATCGCGTCCTCCGGACGCAGCTGGATCACCCCCGAGACCAGCTCCAGATGAGCCGCCCCAGCCAGGGCCACCTTCCGTTCTTGCGCCACTCCAGACCATCCCTTCTGGAGGGCAGATCTTGCATCAGACGGGATGTGCCTGGCAAACTGCCTGTTCAGAAGGCCAGTTCGTAGTAGCGTTGGGGTCCGTCAGGCCGTCGCCGTAAACAGGTGACCTGCGACTTCGCGCCCGTCTGATGCAATTCCCGAGCCTTGGCATAGCCGAGGGTCGTGTCGACCTTCCGGTGGCCGCAGATGCGGGCGGCGATGTGCGGAGGCAGGCCGGAGCGGAGGGCGTCGGTCACGAAGATTCTTCGGAAGTCGTGGGGCATGTATCGCAGTTGCTCGTTGCCGGGCCCGGTCAGCCCGCTGGCGGCGAGGGCGTCGTTGAGGCAGGTGTAGATGTAGTTGCGCGGGATCGCCCGGTCTTCGGGGCCGCAGCGGCGCTGGAAGAGGAACGGCATCGGCGCACTCCAGAGCCGTTCCAGACTGTCGTAGACGGAAACCAGGGGCATGGCCTGCTGCCCGCGCCGGACGCGATGAATGATCGCAGTGAGCACCTCGCCGAGCTCTGGTGAGACCAGCAGCAGCCGCTCCTGGTCGAGCTTGGACGGGGCGACCTGGAGCATGGGCACGATCTCGCCGGTGGTGGGCAGCTGGTAGGCGACGAAGCTGTGGTGGGTGAGTTCGAGTGCTTCCTCGATGCGCATGCCGGTGTGGCGAAGGACTTCGACGATGGCCCAGGCCCAGAAGGCGCGTCCGCTCCGCGCAGGCGGAGGTGAACCGGGGGCGCCGGGCTTGCCAGGGTGGTCGTCAGTGCCGACCTTTTGCAGGCGAACGTGAACCGCCGTTGCGGTCAACTGGCCACGCACACGACGAATAGCCGCCACCGATCATTAGGAACCTACGATCCCGCACGGCATCCACTGAGCGCCAGTCACCCGACTCCAGGTTGTCGCGCCCTCGTCGGCAACGGGGCCTACCTGGAACTCGCAGTGCGTACAAGGAGGAAGGGGCACCCGTCAGCGGTCGGAGCCCTCTGGGACTTTTCTGGGACTTCCGGCCCCATCAACCGGCACGAACATGAAACGGCTGAAAGGTCATGGCGCAGGTCAGCCACCATCGGCCACTCATCGCGACAGGTCACCGCGTTTACTGGTCTCTTCCGGGACATCTGACAGCAGAACTGCCGCCGCACCCTGCCTGACCCGCTGCTTAGCGGGGCGAGGTGGGGTGCGGCGGCAACTCTTGGATGGAAGCGGGGGTACTTCCGAAGCGCGAGCCCGGGGCCAGTCTCCAGTTCCCCGGAGGCGTAGAAGTGGCGCTCGGTGGAGAAGGCGCAGCGGCAAGACTTCGACGGCCTACCCGACACACCGACCACTCGCTACCTCCGCGACGTCCTCGTCGCCGCCGCGGGACGACCGGTCGGAGGCTCTGTCCCGCTGGGCGGACGTCTTCTTGGCCCAGGCACCACTCCCCCATCGCGAGTACCTCACTCCCTGCA
Source organism: Streptomyces sp. LaBMicrA B280 (assembly GCF_049222185.1). NCBI lineage: Bacteria > Bacillati > Actinomycetota > Actinomycetes > Kitasatosporales > Streptomycetaceae > Streptomyces > Streptomyces sp. LaBMicrA B280. The sequence continues at coordinate 27,944 of NZ_JBMJCT010000001.1, read as the reverse complement.
CCCACTGGTACCTGCTGCGCCGAGCCCTGGAGACAACGGTCATCGTCTTCCGCTGCCGCCCGAAGTCGCTCAGCTGGTCCGCGCACTGCGCGACCAGCGCCAGAAAGGCTGGCGGGCAGCACAACGCCGTGGCTGTTCCCCGGGCAGGAACCCGTCCGTGAAGCACGCCTCCTTGCGTCGCCTGCCGGGGACTCAGCGCATCCCGGGCAGGCGACGCAACTCGTTGACCTTCATCAGCCGGGCGAGAAGGAGGTACCCCACGGCCGTCGCCAGCGCCCCGGTAGCCAGTGCGACGGCCGTAGGCCACGTTCCACTTCCCAGGCCCGCACACGCACGCGCCGCATACCAGCCCAGCCCGGCAGCCGGGCCCGCAGCGCAGAACAGTTTCGCGTAGGTGCGGCGCAGGCCGCCGTCGTCGATGCGGCCCCCAAGCCTCCTACGCAGCAGGTGCGCGGTGAGCGCGAGACCAGCCACGTAGGAGAGGGTGTAGGCGCCGGCCATGCCGACGACCGCCCAGCGGGCGGGCAGGAGCAAATGACACGCGGTGGCCAGGGCGACGTTCACGCCCGCGATCCAGGCCGCCATGAAGAACGGGGTGCGGGTGTCCTCGAATGCGTAGAAGCCGCGCAGCAAGAGGTACTGGGCGGAGAACGGGATGAGCCCGAGTCCGAACGCCTGCAGCATGTATCCCAGCGGGCGGGCCGAGGCGGCGTCGGCTGCTCCATGGGCGAACAGCAGTGACGAGATCTGCGGGCCAAGGGCGAGGAAGAGGAACGCGGCGGGCACGATGACCACGCCGCTGATCCGCAGTGCCCGGGACAGGTCCGCGCGCAGGTCCGGGATGCGGCCCTCGGCGACGGCCCGGCTCATCCGCGGCAGCAGGGCCGTGACCAGGGACACGGTCACGATCGACTGCGGCAGCATCCAGATGGTCTGCGCGTAGGTGTAGGCCGAGTAACCGGCGCCGGCCTGGGGCAGTTCCTGGTCGGCCGCGTTGGCGTAGTTCGTGACTACGGTCAGGGCGACCTGGTTGGCCAGGACGAACAGCAGGGTCCACTTTGCCGCGTGGACGCTCTTGCCCAGTCCGGTGCCCCGCCAGTCGAATCGAGGCCGGAACCGGAACCCGGCCGCCCGGGCGAACGGGATCAGGGCCAGTGCCTGCAAGGTGATGCCCGCCGTCGTTCCGATCCCGAGTAGCCGTACCTGGTCGGCGGTGATGTCCTCCACCCGGTCGGGCACCGTCATCAGCCCCAGGTAGGCGGCGAACATCGCGACCAGCACGACATTGTTCAGCACCGGCGTCCACATCATCGCGCCGAACTTCTCCCGGGCGTTCAGCACCTGCCCGTAGATGCTGAAGAGCCCGTAGAAGAAGATCTGCGGCAGCAGGAACCGGGCGAACGTCACCGTCAGCTGAAACGCATCGTGAGTGCTCGGGGTGTCCCGCATGTACAGGCCCACAATTTGCGGCGCAGCCCACACCGCCAGAGCCGTCCCCACCGCGAGCACGCTCACCACGAGAGTGACCAACCGCTGCTCGTACGCCCGCCCGCCATCGGGCTGCGTCGCCCGGGCCCGCACCAACTGCGGCACCAGCACGGCGTTGAGCGCACCACCGATGAGCAGCGTGTACAGGCTCGTCGGCACCGTGTTCGCCGTGTTGTAGGTACTGGCCAGCAGGCCCGTGCCCAGCGCCGCGGCCTGCAGTACTTGACGGATCAGCCCCGTCGCCCGGGACACCACGGTGCCGACAGCCATCAGCAAGGACGAACGAGCCAGCCCGCCCTTGTCCTTCTTCCGCCGGGCGGCATGCCGCCCCCTCCCCTGCTGTTCCTGCGACAGGACCTGCGCGACAGAGCTCGTCCCCTCCACCATGCCGTCAACCTACGTCCTCAGCACCCCACGGCCCCAATTCGTCCGCGCCGTCCAGCAGTTGCGGCACACCTCTCGGGCAGTGGCTGTCGCCACAGGAATAGGCGGAGCCTCTGTCACCCGTTCCCAGGCCAGCGTCTATCGAGACGGCGGATGACCACAGCTTCCCAAGGTGATGGCTTGCCGCTGGCCTTGACCTCATCGGCCCGCCTCCCTGTACCCGGTGCCGAACCGATCATGGGCTCATGGTGTCAAGCATCGTCGTCCAGTACACAGACCTCCTGCGAACCAGCGACTCTGACCTGTGGAGCCGGTTGCGGGAACTCCTGGAGGGTCAGGGGGTCGATCCACAGCGGACGGTCGTCGTCGACCTCCTACAGGAGGGCCCCGATCACGAGGACGGGCAAGTCATCTCCGGAGACGGCAGGGTCTACAAGTTCACCCTCTTCTACGACCAGGCAGCAGAGCACGGCGCGCGCAGCGCCTGGCTTTACAGCTGGACCGACATCACCGATTCCTGGCGGAACGGATCGCTGGCCACCCGGACAGCAGGCGCCTTCGCGTGGATGTCTTCGCCCACCGAGTCGGGTTGAGCGCCGGTGCCGGGGCGGTCGTCCGCCGGCCCGGCTGAGTGATTGAGGTCCTCTTCCCAGTTACTGCCCGCTTGCATTTCCGGGATCCTGCCATGCGGGCAGCGTGGACATGAACCCGTACTCCTTGGCAATCTTCTCAAGCTCTCCTGTCCAGGGCTTATCGGTCAGCAGCTCGTTGAAGCTCAGCATCGCTGCGTGCAGGATCCAAAGGCAGAACAGGGGGCAGGGGACGAGTTCCTCGTGGATCGGCATCTGGCTGACTCGGAAGGCCTCACCGTCGTCCTGGAAGAACATCCGGGCTCCAGTGAGCGTGGGGTGAGTGAAGCGGGATTCAGCTGTGTAGTAACTCCGTTCCTTAGTCAGGCCGTAGCCAGTCATCAGGTGTTCGATCTTCGCCAGCCGCTCGTTGGGGTCCGGCGCGATCGACTCCTTCACTTTCTTCACCGTGGCTGCCATCACCTGATAGGCGTCTTCACAACGGTCAGCCGTGCCGTCCGCTCGGAGCGCCTTGGCGAGTTGGATCTGGTCCATCCCCAACTTGCGGTTGTAGATGTCGCCCATGCGATCGCCTTGATCCACACACCACCGCAGCGTGACGGTATGTTCCAGAGCGCTTCGCCGGTTCGGGCTCGCCGCCCCACAGGCGTCGGCCTGATGCAGCACGAGCACCGCCCGGATCTGGTGGACTGCTGTGAAGAAGAGTCCCCACCCGATCACCCCCGCACGGTTGGCGGCGGTGATGCGTTCGTGAAGGTCCTCTGAGATCAAGTCCTCAAGGAGAATCAAGCCTTCACCAGGATCCGGTTCGGTCATGACAGCATCTTCACCGGTCTATCGGTGCAGTGCTATCAGGTTTGCCGATGCCGGTCCAAGCGTGCCAGGTGCGTGTCAGATCCCGGTGTGTCTCCCGCGTCCTCGAAGCGGTCCTGGAATCCGGTTCAATTGATGCCGCCAAACCGCGACGCGGTTGGTGACGACGGCTGCCGCCCTTTTGCTACGGCTCCGAGCGCAGTCCGAGGGTGCTGTGCAGGACGACCCTGGCGGGGGCGGCCGCGTTTCCCGGCTTCCGGCGCGTCGATTCCACGAGGGCGGCGCGGAGTTCGCGCGCGGGCTCGCCGAGCGCGATCGCGCTGAGGACCAGCTCCAGCATCAGGCAGTCGTACTCCTCGTCCTGGCCGCGGTAGCGCCGCGGGGCACGCTCGACCACGGCCTCGACGATCCGTCGGCCGCCGCCGTCGGCCGCCGTCGTCGGCCCGGGCGAAGGTCGCCGCGAAGATGCCCCCGCCGGTCCAGCTCCGGTGCAGGAAGACGACATCGCCCTCGGCGAATACGCTCCACTTTTCGTCCATGTCCTTCGCGGAGTAACCCACTTGAATGCGCTCCCAGTCCTCCTCCGACCACATCCGGTGCGGCAGGAGGGACATGGCGTGGGGGCGCGTTCGCCCGCCCGACGGCTTCGGGCTCCAGCAGGTCCAGTGCCTCCATCCAGCGGAGCACGCGCCGACCTCGCGCATCGCGGCCTACGTCACCGCGCTCCTGCCTACGCGGCGGACCAGGGCGAAGTAGCCGCCGGGGAGCGCCGGTTGGTGGTCACGCTTCAGGGTCTTCAGGGCCCATATCGCGGAAGACCGATCTGTAGTCACCGCTGCGGACCAGCTCGTCGACGACCTCGACCATTGCGTCGATGCCCGGGTCGCGGACGATCAGGCCGTCCCAGACGTAGAAGTACCTGCCGTCGAGGCATTCACCGGTCTGCCGTCCGCTCTCCATGCTGCGGCGGACGACGTCCAGGGTGTAGATCGTCCCCGACCAGCGGGCCCCGTCGTCGAAGACCACCCACATGTCGACGTCGTCGATCTCGTCGAGGGGAACCCCGGCGTCGGGGACGAAGCAGATCTCGTAGCCGTCACGTCGGACGCGATAGAACGCCCCGTCCCACATCAGGTCGCCCCCCGGCTCGCACTGGAAGGTCCCAGTAGATCACGCGTCCGGTCGGTCGACGAAGCGGGAGATGAAGGAGAGGGCCGTTTCGGCGACCTCGTGCCAGCCGTGGTCGATGGTCAACGCGTGGCCGCGGTCCGGCATTTCGTGGATCTCGGTGACCGCGTGCTCGTTGCGGGCCTGCTTCTTGTAGGAGGCCTCGGCGATGGGCCAGGGGACGGTGTGGTCCTTTTCGCCGGAGATGATCAGGAGCGGGCCGCGGTCGGGGGTCAGGGTGTCGACCGTGACCTCGCTCCAGGGGTTGATGTTGGCGACCGCCGCCTGGAAGAGGGGCTCGCCGGAGGCGGGGACGGCGTAGCGGTCGTACAGGTCCCGCGCCTCCTCCTCGCTCACCGCGTTGGCGAAGGCGTAGCGGAACTGCTCGTAGGTGAGCGGTACGGCGCGGTGGTAGTTCGCGGGATTCCCGAGGACCGCGCTCGCGGCGCGCAGTGAGGAGAAGGGGAGCGGCAGGACGCCGCGGAAGGGAGCCGGGTCGATCGCCACGGACGCGGCGGCGAGGCCCCGCCCGGCGAGCATCTGGGTGATCAGGCCGCCGAAGGAGTGCCCGATCACCACCGGCTTGCGGGTCAGGCGGCGGGCGATCCCGGCGAAGTGGTCGGCCACCTGGCCCACGCTCTTGCCCGCGAACACCTCGGGGTGGGCGTGGGCCTCGGCCACGGTGTCCGGGTCGTCCGGCCAGCCGGGGGTGAGCGAGGCGAAGCCCGCCTCGTCGAAGACCCTCGCCCACCGGTCCCAGCTGCTGGGGAGCAGCCACAGTCCGTGCACGAACAGCACGGGGGTGCGGTCGCTCGCGTTGATCCGCGCGATGTGGATGTCGTCCGCAGTCGTCGTCATGGGTCGGAATGTAGAAGAGCGCCCCGTCCCCCGCGCGTCCGTCCGCGCAGGGGGTGATGACCGTCTGCGCAGGGACGGCGGGAGGGCGTACGTCAGCCCGCCGCGCCCTCGCCCAGGAAGTGCTTGGCGTACACCACGCCCATGCCGTACGCGCCGGCGTGCGCCTTCACGATCTCCATCACGCCGTCGTACGTGCCGGTGCGCGCCCAGTCCCGCTGGAGTTCCAGCAGCACCTGGACCCAGGTGACGGTGACCGCGCCCGCCTGGGTCATCCGCTGGAGGGCGTGCTCATGGGCGGCGGGGGTGACACCGCCGGAGGCGTCGGCGACGACGTACACCTCGTAGCCCTGGCCGAGCGCCGACAGCACCGGCAGGACCAGGCACACCTCGGTCCACAGGCCCGATATGACGATCTTACGGCGGCCGGTGGCGCGCACCGCCTCGACCAGGGCGCGGTCCTCCCAGGCGTTCATGCTGGTGCGGTCGATCAGCTTGTGGTCCGGGAAGACGTGCACGAGCTGCGGCAGCGCGGGGCCGGAGAACGACTCGGCGGCGACGGTCGTGATGATCGCCGGTACGTCGAAGAGGCGGGCCGCCTTGGCCAGGCCGACGGTGCTGTTGATGATGGCGGTGCGGTCCCCGCTGCCGGTGCCGAAGAACATCTGCGGCTGGTGGTCCACGAACAGGAACACACAGTTGTCGGGGGTCAGGAGGTCGGGGCTGGGCGCCGCGGTGACGGCGTCGAGGTCGAACTCGGGCATGGGGGCTCCTGGGGGGAAAGTGGTGGGAGGGGGTGGGTGGGGCGGCGCGGTCGTACGGTCGTATGAGGAGCCGTCAGGCGGCGTAGAGCGCCTTGCGCAGCGCGTTCACCGCGAGGGTGATCGCGGCCTCGGCCCCCTCGGTGGTGCGCAGGGCGTTCAGCATCACGAAGTCGTGGATGACGCCCTGGACGCGGACCGCGGTGACGGGCACCCCGGCCGAGCGGAGGCGGGCGGCGTACGCCTCGCCCTCGTCGCGCAGGACGTCGGCCTCCGCGGTGATGACGACCGCCGGCGGCAGGTCCCTGAGCTGCTCGACGCTCGCGCGCAGCGGGGACGCGGTGATCTCGGCCCGGTCCGCCTCGTCGGTGGTGTACTGGTCCCAGAACCACTTCATGCCGTCGCGGCGCAGGAAGTAGCCCTCGGCGAACAGCTGGTAGGACGGGGTGTCGAAGGCCGCGTTCGTGACGGGGTAGAAGAGGACCTGGAGGGCGAGTTCGACGTCGCCGCGCTCCTTGGCCAGCAGGGTGAGCGCCGCCGACATGTTGCCGCCGACCGAGTCACCGGCGACGGCGACGCGCGCCGCGTCCAGTCCCTTGGCGGCGCCGTCCCTGACCACCCATTGGGCGACCGTGTAGCTCTCCTCGATCGCGACGGGGTAGCGGGCCTCGGGCGAGCGGCTGTACTCGGGGAAGACGACCGCCGCGCGGGCCCCGACGGCCAGTTCCCGCACCAGGCGGTCATGGGTGTGCGCGTCGCCGAACACCCAGCCCGCGCCGTGGATGTAGAGGATCACCGGCAGCGGTCCCTGGTGTCCGGCCGGGCGCACGATCCGCGTCCGTACGGAGCCGGTGGGGCCGCCCTCGACGGTCACCCACTCCTCGTCGATCTCCGGCAGGGCGACGGCGCCGGACTGCACGTCGTCCACCGCCTTGCGGCCCTCCTCGACGGGAAGCTCGTAGAGGTAGGGCGGTTCGGCCGTGGCGGCGGCGAATTCCGCGGCCTCGGGCTCCAGGACCGGGCCGGCTCCGCTGCCGCCGTTCTGGCCATCGGGGGTCGAGGGCATCACAACTCACCTTTCGATGTTGGTCTGTGCGGGGTGCCGGGGATCAGAGTGTGCGGCGGACGCCCGCCTGGCGTTCCAAGTCCCGCAGTTGGACAGAGAGTTCGCCTTCGACGGCCTCGCCGGCCGGGCCCCGGCGTCCGACGAACAGGACCTCCTCGCCCTTCATGTCCTCCAGCATCAGCGCGAACGCGGCGAACATGGCCACCGCCGCGAGAACGAGGCCGAGAGCGCCGGAGACATAGCCGAGCCAGTGGGCGCCGGTGAGGTTGAAGACCCCGGCCGCGGCGAAGCGGGGCACCGCCGCGCACAGGACGAACCACATGACGCGCTTGCGATGGGCGACGGTCGCCATCAGCAGGGCGAAGAGCGCGAAGACCAGGTTGAGCAGGCCGAGCACCTGGGTGCCCTGGGGCGGGCCGAGGGCCAGGACCAGGGCGCTGGCGAGCCAGGTGCCCGAGAAGCAGGCCATCAGGGTGGCGGCGAGCACATCGCGGGCACCGAACGCCAGGATGCTGACGATCAGTTGGAGGACGAAGGCCGGGCAGATGGTCAGGGCCACGGCCCGGTGGGCGTCGTCCCCGAAGAGGCCGAGCTGCATGGTTCCGACGAGGACGGAGGCGATGGCCACGGCGAAGAAGCCGACCGGCATCGGGGAGGCGATGGGGCGCAGGTTGATGCGGGTCATCCGGCGCAGGTCGGGTTCGAAGTGGCGGCCCGGGGGGTCGGGCTGCCGCGTCTGCGTCAACTCGCTCTGCGGCGCGGGGGGTTCGGTGCTCATCGTGCCCTCTCGGGGATGGTCGGTGCGGACGCGGGCGGTCGGTGCAGGACCAGCCGGGTCAGCAGGCCGCTGCCCACGCCGACGGCCACGGCGAGCGGGGCCCACCACGACGGCCAGGGCGTCAGGCCGAGGGCGCGGTCCAGGGACCAGTCGCCGGGGCCGGTCGCGGAGAGGGCCGCGGCCACCACGACGAGGACGAGCGGATACTCGTACCCGTCGTTCTGCACCCAGAGCCCGTGGCGCCACTTGACGGTGAGCGCCACGGTCATGACGCCCATGGCGACGGCGGCGGCCAGTGGGGTGAGCAGTCCGGCGGCCAGGAACAGGCCGGAGCCCACCTGGCCCGCACCGGCGGCGAGCGCGGTGAGGGCGCCGCCCCGGAAGCCGTCACCCCTGAACTCCTCGATGCCGCCGCGCAGTCCGTGCCCGCCGAGACAAGGGGTGGTCTTCTGGATGCCGTGCCCGGCGATCAGCAGTCCGGCGAACAGGCGCAGGACGAGCAGTCCGATGGTCATGGGAGGGCGCTCCTCGCCTCAGAGGTCGAAACAGGGGTCGAAGGCGGGGGCCGCCCCGTCGGTCCGGGGGCCGGGCAGGGTGCCGCGGGCCGCCCGCCACCCGCGGTGCTCCTCGGACTCGGCGACCGCGTCCACGACGTCGGACGCCTGCCGGGCCCCAGACCACCCGCCGGGCCCCGGCGCCCAGGGTGACCGAGATGTCCACGGTGTCCGGGGGGTGGCCTGGTAGCCGCCGAAGCGGGCGACCGGGCTCCAGTCGGGGGTGACGGGTTCCAGGTCCTCGGCGAGACCCTCGTACTCGGCCGCCGCGTGGACGATCCGGCCGCCGACGACCGTGAGGACGGACTCGATGTGCGGGATGTCCTCGGCCGGGACGGTGAGGTAGTCGTCGGACAGGATCGCGAGGTCGCCGAAACAGCCCTCCCGCAGGATGCCCTTCACCTCGTCCTCGCCGGTGAGGCGGGCGCCGCCGCGGGTGTACAGCTCCAGCGCCTTCTCGCGGGTCAGCAGATGGCCGCGCGGATAGAGGGCGAGACCGCCGACGGTGCGGCCGGTGACGAGCCAGTGCAGCGCGACCCAGGGGTTGTACGAGGAGACCCGGGTGGCGTCGGTCCCGGCGGCGACGGTGAGTCCCTTGTCGAGCATGCGGCGCACCGGCGGGGTGCGGGTCGCGGCAGCCGTGCCGTAGCGGTCGACGAAGGCACGACCCTGGAAGGACATGCGGTTCTGCACGGAGAGCGCGCCGCCGAGCGCGGCGATCCGGTCCAGGCTCTCGTCGCTCGCGGTCTCGGCGTGGTCGAACAGCCAGCGGTTGCCGCCCGGGAACAGGCCCTCGGCGGCGAGGCGTTCGAGGACGGCGAGGTCGCGGCGGATCGTCTCGTCGTAGGTGGCGTGCAGCCGAAAGCCCCAGCCGTTCTCGGTGAGCAGGCGTACGGCGGTCTCGAACTCGGCCTCGTAGGCGGTGAGTTCGGGTCGCGGCTCGGCGAAGTTCTCGAAGTCGGCGGCGGCCCAGGTGAGGTTCTCGCCCGCGCCGTTGAGCCGCAGCCAGGAGTCGCCGTCCCCGGGGCGGACCGTGCGGATCCAGCGGGTGAGGTCCTCGATCTCCTGCCCGGCGGTCTGCGGGAACAGGTGGTACGCGATCCGCAGGGTCAGCTCACCGTCCCGGGCGAGGTCGATGACCGTACGGTAGTTGTCCGGGAAGTTCTGGAAGCCGCCGGCGGCGTCGACCGCGGAGGTCAGTCCGAACCGGTTCAGCTCGCGCAGGAAGTGCTTGGTGGAGACGCGCTGTTGGTCCGGTTCGAGCAGGGGTGCCTTGGCGAGCGTCGAGTAGAGGATGAGCGCGCTCGGCGCGGCGAGGAGGACGCCGGTGGGTGATCCGTCCCGGCCGCGTACGAACTGGCCGCCGGGCGGGTCGGGGGTCTCGGCGGTGAATCCGGCCGCCCGGACGGCGGCCCGGTTCATGAGGGCCGACTGGTAGAGGTGCAGGACGAACACCGGGGTGTCGGGGGCGGCGGCGTTCAACTCGGCGACGGTGGGCATGCGTCGCTCGGCGAACTGGTCCGCGGTCCAGCCGCCGACGACCCGGATCCACTGCCCCTTCGGGGTGCGTCCGGCCTGTTCCCTGAGCATGGCCAGCGCCTGGCGGAGCGAGGGCACGCCGTCCCAGCGTAGTTCGAGGACGTAGTTGAGGCCGCCGCGGATGACGTGCAGATGGGAGTCGTTCAGGCCCGGTACGACGCGTCGGCCCAGCGCGTCGACCACGCGGGTCGACGGCCCGACCAGGCGGGCGAGTTCGTGGTCGTCGCCGAGGGCGAGCACATCGCCGTTCCGGATGGCGAGGCCACGGGCCTCGGGGCGGGCCGGATCGCCGGTGTGGATCTTGGCGTTGCGGACGATCAGGTCGGCGGGTTCCTCGGCGTCCGTGGCGGGCACCACGCCCGAGACCGGCATGCTCGTCACGGCGTTCACCTCCGGTGAAGGGGTTGGGGGTTGGCGGGTTGGGGCTAAGGGGCCGGGGGCTGGGGGCTGGGGGCTCCAGGGGGTTCTCACCGTAGGAGCGGGAGGTGGGCGGGGGTTTGCCGACCGTGCAGAGGGGTTGTCCGGGGGTGAACATCCCCCGGGCGGCGGGGGGTTCAGGGCGTGGCCGAGAAGTTCCGGTGGTGCCGGTGGTCCGGCGCGGGCGGGGTGCTCGACCGGCGCCACTCGGTCGGCGACATGCCGTACGCGCGCCGGAACGCGCGGCTGAAGTGCGCCGCGCTGACGAACCCCCAGCGGTGCGCCACGGCGGAGACGGCCGGGGGGCGACCGCCGGCCCGGCCGAGTTCGCGCCGGCATTCCTCCAGGCGGCGCTGCTGGATCCAGCGGCCGAGGGTGGTGCCCTGGGTGGTGAAGAGGTGGTGGACATGGCGCACCGAGACGAAGTGGGCGGCGGCGACGGACCCCGGTGACAGACCGGGGTCGGCCAGGTGCTCGTCGACGTACCGTCTGATGCGGATGACCAGCGGATCCATGGTGGTGGGCGGCGCGGATCCGCCCGCGGGGTTGAGGCTGCGTTCGGTCACCAGGGTGGCGAGCAGGTCGGCGGTGTGGCCCGCCAGCCGTTCGGCGAGCCAGGGCGGGCACGGGCGTACGGTGGAGGCGAGGGAGCGGAGCATCGGGGACAGCAGCGCGGCCGCACCACCTTCGCGGGGCCGGATCGGCACCGAGACGATCCGCCGCAGGTCGGTCGCGGAGACCGCCAGCGCGCCTTGCGGCACCCGGAAGACATGCAGCCGGATGGGTTCGTCGTACGTCAACTGCCAGGGCTGTAAAGGGTCGTTGAGCATCATGTCCCCCGGCGTCAGTTCCGTGCTGCGGTCGCCCTGGGTGATGACGGCGGCGCCCGCGTCCTGCACGCTGAGCACGACGGTGCCGGGGCCCGGCGGGCCGCTCGGCCAGCGATGCCGATCCGCTCCGGAGTCCGACGCGTCCCGCCGCCGTTCCGCCCCCGGGTGCGGTCCGCCGGCCGACGGGTCAGGCCCGTAGGCAGCCGAGCCCGGTCCGTAGGCCGCCGGGTCCGGTCCGTAGTCCACCGAGCCCGGTCCGTAGTCCGACGGGCCCGGTCCGTCGCCTGCCGGATCCGTCCCCCGTCCGTCGTCCGGCTCGCGTACGAGCGTGGCGACCTGGAGGAACCCGAGACCCGAAGTGCGCACGTCCGACGCCATGTTGCCCACCTTCATGCCCGTACCCGGCCCGCCCGGGCCGCGTCATCACCCTGCCTTCGCGCGGTGGGCCGTGAATCAGGGAAAGTCCCCAGTCGTCGGGGGCGGCCACCCCAGTGGAGCGGTGCGGCGGGTTCGGTGAGAGGGAGGTGAACCCCGAGGTCCGCTAGGGTTCGATCATGCTCTTGTACGATCGGGGGACCGAGCGAGCCGCCTTGGACGACTTGCTCGCCAGGGCGCGCGAGGGCCTCAGCGGCGTCGTCGTCCTGCGCGGCGGTGCCGGCATCGGCAAGACGGCTCTGCTGGAGTACGCGGCCGCCCGCGCCACCGGCTTCCGGGTCAGCCAGGTCGCCGGGGTCGAGGTCGAACAGGAACTGGGCTTCGCCGCCCTCCACCGACTGCTGCTCCCCTTCCTCGGGTGCCGCGACCGGCTGCCCGGGCCGCAACGGGACGCTCTGGAAACCGCGTTCGGGATGAGCGCGGCCCCGCCTCCCGACCGTTTCCTCGTCGGGCTGGCCGCCCTGACCCTGCTCGCCGACGCCGCCGCCGAGCAGCCGTCGCTCATCGTCTGCGACGACGCCCAGTGGGTGGACCGGGAGTCGCTCGACGTCCTCGCGTTCGTCAGCCGCAGGCTGCACGCGGACGCCATCGTGATGCTGTTCGGCGTCCGCGAGACCGACGTACCGCGCGCCCCCTTCGGCGGTCTCCCCGAACTGGAACTCGCCGGGCTGCCGGACCCGGACGCGCTGGCGCTGCTCACGGCCGAGGTGGACGGGGGCATCGACCGGGTGGTGGCCCGGCGGATCCTCACCGAGACGGCGGGAAACCCCCTGGCCATCCAGGAGTTGGCCCGGTCCGTCGCGGCCGGTGAGCTGACCGAGGGCGAGCCGCTGCCGCTGGACCGCCGGGTGGAGGCGCGGTTCCTGGCCCAGGTGCGGGGGCTGCCGCCGCTGGTCCGCACCGTCCTGCTGACCGCCGCGGCCGAGCCCACCGGGGACGCCGGCCTGGTGCGCCGTGCCGTACAGCGGCTGCGGCCCGCCACGGACGACGAGGTGGCCCAGGCGTTCGAGGACGCGCGGCGGATGGATCTGCTGGCGGAACGGGGCGGTGACGGTGCCCGGCGCGCGGAGTCGGCCGCCGATCGCGGGCCCGACGGTACGGCGCACTTCCGGCACCCCCTGATCCGGTCCGCCGTCTACGGTGGTGCGCCCCGCCTCGAACGGCGGCGCGTGCACGCCGCGTTGGCCGCTGAGCTGGACCGTCCCGCCCAGGCGGAGCGGCGCGCCTGGCATCGGGCCGCCGCCTCCCACGGTCCCGACGAGGCGGTCGCCGCCGAGCTGGAGGCGTGCGCGGCACGGGCCCGCGAGCACGGCGGGTATCTCGCCCAGGCGGCCTTTCTGCAACGCGCCGCCGAGCTCTCCCCGGAGGGCGTCACCCGCGATCTGCGCCTGCTCGCGGCCTGCGCGGCGGCGCTGACGGCCGGTGCGCCCTACCGGGCCGAGCAGCTGCTTGAGATGCTGTCGCCGGATCACGGCTTACCCCGACTCGACGCGCACGCAAGGCGGTTGCAGGGTCTGATCTCCGTGCTGCTCGGCCGGGACGATGCCGCGGAGAGTCTGCTGGGGGCCGCGCGCATCCTGCTGGAGACGGATCCGCGGACCGCCCATGACGCCCTGCTGGAGGCCATCGACGCGGTGTCCGTGGCCGGTCGCACACGGCCCGGAGCGGCTGCTTCGGACATCGCCCGCAGCGCGCTCGACGCCCCCGCGCTCCCGGGCGAGCCGGGCGTCGCCGATCTGCTGCTGGCCGGACACGCGACGCTGATCGCCGTGGACCATCGGGCCGCCGCGCCGATCCTGTGCGACGCGCTGACCGCGATGCAGGCCGACCGGGCGGAGTTCACGGACGCCGCCCGGTGGATCCTGCTCGGGATGATCGGCGCGATCGAGCTGTGGGACCTCGACACGCTGGGTGCCTGCGCCCTGCGGTACGCCGCCGCGGCCCGGGGACAGGGCGCCCTGCGGATGCTTCAGGTGGCGGCGCACGCGCTGGCGACCTGGGAGTTGTTCCGGGGGAACCTGTCGGCGGCCGAGGAGCACTTCGCCGAGTTCAAGGACGTCTCGGAGGCGACCGGCGCGGATCCCCGGCGTTCGCATCCGAGCGATGTGATGCTGCACGCCTGGCGGGGTGACGAGGAACGCACCCGCGCGGCCGTGGCGGCCCAGGTGGGCCCCGATCCCGGTCGCGCGGGCGGCATCCAGGTCCAACTGGCGCGCTGCGCGCTGACGTTGCTCGAACTCGGGCGCTGTCACTACCGGGCCGCGCAGGCCGCCGCGGGGACGGTCTTCGAGCAGGACCCGCCGCACTTCGGGGGTCTCGCCCTGGCGGACCTGGTCGAGGCCGCCGTACGCAACGACGACCACGACATGGCCGAGCGGGCGCTGGCCAGGCTCGCCGAACGGGCGGTGGCGAGCGGCACCCCGTGGGCGCTGGGCCTGCTGGCCCGCGCGCGGGCGCTGCTGGCGGCCGACGCGGAGCCCCTGTTCGAGGAGGCCCTCGCGCACCTCGTCCCCTCCGGGCTGGCCCCCGAGGTGGCGCGCACCCGTCTGCTGTACGGCGAGTGGCTGCGCCGGCGCCGCCGTCGGCAGGAGGCCCGGCATCAACTCCGCGCGGCTCATGAGCAGTTCGTCCGCATGGGGGCGGCCGCCTTCGCCGAGCGGGCCCGGCTGGAGCTGACCGCGACGGGCGGTCGTACCGCTGTGCGTGCCCCCGACAGCGGCCCCGGGCTCACCCCGCAGGAGGCGCGGGTGGCCCGGCTGGCGGCGGAGGGGGCGACCAACCAGGAGATCGCGGCGGCGTTGTTCCTCAGCGCCAGCACGGTCGAGTACCACCTGGCCAAGGTCTTCCGGAAGCTGGGCATCGGCTCGCGCCGCAGGCTCCGCGAGGTGCTGCCGCCCTGACGCCACGCGCGGCGCGCCTCAGCCGTCGCTGCCCTGGTGCAGCTCGGCGACGTACCCGCCGGGGAATCGCACCATGGCGCTCCGCCGTCCGCCCGAGGCGTAGGGCCCCCACAGCACCTCGGCCCCCGTCGCTTCGGCCCTGCTCAGGGTGGCGGCGAGATCCCGCACCGCGTATCCGGTGACCTCGCGCCCGAACGGGTAGGGCAGATGGCCGTCGGTGACGCTGACGACGGTGTTCCCGAACGTCGACCGGATGGCGATCCGCCGGTACGTCCGCCCGTCCAGCCCCAGCTCCCCGCCGTCCGCCACCCGCCGGTCGGAGACGATCCGGCCGCCGGTGAACCGCAGGTAGGAGCCGAGGAATTGGCCGACGGAGTCGGGGGTCAGGTAGATGCGGTTGTCCGGCACGGATTCCAGGGCCGGGTACGACGGCGGCGTGGTGTGCCAGTACAGCTGCGCGTCGATCCCGCCGGGGAACTGCACGACCGCGTCCCGCCCGATGGGGTCGTCGAACGGCGCGACGACGACCTGCGCCCCGCTCCCCCGGGCCGCCCGCACCCCCTTGTCGAGGTCGGTCACGAGCCACCCCGTCCGCTCGGCCCCGAACGGATACGGCACCGGCGTCTGGAACCCGAACACGGACAGCGTGCCGACGGGCGAGAACACCAGCTCCGACGCGGTCTTGCTGGGCGTCGGCGTGACGGTCGTGACGACCTTGGCCGTATGCGTCCCGCCGAAGGCGGCCTGCCAGCTGTCGACGAACGCGTCCATCTCGCCCGGGGCGACATACACATGCGTGCTGTCGTACTGCGCCCCGACCGCGACGCTCTCGGTCCTCCCCCCGCTCCCCCGCGCCTGCCCCTGCGCCGACGACGGCGCCCCGGCCCCCAGGGTGCTCAGCACCACGAGCAACGCGGGCACCATCCATGCCGTGACTCTGCGCTTCATCGCCGTTCCTCCGGGTCGGGGCCGTGTGGAACGAAACGTAGTGCGCGGGGAGTTGGGGGATGGTGCGGGCAGTGACGGGGTGTTGACCGAGCGCGCACGGTGGGCCCGGTTCGCGGTCAGGCGGCCAGCGGCACCCCGGCGCCCGGCTCGACGCCCGGGTAGGCGGCGACGACCAGGTTGAGCTGGCGCTGCATGTACCAGACGTTCAGACCGAAGACGAAGGTCAGCCACATGCTCACGGCGGGGCTGCAGGTCACCGGCAGGCCGGCGGCGCGCTGGGCGTTCGCGATGGCCTTGCCGGTGTTGTAGAAGGAGACCAGCGGCGCCACCAGGGTCCAGCTCAAGAAGAGCAGGACCAGCATGCTGCCCGCGGGGTTGAGGGTCCGGCGCCGGTCGAACTCCTGCATCTCCCGGTGGATGTTGTAGTACCAGACCAGCTGGTAGATCCCGAGCGTGATGAGGGGCAGGCCCAGCCATACGGCGACGGGTCCGCGCCGCTTCATCGCCACGCCCGTGAGACCGGGCGCGACGGGGACCCCTGCGGCGCCGTGCGCGAGCGCGCCGCCCGCCGGGAACGGGGCGCTCCGGCCGGCATCGACGGTGGTGGGCTTGATCTCGTCCATAGGGCGGGCTCCATTGGCTGAATTCTGCGGTCAGGCCGAGGAGCATGACAGGAAGTGAAGGACCTGTGAAGACAGTTGGCGATTCAACGAAGAGTCGTCACATCTTTGTGATCCGGGGCGGTCCGGAGCGTTTCCCGCTCCGGGGTACGGCGGAGGTTCCAGGGGATCCAGGTCGCGGTGACGGTGACCGCGAGGGCCGAGGCGGCGACCACGGCCATACCCAGGGTGAGGCCGCCCGCCGTGGCCACGAAGCCGATCAGGGCGGGGCCGGCCAGCAGGCCCGTGGTGCCCATGGCGGCGACCAACGACAGTGCGTCGGAACCGCGTTCGGCGGCGGCGACGTACACGCACGGGGTGATGGCGGCCGCGCCGAGGCCGACGCAGGCGAAGCCGAGGAGCGTCGCGGGCACCCCGCCGGCCAGCAGCGCGAGCCCCAGTCCGACGGCGGCGAGCGCGCTGCCCGCCCGCACCACCGGGCCGTCGCCCCAGCGGTCGCGCCAGCGGTCGGCGCAGGCGCGGGCCAGGAGCATCGTCGCGGAGACCACCGCGATGCCCAGCGGGGCGACCGTCGAGGACGCCTTGACGGAGTCCTTGAGGTAGAGGGTCGACCAGTCGTTCATCGCGCCCTCAGTGATGGTGCCGAAGGTCATGGCGGCGCCCATGAGGAGGGTCAGGCCGGAGGGGAGGGACCAGCGTCGTCTGCCTCGGCTCTCCGCCGCTGTCGTCGCCGTCTCCGTCGGCGCCGGGGCGTCGGGGAGCAGGCCCCGGCGGGCGCACACCGGCAGGAGCAGCAACACCGCTCCGGCCACGGTGAAATGGACCGGGACGGACTGCGTCAGGCTGGTGACGCCGGAGGTCAGCAGGGCCGCCGTGAGCAGGCCCGCGCTGAAGGTGGCGTGGAGCTGGGACATCGCCGTGCGGTCGTACGAGGACTCCAGCGCGGCGCCCTGCGCGTTCATCGCGACGTTGAGGCAGCCGACGGCGACTCCGTCGGCGCAGACCGCGAGGAGGGCCAGGGGGTAGTTCGGTACGACCGACAGCGCGGCCAGGACGACGATCAGGGCCAGCGCCGAGGCGAGCGACAGGGTGCGTGAGCCGAGGCGCCGCATCAGCACCGCGACCAGCGGGAACGCGGCGGCCGCGCCCGCGCCGCAGGCCATCAGGAGCAGACCCACTTCCCCGGCTCCCAGGTCGAGGCGGGTCTTCAGCGCGGGGAGGCGGGAGACCCAGGTGCCGTACTGGAAGCCGAGGAAGCAGAACAGGGCCGCGATCGACCACTTCGCGCGGGAGAAGGAGGGGGTGGGCATCAGGGCGTCCTCAGCGCTTCGCGGGGCAGACGGGCCGACATGTAGAGGGCGTCGGTGCCATAGGCCGACGGGACCGGGGTCTCGGGGTGGGGCGCGTACCCGTTCGCCCGCCAGAAGGTCTCCTTGCCGGCCACGGCGATCAGCGAGACCGTCTCGAAGCCGCGGTCCCGTGCCGTCTCGGTGACATGGCGGACCAGGCGGGTGCCCAGCCCCTTGCGGCGCAGCGGGGCGCTGACGACCAGGTCGTGCAGATGGAGGTTGGTGGTGATGTGGCGGGTGTGCTCGGGGCGGGTCGGGTCCGGGCAGTGCGGGCGGGGGTAGGGCAACGTGAGGGTGTAGCCCGCCAGTCGGCCGTCCACGGTGAGGGCGAAGCAGGTGGCGGGTGAGGCGGCGGCCCGGGAGCGCAGCAGGTGCTCGCCCTCGGCGAGGGAGAGGTGCGCGTACGCCTCGTGTTCGAGGGCGGCGAGCGCGGGCCAGTCGGGGGCCGCTATCTCCCGGATGCGTATGTGGTCGTTCATTTCAAGGCCGTTCATGGTCTGGGGAGTTGTGCGCGCGTACGCAGACGCAGGGCAGCGGGCCGAAGCCGTTGAAGCCGCCGGTGGTGTAACTCGTGGCGTAGGCACCGGCGGAGAGGATCCACACCGGGTCGCCGGAGGCGAGGGATCGGGGGATGCGGACCGGGTGCAGGCCGGCGCCGTAGGCGTCGTCGCTGTCGCAGGTCGGTCCCGCGACGATCGCCGGTACCGTCTCCCCCGCGTCCGGCTGTCCGGGGAAGACCATGTGGTGGGTCAACTGGTCCATCTCGTACAGGCCGTTGAACTTGCCGCAGCTGAGGTAGAGCCAGTGCGCGTCCGCGCCGTCCGGGCCGCGGCGGTGGGTGAGGCGGGCGACATGGGCGCGGACGGCGCCGTGGTCGGCGACCAGATGGCGGCCGGGTTCCATGACGAAGGTGACGGGGGCGAGGGCGCGCAGCCGGTCCATGCCCTCGCGGAGCACGGCGAAGATCTTGTCCAGGGGCGGATCGAGGGGGTCGCCGTGGCGGTCCCGGTAGCCGAGCGCGGGCAGTCCGCCGCCGAGGTTGATGTGGTCCGGTACGATCCCCCGCCCGGCCAGCGCCGTCAGGGTCTCGGCGAGCAGGTCGAGGGCGGCCTGCCAGCCCTCGGCGGTCATCTGCTGGGAGCCGACGTGCACGGACAGACCGGCGGGGGTGAGGCCGGCCGAACGGGCCGTGTCCAGGATGCGTACGGCGTCCTCGGGGGCGCAGCCGAATTTGCGGTTCAGGCCCCACAGGGCGCCCTCGCCGCTGGTGGCGAGGCGGCAGAACACGCGGGCGCCGGGGGCGTGCCGGGCGATGGCGGTGACGTCCTCGACGCTGTCGGTGGCGAAGGTGCGGATGCCCTGGCGGTGGGCCTCGGCGATGTCGTGGTCGGACTTGATGGTGTTGCCGTAGTGGACGCGGCTCGGGTCGACGCCGGTGCGGAGGGCTTGCGCTATCTCGGCGGGGCTCGCGGCGTCGAAGCCGGCGCCGCGCGCCGCCAGGCAGTGGAGGACGTCGTCGACGGGGCAGGCTTTGAGGGCGAAGCGGATGTCGGTGGCGGGGAGTTCGGCGCGCAGGGCGTCGTACTGGTGCTCTATGCCGGTGAGGTTGTAGACGATGCGGTCGGTGGTGGCGGCGGTGAGTTCGTCCACGGGGGTGCCGGGGGGCGTTGCCGGGCGGGTGCGGGTCCGGTGGGGCTGGGCGCGCGGGTTCCCGCGCTCCTTCGGGGCGGTGTTCATGTGCGGGTCGCTTCGATCAGTGCGGGCCAGGCGTCGATCAGGTCCGCGTAGGCCGATATGTCCGAGCCGGCCTCGGTCAGCAACTGGTCGCGTTCGTCGTCCAGTTGCTCGGCGAACTCCGCGTATCTGCCGCCCAGTTTGCGGTAGGACGCGTCCAGGCGGTCCAGGCGCCAGAGGTTCTCGGCGGGGTCCAGGGTGGTGCTCGCGCGGAGGAACTCGGTGATCCGGTCGGGGCGGACCCGGTCGTCGTCGTCCAGGAGGGCGGGGCCGGTGGCGGTCATGCGGTCGTAGACATGGTGGAAGTAGTGCATCGACAGCAGGAACTTCACGAAGCGGCGCTGGTAGGCGGGGAAGCCGGTGGGGGTGCGGCGTTCGGGGGTGTGGAAGTTCTCGATGTGCCGGTTGTGCAGGATGCCAGGCAGCGTGGCGTCGTGGACCAGGTGGAGCAGGAAGTAGTCGCTGCCGATGGTGTCCGTGGCGGGCGGCAGCGGGACGCGTTCGTAGACGGCCCGGTCGAAGGCGATGTTGCACATGTCGACGCGCATCGGGTCGACCAGGGTGAGGGTCGAGCGGTCGCCGGTGAACGGGGCGGTGCCCGCGCCCGTGAAGGACTCGGCGACCAGGTCCCGTTTGCGCTCCTCCGGCCAGTCGATGGGCGCCCAGAGGCTGACCACGTCGTGGTAGACGGCCGGATCGAGGCGGCGCATCTCGGCGATGTCCACGGAGAGTTCGCCGATGAAGGAGGCGCCCACCAGGGAGACCGGGCGCCGGGCGTGGGCCGGGTCGAGGTCGGTGCGCAGTCCGGCGGCCGTCGCCTCGGCGGCGGGGCGGCCCAGCCAGGGCAGTTCGTGGTGGATGGGGAACACCGGTTGCCCGGCGTGGAGTTGGTAGGTGCTGTCCGAGTCCCTGCGGTGCAGGGAACGGCAGCCGAGCGCGGCGGCGAACAGGAACGCGCGGTTGGTGCAGGCGCCGTAGGAGACGGCGGGCGGGAGCAGCAGATCGAGGAGACCGGCGGAAAGGCCCGCGGTGTCGATCAACTCGCTCAGGCGGGTGCGCTGTTGGTCCTCGTCCAGGTGGTGGACGGTCACCTGGGCGACCTCGGGGAGCGCGGCGAGCACCCGCAGGTGGTCGGCGCGGGTGTCGGCGTCGGCGGAGTCCAGGATCAGGAGATGGACGTCCACGTCGAAGTGGCGGACCGCGTAGGCGGCCTCCTGGTGCAGGGCGGTGATCGTCGCGGGGCAGGCGCGGTTGGTGGGCAGGCAGAGGCAGACGCGGTGCTTCACTTGGCGTCGCCTCCGCCGGTCCAGGAGTCCAGGCCCAGCAACTTGCGGCCCAGTGAGTTGAGTTCGGCCGGGCCGTAGCGCTCCGCCTCGGGGCGCCCTGCGTCGCCGAGGAGGGTGCCGTTCCAGTCGGGGGTGGCCAGGGTGCGCCAGGAGTGCACGCGGGAGTCGCGCAGGGCGGTGTGCTCCTCCAGGGCGGGCATCATCGACAGGTACTGGACGGCCCGGACCCCGCGCTCCGAGTGGTTCGGGGCGACGCCATGGGCGAGCAGCCCGTTGAAGATGAGCAGGTCACCGGCCTGGAGGTCGGGGCGGACCACGGGGAACTCGGTGCGGTCGGCGTTCGGGCGGATCGGGTCGCGGCCGGGTGGCTGGGCCAGGCGCCATTCCTCGAAGCGGCGGAAGAGTTCGGGGGCGCACTGGAAGCCGCCGAGCTCGGGGCGGGTGTCGTTCAGCGCGATGATGCCCTGCACGCGCTGGGGCAGCACGGCGAGGGTGGTGTCCACGTCCCAGTGCAGATCGATGTCGAAGCCCTCGCTGGTGGGTTCGATCAGTGAGCGTGAACGGGTGCCGGTGTTGGGCGGGTTGAGGTTGAGGCGGTCCAGGGTGACCCACAGCTCCTCGCAGTCCCAGACGTCCACGAAGGCGTCGTAGACCCGCTGGTTCTGCCGGCTGTCCCACAGGAGCTGGTGGTGGTACGACTCGACGAAGCCGTAGATGAAAAGGTGCTGGTCGAGTTCGGAGCGGAACTCGGGCTGCTCGTACCAGGTGTCCGGGCGGTCCGGGTCCAGGCCCTGGAACTCCCAGGCGAAGTCCAGGAGTTGCTTGGCCTCGCCGGGGGTGATGGCCTCGCGGACGACGACGTAGCCGTAACGCTGCCAGAACGCGAAGTCCGCTGCCGAAAGCACCCTCAGCGGGCGGGACTTCTCGATGTCGCGCAACGGGGTCGGGGTGAGGTAGGTCTCGCCGTCGGCGCTGAAGTAGGGGCGGCCGGAAGCCGCGCGGTGGAGGTAGGGGGCTGGTGTCTGCATGCGAGCACTCCGAGGTGACGGATGTGGGTGGCGGTGAGACATGTGCCGGTGGCATACGCCGGGGCGTGGAGGGTTCTTGACGGGGTGGGGATGGCCTCGGCACGGGAGAGGGTGCGGGCGCGGTGCGGCTTGTCGTGCCCCGCGGCGGGGCCGCATATCGAGGACGGCACCGCGCCTCTGCGGGGCGCGGACAGCGCCGGGGTGGGTGGGCTCGGCCCTGCCGGGTTGGGCCGAGCACACCCCGCTTCGGATGGGGGCCGGGCCGGACGAAGAAGGGGCGGTCAGGCCCGCGAGGGCCGCTGGGACGGTCCCGTCAGGGCGCCCGGGCGCCCAGGGTTGACCCGGTCGGCACGGAGGACGCCCGGCACGGGCCCGGTCCGGGTCGGGTGGGCCCGTCCCCGTCCCCGTCGGCGCGGGCCCCCCGCCCCCGCTCCCGCGGTCCCCCGCCGCGACGTACGCGCACCGCGCCGTCCCGACCCCGACCCCGCCCCGTCCCGCCCGCCGTAGGCCCCCCCCGGACCTACCCCAGCCGGAACACCGGGCCCCCGGCCCCTCGTGCTTTCCGCTCAGCCCTTGACGACGGCCTCCGCCGCCGCGACGCCGCACACTCTCGCGGCGCCGTACGTGGCGATGTGCACGGCCCCTCTCGGTGGCGCCTGGGGCAGGCCCATTTCCACGACAACGGTGTCAGGGCGGGCGGCGAGGAGGGTGTCGAGGGCGGAGCGCATCCAGTCGTGGCGGTGTTCGTCGCGGACGACGGCGACGATCCGGCGGTCACCGGCGGCGGCGAGGGCGAGGGTGCCCGCGTCCGTGCCGGTGAAGGAGCCGTCCGTGCTGCCGGGCACCAGCCGCCTCAGCTCGTCGGTGACGCCCCAGGGGGTCTGGTCGCCGACGGCGATGTTGGGCTCGGGGTTGAACTGGGCGACGTAGACAGGCGAGTTGACGGGTACGGCGGCCCCGGCGCGGGTCACTCTCAGCGCCCGGCGCGCGGCCGTCAGGCCGATCTGCGGTGCCGGTTCGGTGCGGGCCGCGTCGCCGCGCGCGCCGGCCGTCCAGCGGGCCAGCTCCCGGACCCGGGCGGCCGCGTCGGCGAGCCGTTCCTCGGGCAGTTCGCCGGAGCGTACGGCGGCCACGAGCGCGTCCCGCAGGCCGAGCACCGTGCCCTCGTCGCACAGTCCGCCGCCCACGCAGATCGCGTCGGCGCCGGCCGCGATGGCGAGGACCACACCGTGTTCCAGGCCGTAGGTGCCGGAGATGGCGCGCATCTCCATGCCGTCGGTGACGATCAGGCCCTGGTAGCCGAGTTCCTCGCGCAGCAGCTCGGTGAGGATGCGGCGGGAGAGGGTGCCGGGGCGGTCGGGGTCCAGGGCCGGGACGAGGATGTGCGCGCTCATGACGGCCCGGGTG
The DNA here is from genome assembly GCF_049222185.1 of Streptomyces sp. LaBMicrA B280. Taxonomy (NCBI): domain Bacteria; kingdom Bacillati; phylum Actinomycetota; class Actinomycetes; order Kitasatosporales; family Streptomycetaceae; genus Streptomyces; species Streptomyces sp. LaBMicrA B280. The sequence continues at coordinate 4,995 of NZ_JBMJCT010000001.1, read as the reverse complement.
CCGGCGGCGATCGCCGCGCGGAACGGGGGCAGTTCGCGCGCGAAGAGGGTCTCGGCGTCGACATCGATACGGGGTACGGCGTGGTGGGAGTCGATGTTGGTGTCGCCGTGGCCCGGGAAGTGCTTGGTGCAGGCGGCGACGCCGGTGGACTGCAGGCCCTCGACCCAGGCGGCGGTGTGCCGGGCGACGAGGTCGGTGGCGGCGCCGAAGGAGCGGACGCCGATGACCGGGTTGTCGGCGTTGGCGTTGACGTCGGCGGACGGCGCCCAGTCGAAGTTGACGCCGCAGGCGGCCAGGCGGCGGCCCAGCTCGCGGGAGACGGCGCGGGTGAGATCGGGGTCGTCGACGGCGCCGAGGGCGTGGTTGCCCGGGAAGGACGAGCCGGTGCGCACATCGAGGCGGGTGACGTCGCCGCTCTCCTCGTCGATGGCGATCAGGAGGTCGTCCCGCTCGGCATGCAACTGGGCAGTCAGGGAGGTGACTTGGTTCTCGGTGACGACGTTGCGGCCGAACAGGGCGACGGAGGCGAGGCCCTCACCGAGGCGGCGGCGCACCCAGTCGGGGGCGGTGGTGCCGTCGAAGCCGGGTTGCAGCACCGCGAGGGCGTCGCGGGTCAGGGTGTCCGGGCCGGTGGCGAGTGTGGTCATCTGGCGTCATCCCTTCACGGCGCCGTCGGTCAGACCGCTGACAGCCTTGCGTTGCAGGAAGATGAAGAGGATCAGGATGGGCAGCGCGAACAGGGACGAGGCGGCCATGGTGGCGCCCCAGTCGTCGCCGAACGCGGTCTGGAACTGCGACAGCCACAGCGGCAGGGTCTGCTTCTCGATGTCCTTGTTGAGGATCAGGACCAGCGGGAACTCGTTCCAGGCGGTGATGAACCCGAACAGCGAGGTGGCCATGAGGCCGGGCGCGAGCAGCGGGAAGATCACCTTGCGGAAGGCCTGGAGGCGGGTGCAGCCGTCGACCATCGCCGACTCCTCCAGCTCCTTCGGCACCGCGGCGATGTAGCCGCGCAGCGTCAGGACGGTGAGGGGCAACACCATCATCGCGTAGAAGACGGTGAGCGGGACCAGGCTGTTCAGCATGTCGCCGTCGCGCACGATCATGTAGATGGCGATGATCATGACCTCCCAGGGGGCCATCTGCGCCAGCATGAAGGTGACGATGAACCCGCGCCGCCCCTTGAACCGCATCCGGGCGAGCGCGAAGGCGGCGAACAGGGCGATGACGAGCGACAGCAGGACCGAACAGAGCGTCACGGTCACGGAGTTGGCGACCAGGGTCCAGAAGTGGTCGGCGTGGACGGCCCGGTCGAAGTGGCTGAAGGTGAAGTGCCTCGGGAACCAGACCGGGTTGTCGGTGATGATGTCGCCGGTCGGCTTGAAGGCCGTGGCGAACATCCAGTAGACGGGGAACACGAGGCCGACGAAGAGGACGACGGCGGTCGCGTTGGGCCAGATACGGCCGAAGAGCGAGCGCTTCACAGCTCGTCCTCCTCTTGCTTGAGCACCATGCGCAGGTAGTACGAGGTGATGACGAGCAGGACCAGGATGGTGAGGAAGGAGATCGCCGCGCCGACCCCGAAGTGCTGGTTTCCGACGCCCTCGACGTAGGCGTAGATCGGCAGGGTCTCGGTGAGGCGGTCGGGGCCGCCCTCGTTCATGGCGAAGACCTGCGGGAACGCCTTGAAGACCCAGATGACTTCGAGGAAGGTCGTGGAGTAGAGGAAGGGGCGCAGGAAGGGCAGGGTCACGGAGGTGAAGCTCTGCCAGGCGCCGGCGCCGTCCAGGGAGGCGGCCTCGTACAGCTCCTTGGGGATGGTGGTCGTCGCGGCGTAGAGGTTGATCGCGACGAACGGGATCGACTGCCACACGATGAGCAGGACGATCACCGAGAAGGTGGAGAGCTGGCTGCCCAGCCAGTTGTAGTCGGCCATCGAGTGCCAACCCAGCTTGTCCAGGACCCAGTTGACAACGCCGAAGCGCTGGGCGAACAGCCACTGGTAGACGGTGGTGGCCGCGATGACGGGCATGGCCCAGGCGAGGACGAGGCCCGCGAGCAGGGTGAGGCGCATCTTCTTGCCGAGGCGGGCCAGCAGCAGTCCGACCAGGGTGCCGATCAGCATGATCAGGACGACGTTGACGGCGGTGAACAGGACCGAGCGTTCGACGACCTTCCAGAAGTCCGAACCGGTCAGGACCTGCTGGTAGTTGTGGAAGCCGTTCCACTCGGTGAGGTGCTGGATGAGCTGCCGCGGGTTGAGGTTCTGGAACGACAGCATGCCGTTCTTGACCAGCGGCCAGCCCAGCAGGACCAGTGTGGCCACCAGCGCGGGCAGCAGGAGGAGATAGGGGGTGGCGGCAAGGCGGGCCGCCGGGGACCGGGAGGCCCGGTCCGCACCGCGCGGCGGCGCCGGCGCCCGGCCCTTGCGGACAGCGGGCCCCCCGGCCGTGTCCGTGCCTTCGGTCTGCACTGACATGAGTCGTCGTCTCTTCCGTGGCCGTACGAAATCGTGTGCCCCGCCGGCGCCGAGGGGCGCGGGCGGCGCAGGTGTGCCGGGGGCGTCGCTGGGACGCCCCCGGCCGCGGGGTCAGTTCTGCTGGGCCAGACGCTGGTTGATCTCGCCCTCGACGTCCTTGGCGGCGGCGGCCGGGGCCTTACCGTTCAGCACGGCGGTCATGTACGACTTGATGGGGTTCGGGGTGTTCTCCACCGCGGCCCACTCGGGGATCAGCGGGGTGGTGCCGCCCACCGCGGCGCCCGGCGCCGCGGCCTCGGCGGCGGCGTTGCCCTTGAGGTTGCTCTCCAGGGACGTCTTGTTCGGGATGACGCCGCTGAGCTTGGCCAGTTCGCCCTCGTACTGGTCGGACAGGGCGACCTTCAGGAACTCCTTGGCCAGGGACTGCTTCTTGCTGTTCTGGGCGACCGCGAGGTTGGAGCCGCCGAGGAAGACGCCCTCGGGCTTGTCGGCGGTGGCGCCGGGGATGGTGAAGTAGCCGAGGTCCTTCTCGATGGACTTGTTGGCCTGGATGGCGGTGGCCGCCTCCCAGCCCATGCCGATGAAGGCGCCGGTCTTGCCCTTGGCGAAGACGGTGGCCTGCTGCGGGGTGGCCTCGTCCTTGTCCTTGGGGGCCTTGGAGTAGGCGGCGTACTTCTTGTAGATCTCCATGGCCGCGGCGACCTTGGGGTCCGCGAGGTTGGAGACGTACTTGTCGCCCTGCTTCTTCACCAGGTCGCCGCCCTGGCCGACGATCAGGCCGTCCAGGAAGTACCAGTTCTGACCGGGCAGGTAGATCGGCTCGGCGTCCGTCTTCTTGCCGATGGTGTCGAGGTCCTTGAGGAACTCGTCACGGGTCTTCGGCGTGGAGCTGATGCCGGCCTTGGCCCAGATCTTCTTGTTGTAGATGACGACGCGGTTGGCGAAGTACCAGGGGGCCGCGTACTGCTTGCCGTCGTAGACGGACGACTTGGAGACCGAGGCGGTCCAGTCGGCGCCGATGGACTGCTTGAGGTCGCCGAGGTCGGCGAGGCCGCCGGTGGACGCGTAGGCCGGGGTCTGCGTGTTGCCGACCTCCAGGACGTCCGGCGGGGTGTCCTCCGAGAGAGCGGTGGTGATCTTCTGCTGGATCCCGTCCCACTTCTGGATCTCGAACTTCACCTTGGCGCCGGTCTTCTTCTCGAAGGCGGCCTGCACGTCCTTGGTCCACTGCGGCGGCGCGGAGCCGTCCATGGTCCACACCGTCAGGGTCTGGCCCTTCCAGCTGCTGGGACCCGCGTCCTTGCTGTCCTTGCCGTCGTTTCCGCCACACGCCGCAACGGAGACCATCATGCCCGCGATCACGATCGCGGAAGCGAGCTTGCGCTTCACGCCACCCTCCTCAGGGATGCCACTCAACCCCCCACGCCCTCGGCGGTGACCTGCGTACGACGCTGTTGCACGTAGGGCTCGGGACCTGGCCACTAATGGTGTAGACCAGTACGGTGGAGCTTGGCCTAGACCTTTCGGGGTGTCAAGGGTGGTCCGGGAGCCGGGTTGAGGCCGTTACGAGAAAGTCACCGGAGCGCTTTCGTCCGCTTCGGATCCGCGCTCACGGTCGCGTCCGTCCCTTTCGCCCGGTCCGTTCAGTTGGACTAGACCATAGGGCACTTGGTCGCTATAACGGGAGCCCATCGACACAGCCGGAAGGCAGGCATGACCACCGACGTCAGCGGCGCGCGCGTGCCGAAGTACTACCGCATCAAGCAGCGGCTGCTCGCCATGACCGAGGCGCTCCAGCCCGGTGCGGCGGTGCCGGCGGAACGGGTGCTGGCCGAGCAGTTCGACACCTCCAGGACCACCGTGCGGCAGGCGCTCCAGGAGCTGGTCGGGGAGGGGCGGCTGGACCGGATCCAGGGCAAGGGCACGTTCGTGGCGCAGCCCAAGCTGTACCGGACGCTGCAACTCACCTCGCACACCGAGGACATGCGGGCGCAGGGGCTGTCGCCGGCCTCGCAGGTGCTCGATGTCGGGGAGGTACCGGCGGGCGAGCGGCTGGCGGGGCTGCTGGGGGTCGCCGCGGGGGAAAGGGTGCTGCGGATCGAGCGGCTGCGGCTCGCCAGCGGGGAGCCGATGGCGATCGAGACGACCCATCTGTCGGCGCGCCGGTTCCCGGGGCTGCGGGGGGTGCTGGCGTCGTGTCCGTCGCTGTACACGGCGCTGGCGGAGGTCTACGGGGTGCGGCTGTCGTCGGCGGACGAGACCATCGAGACCTCCCTGTCGACCCCCCGGGAGGCCGCACTGCTGGCCACGGACGTGGGCTTGCCGATGCTGCTGATGTCCCGGCACTCACGGGACGCGCAGGGAGCGCCGGTGGAGTGGGTGCGGTCCGTGTACCGGGGGTCGCGCTACAAGTTCGTGGCAACACTGCGACGACCGGCGGTCTGGGGGGCGTAGGGGCGGGGGTGCGGGGGGGGGCGGCGCGGGCGCGGCGCGGGCGCGGGGCACGGGCGCGGGGG